>NZ_PUJV01000001.1:0-365721 GCF_011189495.1 Photorhabdus stackebrandtii
GTGGGTTAACGTGAAGATCCTGCCCGGCATTAATCGAATACAGTTACTGTCCGCTTGCCCGGATTTGCTGTCGGCACGTAAAGCTTCCAGCCGGTATTGGGTAAATGGAATGCCCTCTTTGTCTTTCAGAAAACGCCCGTAACTTTCGAAAATGTGAAATGGTGTGCTGTTCTCTGCCTCAAAATCCGTTGCGTTATGCTGCAAGGCATAATTGGGGTTGTGGTAATTCCGGTCTTTTTGAGAGAGGGATTCAGGGCGCATGTGGGAGCCAAAAGACCATTTGGAGATAACATTTTCTTCTATTGCGCTGGTGACATCCGGGTTGTAGATCAGCGTATCCGGTGCTCTCATGTTTAAATGGCTATCGCTTACATGGAGTCCATCATCGGCGAACCAGAAGAAAATCCCTTCTTCCGCCGCAAGGCGGGTAAAGAAATCGTAGGAGGATTCCCTTTTCATGGTGGTATATTCCCGCACTGAATGAGGGTCATTAAAACGCATATTGGCCCTGAGTTTTTTCTGTTTCAGCAGGCTGTATAAAATCTCGGGAACGCTGAGTTGGTGATAGATGCGGCTGTCCTGATCAAGGGTCAGCAGCCACATTTCGGGTCTGACGGTCAGGTGATACAGGGTTTGATACCGGTTTGTGGTCCCAATAACCGCACTTTCAACCAACCCTTTCACTTCACGTTGTGGGCTCTCGTCACGGGTGACGGTGAACTGTGCGGTCTGGAGTAGGAGGGTATCCGTATCAATATCGGAACGCGGTGCCGCCAAGGTCAGAGACAGGGTAAATAACGATGAAAGTGCTTCATCTAACGTAAAATTGACGACCGTAAAAGTCATGGGTGCCAGGTTGCCGATAGTGCAGGAAAAGCGGAGTCCGGTTTTCATGATTTTTCCTCAATGATGTTACATGAGCTTCTGGTGCCCGGGCATATTGTAAAATCTCCAGCATTCACCGGTGCCGTTATTGATGACGGTTAATCGGTGAAAGCTTGTTTCGACCAGGCAGAGGGCGAAGGCGGTATGTAATGTTTTAGCGAAGACATACATTTCGCCTTCATGTTCATATTTACACTTGTCTCTTTTGTATCCAAATATTAATGTTAATTTATATTTCAGTCTAATAAATATCAAGCTTGATATTTTAAAGATGTGTAAATTTCGTTTTAAAACAGTGAATGACGTAAATTTTATAGGTGTTCAGGTAACATGATTATTTTAGTTATTTCAAATAGTTTGGTTTCGGTTGGTTTGTTTTAATCAAGTTGTAACGCCACGATAGGCAAATGTCATAAGCTGAAATTAATATTTAACTAATAGTTAAGTGGGTAAAAGATGTTGCGTTCCATTATTTTGGTTGGAGATTCGACTTCGCATGGTGGCAAGGTGATGGCGGTTTTGATGTGTTAGGGAAGAAAGCGGCTCGGGTTGGGGATGCGGTATCCTGTCCCAAATGTGGTGGTAATCAAACCATCGTGGAAGGGACGCTGGGTATACAGTTCTAATGGGCAAATGTATGCACTGGAGGGGATGAAAAACTCTTGTGGGGCGACATTGATTGCTTCGCAAAGTCTATTTCAGGCATAGGATGGCGGTAACTGCCTGAAATAGAGTGGGTTGATTTAAGCGCGGATGCTCAGTTCTTCATTATCTGTCTTTTTATAAACTGCCGGGTTGGCGTGGTGGATTTCGGCCTGACATATTGGTCGTCGCACTGCGGATATTCTGACCAATTATATCAATGCTAGCCTGAAAGGGTGGGAATGGCAGAGTAATACCATGCTTGTGAAATTCTTGCAGAATAAGCTGGTGGACTTCATGACGGACGGGCATTCGGTGCCCCATTTCCGCGGCATAAATACGTAATTCAAATATCTGAATGCCATGCTGGAGATCAACCAGATACACTTCAGGTGCCGGGTTATCCAGGATCAGAGCGCTGCATTTGGCCGCATTTAACAGGATTTGGGTGATTTCTTCGCTGTTATTTTCTGCCGGAGCAGGAATTGTCAGTACGACACGGGTGATGGTGTCAGACAATGACCAGTTGATAAATTGCTCAGTGATAAAGGCTTTGTTAGGAACAATAATCTCTTTCCGGTCCCAATCTGAGAGCGTCGTTGCCCGTGTATTGATCTTAGTGATGCTGCCGGTCAGATTGCGGATGGTGACGGTATCACCAATGCGGATGGGTTTTTCAAACAGGATCATCAGGCCAGAAACGATGTTGGCGAAGATTTCTTGTAAGCCAAAACCAAGCCCAACACCCAGTGCTGCAACAAGCCATTGCAGTTTTGACCATTCAAGGCCAATCAGCGAGAAACCTACTAAGCCACCGATCAGCGTAATGGTGTATTTGGTTAGTGTGGTAATAGCAAAGCCAGTACCTGGGGTTAGTTCCAAATGTTGCAATAAGGCCAGCTCAAGCAGTGCAGGCAGGTTACGTACCAGTTGCGTCGTGATAATAATCACCAGTATGGCAATTAATACCGAGCCCATTGTGATGGGTTGAACTGTTTCTACATTGTTTATCGTTGTGGTGACATCCCACAGGCGGATATTTTCCAGGAATGAGAAAGCTGAATGGAGTTCTGACCAGAGCAAAATCAGTGAAACCAGTGCCAGCATAGTCAGAATTGAGCGTATCAATCCCAAGGATTGAGCACTGATTGCATCCAGGTCAATAATAGGTTCGTCAACCTCAATGGAGCCTTCGATGCTGCTTGAACCCGTTGAATCATCTTCTCCTTTGGCGCGTTGAGCCAGAATTTCCGCCCGTCGCTGTTTTGCCCGTTCAAAGGCAATCCTGCGCCGCTGAATCAGCATCCAGCGCCGGATAATGTGGTAAATAACCAGCAGGAAGAACCAGATAGCAACGGAGGTCTCCAAACGTCCCAGTAATGCCTGTGATGTACTGAAATAGCCCAGTATGGAAGCCAGAGCAGCAATTATTGGCGCAGAGAGTAAAATCCACCAGAGAGCAGTATTGATAACGTTTTCACCGGAGCCATTTTTATCCAGATAGAGTGGGACTCTTGCCCGTTTCAGGCTGCTGGTAATCAAGCTTAAGGAGACACACAATATCAGGAAACAGAGCCTGCCAAGTGTGGAGGCAAATTCTCGATCACTGTAATGTTCGAAAGTGATTAATGCCATCACCAATGGCACGATGGCAAAGATAGAGAGTTGGTAAAATCGCAATGCGCGTTTGACTCGCTCTTCCGGCCAACGAAAATGGGCGATGAATAGCCCATTTGGATGCGCAAACGTCGCACTCAGCATAAAGATCCACAATACGGGAGTCGTCGCACTGACACCATAACCAATGGCGATCGCCATTGGATACTGCCAGGCGCTTTGCAGTCCATAGCCGATCGCAGACCAGAGCATTGGCAAAGGTAACGCAACAATAACCGACCAGAATACGGTACGCAAAGTAAGCGAGAAGTGATCATATGTTACTTTGCCGATGCGGTTACTCGCGCGCTCAAGAAATGCGTGATAGTGGCGGAGAGAACCGACGCTGAATATGACAAGAAATAGCGCCCCAAGCAGATATAGCAGCGTATCCTGAGTGGTCAGCATGACTATCAGGGCCCCACTCAACTGAGAGAACGTATCCAGTGATAATAAGCGGGTTAGATCCTGTACAACATTAATAGGGTAATTGAGAGAAACAGGATTAACATCTGCGACCCAGAATAGATAACGGTGGGTGGCTTCTTTTACTTCTGTCAGTGCATCGTTTAGCTGGTTGGTAGCGACTTTCAGTTTGGTTAGTTCAAGAATTTCACTGTCATAACCAGATAATAATGAATTGAGTAATTCTTTACGGGTACGAATCAGCGAATCGTAAATCCGCTCTTGTTCGGCCGTCAGTGCAACGTTGTTTGCCTGCGTTGGTTTTGTTTCTTTCTGTAATTGTTCCAGCATATCTTCGTATTTCAGCCGATCGACCCTGAATTTGACAATATTCCGGTCGAGTTGCTGAGGCTTAGACATGTCGGGTAAACGGGCAAGTTGAGTTCGAAGTGCTTCTCCAAGCGTCGTGGAGCCTCCAAGCCATTGGGCCTGTTCACGAATTGTGCTCAATGCTTGCCGGACTTGAATAATATCACTGGCGGCCTGGCGTTGCTTTGAGCCGATAGTATTCATTCGTTGCGCTTGCTGATTTAGCTCCTGAGATAAATGACGGTTCAGTTGCAATTCATCAAGCAGAAATTTTGGTAGCTGACCACTCTGTTCTGCCAGCATTTCTGTATGTTCCAGCGCTAATTCTGCTTTTTGCTGGCGTTGCGCGTTAAGTTGGCTGCGGAGTTGTTGCAGCTCAAGATCAAGTCGCTGATAACGCTTTTTGAACAGATCAACTCGCATACGGGAAATTTCCTGCCGGTTATTGGCAGAAAGTTGAGCTAGTTCCAGTTCATTCACTGTAGCCTTGTGAGCATTTACTTCGGCTTGAGTCAAAGCAAATAGGGCTTCTCCTAACGGGGTGGAGGGTGTTTCTAATGATTGAAGACGAGAGGATGCTTCAGTCAGGAGACGTCGTGCTTCTGACTGTTGTTGGGGTAATAATCCAAGGGAGTCGCTGATTTCCCGTCCTTTGTCCTGTTCTTGCTGTAATTGTCCACCCTGGTCCAGTAACCGACTGCTGATCTGAATGATCTGCTGCTCAAGATTTGCGATTGGCTGGTTAGCAGGAATTTGGCGGGGAGTATCACTTTCAGCAAGTAACTTTTGGCGAAGCTCTCTGATTATTTTTGGGAAATCATCAATGGTAGCCTGATATTTCTGTGTTCTGTCGTTAGCAGATTTAGTATCAGCAATCCAATTGAGCGCCCCTTGGAGCGCCTGAGTAACTTCTGCATCCTGCGGATTTTTACTGGATTCAATTTGTTTCAGTTCTTGTTTGAGCTGGTTTTCATCAAGTTGAGTAGCAGCAAAAACCGGACTAATAATGAGCAGGCTAAGCAATAAGCTGATAATCAGGCGCACGATAGAGGGCTCTCCTTGGAAGGGGATTAGCTTATGTTATCAGTAGGTTCTTCAGGTATTATCGCCTGGGCTAATAGTTCACCCATGCGGGTTGATGAACCACTGCTTAAGTGCCCGGCTAACTGCACCTGATTTGCTGCGAATAGGTTAATAACGGTAGAGCCCAGTTTGAAGCGCCCCATTTCTTCACCTTTCTTAAAAGAGACAGCGCCAGTTGTACCGGCTTCAGGGTAAGTCCAGCGTTTGATAATACCTTCCCGTGGTGGCGTAACCGTTCCACACCAGGCCATCTCAATACTGCCGACGATAGTTGCACCAACCAGAATCTGGATCATTGGCCCAAATTGAGTATCAAACAGGCAGATGACTCTTTCATTACGAGCAAATAGGTTTGGTACGTTGGCAGCAGTCAATGGATTGACAGAGAACAGATCACCTGGGACATAGATCATCTCTTTCAGCAATCCATCGCAGGGCATGTGTACACGGTGATAATCTTTTGGTGATAAGTAAGTCGTTACAAACTGCCCATCACGGAATATCTCCGCCAATTGATGATTGCCGGCTAGCAGAGCTTCAAGGGTATAGTGGTGCCCTTTGGCCTGAAGAATTTGGTCTGTCCGGATATTACCTAACTGACTGATAATACCATCAGCAGGCAGCGCTAATTGATGTTCTTCGCTGACAACCGGGCGAACATCTTCTTTTAATGGACGGATAAAGAATTCATTGAATGTCGTATAGGCGGAAAACTCAGGTGCTTTCGCTTCATTCATATCCACTTTATAAACACGGGCAAACGCCTTAATTGCCAGTTGAGTCAGCCAGCCAGCCTTTTTATTTGCAAACCAGCCTGCCAGATTCGTAATTCCTTGTTTAGGCAATAAATAATGCAACCTGATTTTAATGTTATCCAGCACGTCAACCTCTTGGATGTTATTTTATCGGCAAATTAGACAAAAGGGAGCTATTGTACCCGTCCTTTTCTTTAATGTCAGTTAGCTATCGTTATCTGTAAACGTCTTGCGTGGTTTAATTTGGTCCATACTGTCGAGAATACGGTGATAGTTCTCAAAACGTTCTTCAGTTATTTCGCTATCTTTTACTGCTTTCCGTAACGCACATTCTGGATCATCCCGATGTTTACAATCACGGAATTTACAACGGCCCAGATAATCGTGGAATTCGACGAAACCCTGAGTTATCTGTTCTGGTGTTAAATGCCATAGGCCAAATTCCCGTACACCTGGGGAATCAATCACATCACCGCCATGTGGAAAGTGATAAAGGCGGGATGCCGTGGTGGTGTGTTGACCTAAACCGGAAGCTTCTGAAACCTGATTGACCAGAATTTCTTTTTCATCTTCTGGCAGGAGCGTGTTCAGTAAACTTGATTTACCCACTCCGGACTGACCGGCGAAGATACTGATTCTGCCTGCGAGCGTTTTTAGTAATTCTTCCATACCTTCGCCAGTATGGCTTGATAACTTTAATACTCTGTAACCAATATTATGGTATGTGGACATGACTTCATTGACCCATTCACGGCTTTCTTTATCCAATAGGTCAATTTTATTCAGCACAATCAATGGCTCAATGCCCAGTGTTTCACAGGCAACAAGGTAGCGATCGATAATATTGAGTGAAAGTTCAGGGAGAATGGCTGACACAATAACTATTTGGTCAATGTTGGCGGCGATAGGTTTAATGCCATCATAGTAGTCAGGACGTGTCAGTACAGAAGTCCGCTCGTGAACCGCTTCAACAATGCCATTGACTTTAACATCCGTTTGCGTTTGCAGCGAAGGACGCCATACCACCCGATCACCTGTGACTAATGAACGGATCGTTCTGCGAATATTACAACGTTGTATAGAACCGTCTGCTGCTTCTACATCTGCATGTTGGCCGAAACGGCTGATAACCAGCCCTTCCTGAGGTTCACCTAACTGGCTGTCATCCATTTCAGGTTTATTATCCTGTTTTTTCAGTCTGCGCTGATGATTTGCCTGTACCCGCCGTTGCTGGCCTTTGGATAATTTATTCTTAGCCACCGAACCTCACTTGTTCCATATTGATCGCTGCTATTTGTTAAAAGCGCTATGATACACCATTAATAAGAACTATCTCTCCAACCTAGGATATAACATGTCAAAAAGTGAGCACAATCTTATCTGGATAGATCTGGAAATGACGGGTTTAGATCCAGAGCGGGATCGCATTATTGAAATTGCGACAATTGTCACCGATGCAAATTTGAATATTCTGGCTGAAGGGCCAGTCATTGCGATTTATCAGTCTGATGAGCAACTTGCTCTGATGGATGAATGGAATGTGCGTACCCATACTGGCAGTGGGTTGGTTGAACGTGTTAAAGCAAGCAAAATTGATGATCGTGCGGCAGAGAAGGCGACGATTGAGTTTCTGGAACAATGGGTTCCTGCGGGTGCTTCACCTATTTGTGGTAATAGTGTTGCTCAGGATCGGCGTTTTTTGTTCCGTTATATGCCGGAGCTGGAAGCCTATTTTCACTATCGTTATCTGGATGTCAGTACATTGAAAGAATTAGCCCGTCGCTGGAAACCGGAAATCCTGACTGGATTAAAAAAACAGAATACTCATCAGGCATTGGATGATATCCGCGAATCAGTGGCTGAATTAGCTTATTATCGGGAACATTTTATTCAATCGGAATAAGAAAGTTTTATTTTGTCCTCTGTTGGCTATGATAACGCAAGCTCAGTGTGACGGTTATTAACCTGCATTGGTGTTTATTAAATCACCACTTGACCGAAAAGTTTGTTTTTTTGCGCTGAGGGGCTTGCGAGCGCAACGATTTCTCGTATAATGCGCTCCCCGTACCGATGAAGAATTTTATCAGGTATGGCATACTGAAAGATATGCGGGAATAGCTCAGTTGGTAGAGCACGACCTTGCCAAGGTCGGGGTCGCGAGTTCGAGTCTCGTTTCCCGCTCCAAATTTTGATTTGTAATCAGTATGTTTTTTCAGGCTATGATTAGCCAATCAGTGACGCGGGAATAGCTCAGTTGGTAGAGCACAACCTTGCCAAGGTTGGGGTCGCGAGTTCGAGTCTCGTTTCCCGCTCCAAATTTGGACTTGAAATCAATATATTGTTTCGGAATATATTGTTTCAGGTTGTCACTAGCCAGTCAGTAATGCGGGAATAGCTCAGTTGGTAGAGCACGACCTTGCCAAGGTCGGGGTCGCGAGTTCGAGTCTCGTTTCCCGCTCCAATCCTTACTTTCATGCCGATAATTCAGAAGTTTTCTTTTTTCCTTTATCAACCCTATTTTAACGCAACAGAACCCGTTGCATGATGTCGTAAACATCGTCTGGGTTATTGATAAACTTTTTATCTTTACTTGTGAATTTAACAAAATTGCGGAATTCTCCCCTTCTCTGCGAGATCGACGCTTTGGTACAGAACAAAAGCGTCGACAGGGTGAAATTTCTGAGCTATTTCCTGTAATTTTTTGTTTTCACTATATTCTTGATTCCAGATTTAGGTTTTTGTGGAATAAGTTCTGTACGGATTGATGTCTTATTGCAGATCAGGATACCTCCAACTACGAGGGCACCCCCGACGAACATGGGAAATGTTAATCTCTCGTTTAACAGTGCTGCGCCAAGCAATACCGCAGTTAAAGGATTAAGCGCAATGAATACGCCAGAGCGAGTGGAACCAATTCTTTGGATTCCGTCGTAATACCAGATGTAAGCCACTGCTGATCCCACAGCGCCGAGATAAAGTAAGCTGACGAGGTCAGTCATGGATAATGCATTTATTGCAGATAAACTTATTTGTCCTGTGAAAATGGCCGTTGCTGCCAGCATGATAGCGCCTGCCAGGATGGAATATGTGACGGTGTGTAGAGGGCCAATTTCATGCACAATGTTCTTGCAGAAGACGCTATAAGCAACCCAGCTTAAAACACAGCCGAAGATTAGCGCATCACCCAACCAGTTACCCTCTTTTCCAACAGTCAATTGCGGTGTTTTGCTAAAAATTACGATCATGGCGCCAAGCAGGCAAAAAATAATCCCCAGTATTTTCAATGGTGATAGCCTCTCTTTATAAAAGAAATATGAAAAAATCGCCATGACTGCTGGATTCAATGCCACGATAAGTGATGCTATGGATGCGGTCGTGTGGTGTAGCCCATAAAAGAAGAAAAGGTTGTAGGTATATATCCCGCAGAAGCCAAGCCCAATGATTTTCAATAGCTGATGTAGATTAATCTTGACGAACATCTTTCCTGACAGAATGAGGAAGATTGTCAGCGTTATGCTTGCAAGAATGAATCTGAGACTTGCTGACAGTAAGGGCGGTGTTTCAACAGAAATGTATCGGCCTGCAACAAATGTCCCGCCCCAGATGATGGCTACAAGAGACAGCTTGATGTAGGTTGAATGGTTATTGATCGGCTGTATTGATGTGTGGTTGTTTTTCATCAGTTAGCCTCCAGGAAACTTCGTCCTTCAGGACGGTGAGGAAAGGAGGCGGTTTTCCCGCTAACGATGAATTTCTGCATTTTCACATTTTCCTATGTCGTGTGTGACCCTATGAAACGCGTATATAAAGCGCTAAATATCAAAGCTGTCTGGCTGATAGTGTTAGCCCGTGGAGAGATAAGAATGTTCCGTTGATTTCCGGCCATATGGAAGATGAGCCGTCTGAAGCCCATTGATAACTTATAAAATCCCCCTTTTTTATTAATGTTTTTTTATTTATGGTTTGGAACTCTGGTGGCATGCCTTATCTATTGTTTTATCCCTGCATTGCATATATTTATATTAAATGCATGATCATGCGGAAATGAGTGATGACTCATGGGGGAGATAATGACTTTAACTCAGCTCGAAATTTTTGCCGTTGTTGCTGAACGGAAAGGTTTTACCTTAGCTGCGGCTCAGCTCAAGATCTCTCAGTCGGGGGTTTCTCATGCCATCAGGGCTCTTGAACGGGAGCTTGGTGTGGATCTGCTTCATCGGTATCAGG
This sequence comes from Photorhabdus stackebrandtii, assembly GCF_011189495.1. Taxonomy (NCBI): domain Bacteria; kingdom Pseudomonadati; phylum Pseudomonadota; class Gammaproteobacteria; order Enterobacterales; family Morganellaceae; genus Photorhabdus; species Photorhabdus stackebrandtii. The sequence goes on from NZ_PUJV01000001.1 coordinate 10,023, forward strand.
GAGCTGTCGAACTGACGGATATCGGGGAAAGCCTGCTTCGGCGAGTCCAGGCTATTCTTGGTCTGGCTGAAACCATGCGGCAAGAAGCATCTGATGCCCGGGGAATGAAGAGAGGAACGCTGCGGATTGGATCGTTTGGTCCAACCTCATCCCTGAGGCTGCTGCCAACGGTATTGGCCGATTATCGCAGGCTCTATCCTGGCATTGAGGTCCATGTCGATGAGGGGTCCGACAAGCAGGTCGTGCAATGGCTTATGAATAGGCGAGTGGATGTGGGATTCGTGACTCTGCCGGAAGACCAACTCGACACTTATCCGATTCTTGAAGACCAGATGGTGGCTTTGTTACCGGCAGATCATCCTTTGGCATCGCAGGATACGGTGACGTTGAAGGATCTGTGTGTCGGTCCATTTGTGTTGACAGAAGCAGGGTCGGCTGAACTGATTTCCAGGCTTTTCTTGTCGGCAAAGTTGCAGCCAAATATTCGTTATCGAACGTCTCAATTGTTAAGCACTTTGGCTACGGTTGTTCGTGGGGATGCGGTGACGATTGTAGCCGAGTCATCTCTACCGCTGACTGGCGAAGCTTACTATATCAAGAAGGCTCTGAACCCAGAAGTGAAACGGCACGTTGGGTTAGCTGTGTTTGATGAACGTCAATCGTCACCGGCCACTAAAGCATTTATCACATTGACTGCTAAAAAATTTCGAATGGCGAGTTCGACAGCTGCTCTATTGGTGGACTCAGTTGCCGGATAGCACCACGTTATTTAATTTCTCATTAATGATCTGAAGCCTGATGGCTTCAGATCGGGTTGCTCAATATTGATAGTCGACTATGATCGTATTGTAGTGATACGGATAAACAGGGTAAGTACCACCGCTCAGAATTCCACTAATTCTAAAGGAACCTTTGGCATCCTGGCCGCTAAAGGTATTTGTGGAACCATTGAGGCTGCCGGAGACATCCAGGCATTGCGATGGGTTGGAGGAATATCTTGGGGTGTAACAAACGTTGAAAGTCTGAGTTGTTGCACCATTGGCATATAAGCCGATATTCCAGGATACTGTTGTGATAGTTGCCCTTGTCGGTACTGAAGTCGGTGTGTTAAAGAAGTTTGAGTTGGTGAAGCCTCCAGCGTAAACGTTTGGAGCACGAATTGTTTGTGACCAACTGTTGGTAGCGGCAAAAGACATTTGAGCTGCGGTTAACGCGAGAAAACCTACTGCAATTTTGGTGAATCTTTTCATTTTTTGATCCTCATTGCTAGTTAGTTGTCTTACTGTTATCTGCATGCAACAGCTGCGCGAAGTCCGATATGATCGGTGCACATGAAAATTGCTTGCTTATTGATTCCTACTGTTTGTCCAGATCTTCCTTGAACAAATAAAAAGAGTCTCATTGTAATAGCCAGTAGATCAAGTGAAAGCCTTAGCTGAATGTTTAAATTGTGCGCCGACTCTATAGCGAATGTATGATGTTTGTCCGTTAAGAGTTATTGCTTGGTTATAGGCTATCTGTCTTTCTTTGGCACAGGACAATTAGGAAGGAGAAAGGCATGACCCTTTAGCCCCGAAAGTTTTTTCAACTTCTGCTTGCCAAACTTTTGAGGGTGGTACATAATGCACTCCTTTCAATGATGATGAATTTAAAAATCTCTGTTGAATCAATGAGTTAAGTGGGATTTAGAAGATTTGCTTCCCTATCCAAGTTTCTTCCTCAATGATAATACTCGCTTGTTTTGATTCGATTTTTGGGCTATATGGTTCGGTGCTGGTTTCTATTTTTTATCCACAGAATAGAAAGTGATTTCTTGGTAAATAAGTACAACACCTTGAAATTACCACACAGACTTATCCACAGGCTGTTTCTTTCGGATTTTCCTGATCTTATATTTTATGAAATCAATATTTCTTCTATAAGTTATTGATAGTTTTTCGGAATAGTCCTTTGTTAAGAAATATCACACTGATCACTTGCGCTTTTTTTGAGCATTGATCAGCAAGGGATTTTTATTTTATTCACAGGAAAATTATCTGAATTTTTTATACACTGCCAGGATGGCTAATAATTAAGCATCTCTGGGTAAGCCTTTGGTTATCGCTCGGATAAGCCGTTTTTGTTGCGAAGTTTGTACATTGACAGTATTGGTTTCTCTGCGAGTCATTTGTTGGTCAATAGCCCAATAAATATGCTCATCAAGCATTGTGTTTAATCCTAGTTTCTGTTGCAGAGACAGAATGATGTTGTCTTGATATGGTGCATTTCCCAAGGCAACCGCAATATTGCGTAACCAGCGTAAATGTCCAATACGGCGGATTGCAGAACCTTCTGTTATTCTTAGGAATTTTTCTTCACTCCAATTGAATAAATCCAATAATTCCGGCGTATGTAATGTTGCTCGGGGGCTGAAATCATTTTCATCTGTTAGTTGGGAAAAGCGGTTCCACGGACAAATAAGTTGGCAGTCATCACAACCATAAATTCGGTTTCCCATCAGTGGACGAAACTCTTTAGGAATAACACCTTCCAATTCAATCGTGAGGTAAGAAATGCAACGGCGGGCATCAATGGTATAAGGGGCGATAATTGCACCTGTTGGGCAGGTTGTCATACAGGCTACACAGCGGCCACATTGCTCTTGTTGTGGTGTGTCTACAGGTAGGGGAAGATTTATCAGTAGCTCACCAAGAAAGAACCATGAGCCGGCTTCTCTATTAAGGATAAGTGAGTGTTTGCCAACCCAGCCTAATCCAGCTTTAGCGGCTAGTGGTCGCTCCATTATTGGTGCTGAATCAACAAAAGGCCGGAAATTAAGAATTTCCTGATATTCAAAATCATGGCAATAGTTTTGAATTTGTTCACCCAGTTTTTTCAGACGTTGGCGCAGCAGTTTGTGATAATCTCTTCCTAGAGCATAACGGCTTATATAGCCGAGTTTAGAATCATTTAGCGTGCTGGCAAAAGAGGCTTTGGCAGGGAGATAATTCATTCTTACACTGATGACTCTCAATGTTCCTGGCAGTAGTTCATCCGGGCGTGTACGCATCATGCCGTGGCGCTTCATCCATGCCATCTCTCCATGATGCTGCTTATCCAGCCATTCTTGAAATTTTGGTTCTTCTACTGATAAATCAGTATCGCAGATGCCAACTTGCTGGAAACCCAGAGAGAGGCCCCATTGTTTGATGTTTGTGGTCAGACGATTGAGATCGAGAGGAGTTGCCATGGCGGAAATTAGTTTATGCTGCAAGGAGCCGCAGTATAGCATAATCTGTTGCAGGCCAAAAATAGTGAGTTTGGCAACGAAACTGAGCAGAAGATGTTAAATGTTGATAATAGAATTGTGTTAGGGTTATCGTTTTAGCTGACGAATTAATAAAACAGCAGATATTATTCGATGAAAGAACTTGTTTTATCACTTCAAGATGAAGATGCAACGGTTTCTCTTGGGAGCGCGGTTGCGATTGCCTGTAATCGTGGCAGTGTAATTTATTTATATGGTGATTTAGGCGCGGGTAAGACGACATTCAGCCGTGGTTTTTTACAGTCCCTGGGCCATCAAGGGCATGTAAAAAGCCCAACTTACACTTTGGTTGAACCTTATGCTTTAACACCGAGGCCGGTTTATCATTTTGATCTTTACCGGTTGGCTGACCCGGAAGAGTTGGAATTTATGGGAATACGTGATTATTTCCATCAAGATGCTATTTGCCTGGTGGAATGGCCTCAGCAAGGAGAAGGCGTATTACCGGATGCAGATATTAAATTATATTTGAGTTATCAGTCCGAAGGGCGGCAGGCACATTTTATTGCTTTGTCTGAATATGGTGAGAGCCTGTTAGATAATTTGAAATATTTATGAGGGATCACCCGACTATGATGCACCCTTTAGTTGCAATAATGATAAAGAAATGGCAAATCAGTTTTATGATAATTTGCTGGCTGTTTATCATGATGAGCAGTTTAGTGGTGGTAACCGCGACAGCGGCGACTTTATCCAATATTCACGTCAGTAACAGTGTCAATGAATCCAAAGTGACGATGGTTTTTTCAGATGGCCGCCCTGATTACAGTTTTTTCCCATTGCATTCACCGGAACGTTTAGTGGTAGATATTCACCAGTCAGCCAATATTATTGGCTTGCCAATGAATCTGCCAGGACTGGATTTGGTGAGGAAAATTCGCGCCAGTCAGGCACCTGATACACAAAAAAAACGTATTGTGTTTGAACTAAATAATAAAGTTAAAGTCAACTCTATAGTGAAGCAGTCGGGTCGTGAATATCGGGTTATTTTTACCTTGCGGGCTTCCGGTACATCTGTCAGTAATCCTGTTTTCAGAGAAAGCTCACAAGTGGTAGCCAGTAAATCAGTCATTATTGATAATAAACAGCCGGCGACAAAAAAGGCGACTCCACAAATTACTTCCAAGGGGAGTCAGCAGGTTGTTGTTGCGATTGATGCAGGACATGGTGGACAAGACCCTGGCGCGATCGGGCAACATGGACTGAAAGAGAAGAATGTCACTATTAGTGTCGCGCGCAAATTGGAAGCGCTATTGCGCAATGATCCTATGTTCAAACCCGTTTTGACCCGTAACGGAGATTATTTTATTTCTGTTGCTGGTCGTTCTGAGGTTGCGCGTAAACATAGCGCAAATATGCTGGTTTCTATTCATGCTGACGCTGCGCCTAATCGCAGTGCGCGTGGTGCTTCTGTCTGGGTACTGTCAAACAAGCGTGCAAACAGTGAATTGGGTAATTGGCTTGAGCAGCATGAGAAGCAGTCTGAATTACTGGGCGGTGCAGGAAATGCATTGGCAAATGGTGCAGATCCTTATCTAAGCCAGGCGGTACTGGATTTACAATTCGGTCACTCTCAACGGGTGGGTTATAATGTTGCAGTACAGGTTTTGAATGAGTTGCGCAAAGTTGGCTCATTACATAAACGTTCGCCAGAACATGCCAGTTTGGGTGTGCTACGTTCACCGGATATCCCTTCAATTTTGGTAGAAACTGGATTTATCAGTAACTCAGCTGAAGAAGCATTGCTTGGTTCCAGTGATTTTCAGGATAAGCTGGCAAGCGCTATCCATCGTGGATTGCGCAACTATTTTCTGGCGCATCCATTACAGGCTGCACCTAAAACAGCCAGGAAGTAAGGGTTAAATATGGCGATCAAGATTTTACCTCCTCAATTGGCAAACCAAATCGCTGCTGGCGAAGTGGTAGAACGTCCTGCATCAGTAGTAAAGGAGTTGATGGAGAATAGTCTTGATGCTGGAGCCAGCCGCATTGATATTGAAATTGAACGCGGTGGAGTAAAACTTATCCGTGTCCGTGATAATGGTTGTGGAATCAATCATCAGGATCTTGCTTTGGCACTGGCTCGTCATGCTACCAGTAAGATTGCCACACTGGATGATCTGGAAGCGATTATCAGTATGGGGTTCCGTGGAGAGGCGCTGGCCAGTATCAGCTCAGTTTCGCGTCTGACATTGACTTCCCGTACGAAAGAGCAGAATGAAGCCTGGCAAGCATATGCAGAAGGACGGGATATGGAGGTCACAGTGAAGCCGGCTGCCCATCCGGTAGGCAGTACGGTTGAAGTGTTAGATCTGTTTTATAACACACCCGCGCGGCGTAAATTTCTGCGAACAGAAAAAACGGAATTTGGTCATATTGATGAAGTTGTCAGGCGTATTGCGCTGGCGCGTCTGGATGTATCAATCAATTTGCATCATAACGGCAAGTTAGTTCGCCAGTACCGGCCGGCAAAAGAGGAATCACAGTATGAACGACGTTTGGCTTCCATTTGTGGTACCGCTTTTATGCAGCAGGCACTTGCTCTTTCCTGGCAGCATGGCGATTTATCCATCAAGGGATGGGTTGCGGATCCGATGAACGCGACGGCGAGTGGAGACATTCAATATTGCTATGTTAATGGACGTATGATGCGTGATCGCTTAATTAATCATGCTATCCGTCAGGCTTATCAAGATTTGATTAAGGGAGAACAGCAGCCGGCTTTTGTTTTGTATCTGGAAGTTGATCCGCATCAGGTGGATGTTAATGTACATCCAGCAAAGCATGAAGTTCGTTTCCATCAGGCTCGTCTGGTACACGATTTTATCTATCAGGGGGTCACTGCCGTATTAAAACAGCGCGGAAGCGGTGTTGAGCTGGATATAGCATGTTGTGAGCCTGCGCCGGTCTGGGAGCCGGAAAACCGCCCATCAGCAGGAGAAAATCATTTTTCCCGGCAAAATAATGCCGCATCTGCGGCAACGTCATCACCAAAAGAGGTTTTGTCAGGCAAAAGTAGCACAGGTTTTTCCCGCAGTGGTGAAAACCGTCAGTATCACGGGGACAATTATCAAAAACCTCAGGGTGAGTTGTATCAGAAGCTGATGCAATCTGTGCCGGAACCCGAAGAGAAAAGAGAGCTTTTCCCGGCAAGAATCGCTCCTGTTGTGGCAGCAAAAGTGACATCTGTTCCTGTTCAGGTTAAAAATAACAGTCATAGTTTTGGTAAAGTGTTGAGCATATATCTGCCATGCTACGCTCTGATTGAATCTCCGTTAGGTATTGGATTGTTATCTTTGCCAGTCGCTGAACGCTGGTTAAAACAAGTACAATTAACACCAACGGAGCAAGGACTGAAACCACAACCTCTTTTGATCCCGCTGAAACTTGTTCTCAGTAAGGAAGAAGCTAGTGCTTTAAATCGTTATAGTGACTTATTAGGCTCTTTTGGTATAGAAGCGTCTGTATCTCATGGAAAAGCAACACTACGTGCTGTATCGTTACCATTGCGCCAGCAAAATTTGCCCAAATTAATTCCTGAATTGTTAAACTATTTGGCGCAGCAGCCATCAGCATCGGCAGAACAGATTGTAACTTGGCTTGCTCGTCATATTGGCAGTGAGCATGAAACGTGGAATGTTGCTCAGGCAATACAGTTATTGGCTGATGTTGAGCGGCTTTGCCCACAACTGGTAAAATCTCCACCAGATGGGCTATTACAATTAATTGATTTACAAGCAGTGGTGGCATTCCTTACTCATGAGTGATCAGAAAACTCAACATCTGCCAGCGGCAATCTTTGTTATGGGGCCGACGGCCTCAGGCAAAACCGCCTTATCTATCGCTTTGCGCCAGCATCTTCCTGTGGAACTGATAAGCGTTGATTCTGCGTTGATTTATCGTGGAATGAATATTGGTACAGCTAAACCAACAACAGAAGAGCAAGCGTTGGCGCCTCATCGTTTGATCGATATTCTTGACCCTTCTCAGCCTTATTCTGCGGCTGACTTCCGTCAGGATGCGTTGAAGGAAATGGCGGAAATTACCGCTTCTGGGCGTATTCCTCTGTTGGTTGGCGGAACTATGCTCTATTTCAAGGCATTACTTGAAGGTTTATCCCCTTTGCCTTCTGCTGATCCGGTTATTCGGGCGCAAATAGAGCAGCAGGCAGCAGAGCAAGGATGGAATGCATTGCATCAGCAGCTACAGAAGGTTGACCCTGTGGCAGCGTTAAGAATTCATCCCAATGATCCACAGAGGCTTTCCCGGGCACTGGAAGTTTTTCTTATTTCAGGTAAAACTCTCACTGAACTGACGAGATTGTCAGGGGAAGTACTTCCTTACCGTGTCCATCAATTTGCTATTGCGCCGGCAAAGCGTGAGCTCCTTCATCAACGTATTGAAGCGCGTTTTCATCAAATGCTTGAATCAGGATTTGAAGAAGAAGTTAAAGCCCTTTATGCTCGTCATGATTTGCATGTGGATTTACCTTCTATTCGTTGTGTTGGTTATCGCCAGATGTGGTCCTATCTTTCCGGTGAGATTAACTACGATGAAATGGTTTATCGCGGTATTTGTGCAACACGCCAATTGGCAAAGCGTCAGGTAACTTGGCTCAGAGGTTGGGAGTCGGTTCATTGGTTGGATAGTTTTCAACCTGAACAGGCTTTAAGCACAGTTATGCAGGTTGTTAGTGCATAGGTTTATTGATTGTGTACAATTGATGAGTACCAAAGCGCAATTTTTGAGTAGTTCATTTTTCGAACCTCCAGGTTCTTAGTTAAAAACAACAAAATAAGGAAAATATAGAATGGCTAAGGGGCAATCTTTGCAAGATCCGTTCCTGAACGCATTACGGCGTGAAAGGGTCCCGGTTTCTATTTATTTGGTCAACGGCATCAAATTGCAGGGGCAGATTGAATCTTTTGACCAGTTTGTCATTTTACTGAAAAATACAGTTAGCCAGATGGTTTATAAACACGCTATCTCGACTGTTGTACCTTCCCGCCCAGTTTCTCATCACAGTAGCAATACGGGTGTAGGGGCAAGTGTAGGTAATTACCACTCTGGTGGAGCTTCCGCTCCGGCAGCACAACAGGAAAGTGATGGCGCTGAATAAGCTTGAGAACGGTAACAAAATGAAGAAAAACATAGGTAGGGAGACTTTACCTATGTTTTTTCCTATAGTTTTTTACTCAGCCTGAGAGGTCTCACCTTTGTTTGAGCGTTATGAAGGCGGTGAACGAGCCGTTGTGGTGCACATTTTCTTCTCGCAGGATAAAGACACAGACAATCTCAGTGAGTTTGAATCACTGGTAACTTCTGCTGGTGTGGTTCCTGTTCAAATTGTCACAGGGAGCAGAAAAGTACCTAATCCGAAATATTTTGTCGGAGAAGGTAAGGCTGAAGAGATTGCTGAGGCTGTACAGGCTAGTGGTGCTGATGTTGTGCTGTTTAATCATACTCTTAGCCCTGCGCAAGAGCGTAACCTTGAACGGCTCTGTCAGTGTCGGGTGATCGATCGCACTGGTGTGATTCTGGATATTTTTGCTCAGCGAGCGCGGACCCACGAAGGGAAGTTGCAGGTGGAGTTGGCACAGTTACGCCATCTTTCTACCCGTCTTGTCCGGGGATGGACTCACCTTGAACGTCAAAAAGGTGGGATTGGTCTAAGGGGGCCGGGGGAAACTCAGCTTGAAACAGACCGGCGTTTACTGCGGGATAGGATCCGCCAGATTCTGGGTCGCCTTAATCGGGTTGAGAAGCAGCGTGAACAGGGGCGTCAGGCGCGGAATAAGGCGGATATACCGACGATTTCTTTGGTGGGATATACCAATGCCGGGAAATCGAGCTTATTCAACCGCATGACATCCGCTGAGGTTTACGCGGCTGATCAGTTGTTCGCAACGCTGGATCCAACGTTGCGGCGGATTGAAGTTGATGATGTTGGCACGGCGGTGCTGGCTGATACTGTTGGTTTTATCCGTCATTTGCCTCATGATCTGGTTGCGGCATTTAAAGCGACATTGCAGGAAACCCGGCAGGCAACACTATTGCTGCATATCGTCGATGCTGCGGATAGCCGCATTGACGAAAATATTGCCGCAGTTGACAGTGTACTGGAAGAAATTGAAGCTCATGAAATTCCGGTACTGCTGGTGATGAATAAGATTGATATGCTGGGAGATTTCACACCGCGTATTGATCGCAACGAAGATAACTTACCGGTCAAAGTTTGGTTGTCGGCGCAAACCGGTGAAGGTATCCCGTTGTTGTTACAAGCGTTAACGGAGCGTCTTTCGGGTGAAATCGCACACTACGAATTGCGCTTGCCGCCAGAGGTGGGTCGTTTACGCAGCCGCTTCTATCAACTTAAGGCAATCGAGAGAGAGTGGATAGAAGAGGACGGCAAAGTTGGTATTGAAGTGAGAATGCCGATTGTTGACTGGCGCCGTCTGTGCAAACAAGAACAGGATTTGTTTGATTATATTGTCTGATGTGTTTGTCAGATGAATATCTGAAAACTTGTGTGATTGAGAGCTGGTTTGTTTACAAGCGGCTCTTGGCCTGAAAAACCAATCATAAAAGAATGGAGCTAAAACATGGCGTGGAATCAGCCCGGGAACAACGGACAAGACCGTGACCCGTGGGGGAGCAGCAATAATAATGGCGGCAACTCCGGCGGGAACAAAGGTAGTCGAAACCGTGGGGCATCTGATCTCGACGATCTGTTCCGTAAGCTGAGCAGTAAACTCGGTGGTTTCGGTGGGAATAAGGGGGGTAATGGCTCTGATCAGGGGGCAAAATTTGGCGGGCGTATTATTAGCCTTGCTGTTGTCGCGGTCGTCGTGATCTGGGCCGCCAGTGGTTTCTATACGATTAAAGAAACAGAACGTGGTGTTGTTACCCGTTTGGGTAAATTGAGCCATATCGTGCAGCCAGGTCTGAACTGGAAACCAACGTTCATTGATGAAGTGGTTCCGGTCAACGTGGAATCTGTTCGTGAACTGGCGGCATCCGGTGTGATGCTGACTTCCGATGAAAACGTTGTTCGCGTGGAAATGAACGTTCAGTACCGTGTGACTAATCCAGCCGCTTATCTCTATAGCGTAACAAGCCCTGATAACAGCCTGCGTCAGGCAACCGACAGCGCGGTTCGCGGTGTTATCGGTAAATACACTATGGATAAAATCTTGACAGAAGGCCGTACTATTGTACGTAGCGATACCCAGAAGGTACTGGAAGAAACGATTCGTCCATATAAAATGGGTATTACTTTGCTGGATGTTAACTTCCAGACTGCCCGTCCACCGGAAGAAGTAAAAGCGTCATTTGACGATGCGATTGCTGCCCGGGAAAATGAACAGCAGTACATTCGTGAGGCGGAAGCTTACGCTAATGAAGTTCAACCGCGTGCAAATGGTCAGGCTCAACGATTAATCGAAGATGCTAAGGCTTATAAAGCGCGTGTGGTATTGGAAGCGCAGGGTGAAGTGGCGAGTTTTGCTAAGATGCTGCCTGAATATAAAGCAGCACCGGAAATTACCCGTGAGCGTCTGTATATTGAAACTATGGAAAAAGTACTGAGTAATACCCGCAAAATTATTGCTAATGAGAACAGTAATAACCTGATGGTCTTGCCATTAGAGCAAATGTTCCGTAGCGATGCAGCCAGTGGTAAAACGGCCGTGGAAAGTCAGCTTGGTAATACAACTGTTTCCAGCCCGCGAGTTACTCGTCCGACAGCATCCTCAAGTTCAAACCGGACAGTAGATTACAACCGTACAGATAATCTGCGTAACGATACTGTCAGAGTAGGGAGACAATAATCATGCGTAAGTCATTCATCGTTATTATTGTCGCTGTACTGGTGGCTTTGTATACCTCAGTGTTTGTTGTGCATGAAGGACAGCGCGGTATTGTTCTGCGTTTCAGTAAGGTTGCCCGTGACGCGGAAAATAAACCGATCGTTTATGCACCCGGTTTGCACTTTAAAGTGCCATTCATTGAAACAGTGAAAACACTTGATGCCCGCATCCAGACTATGGATATTCAGGCGGACCGTTTCCTGACCAGTGAAAACAAAGACCTGATTGTTGATTCTTACCTGAAATGGCGCATTATTGACTTCAGCCGTTACTATCTGGCTACCGGTAATGGTGATATTTCTCAGGCTGAGGTTCTGCTGAAGCGTAAATTCAGTGACCGTTTGCGTTCTGAGATTGGTCGTCTGGATGTTCGCGGTATTGTGACTGATTCCCGTGGTAAACTGACAACCGATGTTCGTGATGCCCTGAACAAAGGGACGACTGACGGCGAAGCTGTGGCTACCAGTGAAGCAGACGATGCGATTGCATCAGCGGCGGCTCGTGTAGAGAAAGAAACTGCGGGTAAACAACCGGCTATTAACCCAAACAGTATGGCTGCTCTGGGTATTGAGGTTGTTGATGTGCGTATCAAACAGATTAACCTGCCACTGGAAGTTTCAGAAGCTATCTTCCAGCGTATGCGTGCAGAGCGTGAAGCGGTAGCCCGTCGTCACCGCTCTCAAGGTCAGGAAGAGGCAGAAAAATTGCGTGCAACAGCAGATAAGCAAGTCACTGAAACATTGGCAAAAGCGGAGCGTGAAGCCCGTACTTTGCGTGGTTCCGGTGATGCAGAAGCTGCTAAACTGTTTGCTGATGCATTCAGCAAAGATCCTGACTTCTATGCCTTTATCCGTAGTTTACGTGCTTACGAGAAGAGCTTCAGTGAAGATGGGAAAGATGTTCTGGTACTAAGTCCGGATACTGATTTCTTCCGTTATATGAAAGCACCTGAAAAACGTGCAGTTCAACATTGATAGATGTTTGAATATCTAAGTAAGGCCCGCATCAGGCGGGCCTTGTCGTGTCTGGTGGTCAACAAAAATAACAGATGTGATAAAAATTACTGAAAGGTGTGGAATGAGATGTTAGAATCCATTTTTAAGCAACCGAGTGAATTTTGAAATGGGTAAGAACGTTGTCGTATTGGGCACCCAATGGGGTGACGAGGGCAAGGGCAAGATCGTCGACTTGCTGACTGAACGAGCTAAGTATGTTGTTCGTTATCAAGGGGGCCATAATGCTGGTCATACACTGGTTATCAACGGTGAAAAAACCGTTCTCCACTTAATCCCGTCGGGGATCCTGCGTGAAAATGTTATCAGCATCATCGCAAACGGAGTCGTATTAGCACCGGACGCGCTGATGAAAGAGATGAACGCATTAGAGTCCCGAGGTGTTCCTGTCCGCGAGCGTTTGCTCATTTCAGAAGCCTGTCCGCTTATTCTTCCGTATCATGTTGCTTTAGATAATGCTCGCGAAAAAGCACGTGGCGCAAAGGCAATTGGTACAACCGGCCGTGGTATTGGCCCTGCGTATGAAGACAAAGTTGCACGTCGTGGCCTGCGTGTTGGTGATTTGTTTGATAAAGAAGTCTTTGCGGCCAAGTTGAAAGAAATTATCGAATATCATAACTTCCAACTGGTTAACTATTACCAAGAGCCGGCGGTTGATTACCAGAAAACTCTGGACGAAATCATGGCGGTTGCCGATATTCTGACGGGTATGGTTGTTGACGTTTCTGACTTGTTGTATAAAGCAACGCAGAAAGGTGAGCTGGTCATGTTCGAAGGCGCACAAGGCACGCTGTTAGACATCGACCACGGTACCTATCCATACGTGACCTCTTCCAACACCACGGCAGGTGGCGTTGCAACAGGTTCCGGTTTAGGTCCACGCTATGTTGATTATGTTTTGGGGATTATCAAGGCTTATTCCACCCGTGTAGGTGCTGGCCCATTCCCAACTGAGTTGTTTGATGAAACTGGCAATTACCTGCGTGAAAAAGGCCAGGAGTTTGGCGCGACTACCGGGCGTAGCCGTCGTACTGGCTGGCTGGATATCATTGCTATTCGTCGCGCAGTACAAATCAATTCACTGTCTGGTTTCTGTATGACCAAACTGGATGTACTGGATGGTTTGAAAGAAGTCAAAATTTGTGTTGGTTACCGTATGCCTGATGATCGCGTGGTTGAAACAACACCTTTGGCTGCGGATGACTGGGAAGGGATTGAACCTGTTTATGAGACGATGCCTGGCTGGGACGAAAGTACTTTTGGTGTGCAAGAGCACAACAAATTGCCTCAGGCGGCACTGAATTATATCAAACGTGTAGAAGAGTTGACCGGTGTTCCGGTTGATATTATTTCTACAGGCCCGGATCGTTCAGAAACTATAATTCTGCGTGATCCGTTTGATGCTTGATTGTGTCACATGATCAGGTAAAGCCGGGCTTGTCAGCCCGGTTTTTTGCTATTTATTATGGTCTTTTTTGCGTAACTACCAGATGATTAACATGATTTCGGCCAATTCAAGGTATATGTTGAACAAATACTTATTTTTTTAATTTGTTCTCGGATATATTAACTTATATCTCATTATCCAGAGGTTGATGTGCAGTTAACGAGTTTTACAGATTATGGCTTGCGCGCGCTAACTTATATGGCTGCTTTACCGCAAAATCGGATGACCAGTATTTCTGAAGTCACTCGTGTTTATGGTGTTTCCCGTAACCACATGGTAAAAATTATTAACCAGTTGAGCCATTTAGGTTTAGTGGATGCTGTTCGTGGTAAAAATGGCGGCATTCGTCTGGGTAAGCCAGCAAAAGATATTAGAATTGGTGATGTCGTTCGTGCTCTCGAACCATTATCATTGGTTAACTGTAGTCAGGAATCTTGCCGTATTACCTCTGCATGTCGCCTGAAAATAGTATTAAATCAGGCAATAGAAACATTTTTGAACGAACTGGATAAATATACTTTAGCTGATATGGTTGAAGATAATATCCCCCTTTATAAGCTGCTTCTGACCGAATGAAGAAATGGCGCAAACAGCCTGCTGATGACAACGGAGGAACCGCCATGTCACAAGATCCTTTTTTGGAGCGCGAAGCAGAAAAATACGAATCTCCTATTCCAAGCCGCGAATACATCTTAGACATTATTTCTAAACGCACTGTACCGGTAAGTCGCCAGGAACTGGCACAAGAGCTGAATCTAGCTAACGATGAGGAGCTTGAAGCGTTACGTCGTCGTTTACGGGCGATGGAGCGTGATGGTCAACTGCTTTTCACGCGCCGTCAATGTTACGCTTTGCCGGAAAAACTGGATTTATTGAAAGGTACCGTCATTGGCCACAGAGATGGTTATGGGTTCCTGCGGGTAGAAGGCCACAAAGACGATTTTTATCTCTCTGCCGAACAGTTAAAAATGGCTATTCATGGTGATGTTGTGCTGGCACAGCCATTACCTTCCGATCGCAAAGGGCGTAGTGAAGCGCGTATTGTCCGTGTGTTGGAACCCAAGACCAGCCAGATTGTTGGCCGCTATTTTATTGATTCTGGTATGGGTTTTGTTGTGCCGGATGATAGTCGCTTGAGCTTTGATATCCTGATCCCGAAAGATGAGAATAGTGGTGCCCGCATGGGGAGTGTCGTTGTCGTTGAGTTGACTACACGCCCAGCGCGTCGTACAAAAGCTGTCGGTAAAATAGTTGAAGTGTTGGGTGAAAAGATGGGAACGAACATGGCAGTGGAAATTGCCCTGCGTACTCATGAAATTCCACATAGTTGGCTGCCGCAGGTGGAAAACCAAGTGGCCTCTCTGGATGAACAGGTGCCGGAATCTGCGAAAAAAGACCGCGTTGATCTACGAGATTTGCCATTAGTGACAATCGATGGTGAAGATGCCCGTGACTTTGATGATGCCGTATATTGTGAAAGAAAGCGAAGCGGCGGCTGGCGTTTATGGGTTGCTATTGCTGATGTCAGTTATTATGTCCGCCCACAAACGGCATTGGATACAGAAGCACGTAACCGAAGTAACTCAGTTTACTTTCCATCTCAGGTTGTTCCCATGTTGCCTGAAGTGCTTTCCAATGGCCTCTGTTCTCTGAATCCGCAGGTTGACCGCCTTTGTATGGTGTGTGAGATGACGGTTTCAGAGCAGGGAAAATTGTCATCCTATAAATTTTACGAAGCCGTCATGAATTCTCACGCCCGCCTGACCTATACCAAAGTATGGCGTATGTTGCAGGGTGATGAAGAGCTGTGTGAGTACTATAAACCGCTGGTGCAGCATATTGAGCATTTACATGAGCTTTATCAAGTGTTAGAAAATGCCCGTGAACAGCGTGGTGCAATCTCCTTTGAGTCAGAGGAGGCGAAGTTTATCTTTAACGCTGAACGTCGCATTGAACGAATTGAGCCGGTTGCCCGCAATGATGCTCATAAACTGATTGAAGAGTGCATGATTCTGGCGAATATTGCGGCTGCGCGTTTCGTGGAAAAAAACAGCGAACCGGTGCTTTACCGCATTCATGATAGGCCAAGAGAAGAAAGCATTGTTAATCTGCGCTCTGTTTTTAGCGAATTGGGGTTGACGCTGCCGGGTGGCATGAAGCCGACACCAAAGGATTATGCGCAACTGATGCAGCAAGTGGCTGAACGCCCGGATCGTGAGTTATTGCAAACCATGTTGCTGCGTTCAATGAAACAGGCAATTTATGACCCGGAAAACCGAGGTCACTTTGGTCTTTCACTAAGTTCTTATGCACACTTTACCTCACCTATCCGCCGTTATCCTGATTTAGTGCTGCATCGAGCGATTAAATATCTGCTGGCCACACAGCAAGGTGTTGTTGAGCAATGTGGGACACCGACTGGTGGGTGGCACTGCGATATGGCGCATATGTTGCAACTGGGCCAACATTGCTCTATGGCAGAGCGTCGTGCAGATGAGGCAACGAGAGACGTCGCCGATTGGCTTAAGTGTGACTTTATGCAGGATCAGGTGGGCAATACCTTTACCGGGATTATCACTAGTGTGACTGGTTTCGGCTTCTTTGTTCGTCTGAATGATCTGTTTATTGATGGTCTGGTACATGTTTCCACACTGAATAATGATTATTATCATTTCGATAATGTTGGTCAGCGTTTAATTGGTGAGTTTTCTGGTAAAACTTTCCGGTTGGGAGATGAAGTTGAAATCCGTGTGGAAGCTGTCCATATGGATGAGCGTAACATTGATTTTAAACTGCTCTCCGTTAGCCGGGAAGCCCGAAATGTGGGTAAGACAGCGCGTGACAGGGCGAAAAAAGCAGAACCTGGCCGTAGTAACAGTAAGAAAGGGCGTAGTCGTAGCAAAGAGGCTAACTTTGAGCCCGATGGTGCTTTCCGTAAAAAGAAATCTGTGGATAAGCCTAAAGGAGATAAGAAAAAGGGTAAGAACCTTTCAGCCAAGACACAGAAAATTGCCGCTAAATTCAAAGCTAAACGGGCTAAGAAAAGCGCAGATAAATAATCAAAGGGCTATCCTGTTTCTTCAGGATAGCCTGAATATTTTAGTCTCTTGAATACATTGAGCTTGATGGATGGGTTCAGGGATGTCAGTGCTGTATGACAGTGAAAATAAGAAGATTATGAGTGAAATTATCTACGGTATTCATGCCGTTAAAGCTTTACTGGAGCGAGATCCTCAGCGTTTTATGGAAGTTTATGTACTGAAAGGGCGCGAAGACCGCCGTCTGACACCGCTGATTAATGAGCTGGAAAGTTTCGGCATGGCGATCCAATTAGCAAATCGTCAGTGGCTGGATAATCAAACGGAAGGTGCTGTGCATCAGGGGATTATTGCTAAAGTAAAACCAGGGCGTCAGTATCAGGAAAACGACCTGCCAGATTTACTGGCGCAAATGGAAACCCCTTTTTTGCTAGTGCTTGATGGTGTGACAGATCCACATAATCTGGGGGCTTGCCTGCGCAGTGCAGATGCAGCAGGTGTACATGCTGTTATTGTGCCCCGTGACCGTTCTGCCCAGCTTAATGCCACTGCGAAGAAAGTTGCATGTGGAGCCGCGGAGAGCGTACCGCTTGTTCGTGTCACCAACCTTGCCCGTACTTTGCGTTTGTTACAGGAACACAATATTTGGGTGGTGGGTACAGCAGGAGAAGCCGATCATACGCTACATCAGAGCAAACTAACCGGCCCTATGGCGCTGGTGATGGGGGCTGAAGGGGAAGGTATGCGTCGTCTGACCCGCGAACATTGTGATGAATTGATTAGTATTCCAATGATGGGTTCGGTCTCATCCCTGAACGTGTCTGTTGCAACGGGTATTTGCCTGTTTGAAGCAGTGCGTCAGCGGAGTTCGCAGTAACCCATAACATAAAACGTTACCCGCTCCTTGAGTTTTTTATGTGAGGCGGGTATAGTTACGCGTCAATTTTTCAGCCGCACTTAAACAAGTTCCTTGCCTCCACGGGCCGCGGTTGACCCTGACAGGAGGCTGAATAATCCGTAAGGAGCAATTCTAATGCGTCATTACGAAATCGTTTTTATGGTCCATCCTGACCAAAGCGAACAGGTTCCGGGCATGATCGAGCGTTACAGTGCGACTATCACTAACGCGCAAGGTCAGATTCACCGTCTGGAAGACTGGGGCCGCCGTCAACTGGCTTATCCAATCAACAAACTGCACAAAGCTCATTACGTTCTGCTGAACGTTGAAGCGCCGCAGGAAGCGATTGATGAGCTGGAAACTAACTTCCGCTTCAACGATGCCGTTATCCGCAGCATGATTATGCGCGTTAAGCACGCGGTAACTGAAGCATCTCCAATGGTTAAAGCCAAAGATGAGCGTCGCAGCCGCGATTACTCTATGGAAGACGCCGGTGTTGATGCTGAAGAAGCTGGGGATTCTGAAGAGTAATAACTGTGACAACTAATCGTTTGGTGCTTTCTGGCACAGTGTGCAAAGCCCCCATTCGAAAAGTCAGTCCTGCCGGCATTCCTCATTGCCAGTTCGTGCTTGAGCATCGCTCACAGCAGCAGGAAGCCGGTTTGAGCAGGCAAGCATGGTGCAGAATGCCCGTTATTGCCAGCGGACAATTGTTACAAGTTTTAACTCACAGTATAACGGTCGGCAGTCGATTAACCGTTTCAGGATTCATTAGTTGCCATCAAGGTCGCAATGGTCTTAACAAACTGGTTCTTCATGCCGAGCAGATTGAATTGATAGATTCTGGAGACTAGCCAAATGGCACGTTATTTCCGTCGTCGCAAGTTCTGCCGTTTCACCGCGGAAGGCGTTCAAGAGATTGATTATAAAGACATCGCTACGCTGAAAAACTACATCACCGAGAGCGGTAAAATTGTACCAAGCCGTATTACTGGCACCCGTGCAAAATACCAGCGTCAGCTCGCTCGTGCTATCAAGCGCGCGCGCTACCTGTCTTTGTTGCCTTACACTGATCGTCATCAGTAATCGGCACAGTCCATTAACGACTCTGAGAGGATAAGGTAATGCAAATTATTCTGCTTGATAAAGTAGCAAACTTGGGTAGCCTGGGTGATCAAGTTAACGTTAAACCGGGTTATGCCCGTAACTACTTAGTACCACAGGGCAAAGCTGTTCCTGCGACTAAGAAAAACATCGAATTCTTCGAAGCTCGCCGCGCTGAACTGGAAGCTAAATTGGCTGATGTTCTGGCAGCAGCGCAAGCTCGTGCTGAGAAAATCAGCGCACTGGGTTCCGTTACTATCGCTTCTAAAGCGGGTGACGAAGGTAAACTGTTCGGTTCTATCGGTACTCGTGATATTGCTGATGCAGTGACTGCCGCAGGTGTTGAAGTATCTAAAAGTGAAGTTCGTTTGCCTAACGGCGTTCTGCGTACTACTGGTGAACATGAAGTTAACTTCCAGGTACATAGCGACGTATTCGCAAAATTGAACGTTAACATTGTAGCTGAAGCTTAATTTCTGATTAACTGATGCGAACAAGTAAAAAACGCTGGCAATGCCAGCGTTTTTTATTGTTTTAACTCACTATTACCCCGTTAGTCTATAAAATTGGATAATTTATATTGAACTGGGTATTAATCTGACTTATTTTCCATTTGTTTTCTTTATGTTTAATTTATAGAAACATGGTTTTTCTTGCATATTTTCCTATAATTTTATCTCTTGGCTTGTTTTTATTATCTAATAATGCGGCTTGCTAATTCTAATGTAATTGGCGATCTTTTATTAGATAATCTAACATCTTTTCTCATAAATTTGATTAATTACAGATATTATTATTTCATAATAATTTAAAAATATATTTATAATATTCAATTTATTTCATCTGATCTTAGATAAGAATGTGAAAAAATTAATGATATGTTATTTTATTGTTAGATAATATAATGAAAATTATACGAAACATTATTGATATAACTGTCAGAGTTGACAGTAGACTTTTAGGTGTAAATTTATAATTATCATTTGTACCGATTAGTCATTGAACGAGCACACAAATAGATGCAATTATCTTTATAGTAATTAAGTTATTCCCAATATTTATTTATAAGATAGATAATTTCATCAGTATATGAATAGGAAAATCAGATATAAAAGTGCTTTATTTGTTGGTAAAAACACTTCATCATCATTCACATTGATTCAAAATTAGAGATAAAATAGATATGAAGCTGGGTAAAAATATATTACAAACTATAGGTAATACTCCAGTAGTTATGTTGGATAGTAGACATACGAAAGGTATTAATATTTTTCTTAAGATGGAGAATGTTAACCCTGGTGGAAGTATTAAAGACCGCATTGCAGTTGCTATGTTGGAAAGTGCGGAAGCTCAGGGAGAATTAAGATCGGGTATGGTGGTTATTGAGCCATCATCGGGTAATACTGCGATTGGTCTGGCAATGGCGTGTGCTGTTAAAGGTTACCAATTTATTGCTGTTTTAAACCGTATGGTACCGCCTGCGAAATGCGATAAAATAAGGGCATTTGGTGCTGAAATTATTTTTCTGCCAGAATTTGAAGCGGGAACAAATACTGCCAAGCAGCTTATCTCTTTAACCAAGGAGATTGTAAAAGCCTATCCAAATGCGTTTAGCCCCATGCAATTCGAAAATCAGGTTAACCCTAATGAACATTATCATTCTACAGGGCGTGAGCTATATGAAACCTTTGGTGATAATTTGACGGCTTGTTTTGTGACAGCAGGAAGTTGTGGAACGCTTACTGGGATTTCCCGTTATTTGAAAGAGAAAAACCCTCAAGTGCGGATTTATGGCGTTGAACCTGTTGGGTCAGCTATTTTTGGTGGTGAGCCGGGAAAATATTTGGTACAAGGTGCAGGGCTGACGTTTACACCTTCTATTTTGGATCGTAGTAATATCGATATTACTTTGAAGATCGCAGATATTGATGCATTCCGGATAGCAAGGAAATTAGCCAGAAATGAAGGTATTCTGATCGGTGGAACGGGAGGTTGTGCGGTAAGTGCAGTATTAAGTCACTTAGATGATTTTAAACCTGGAGATAATATTGTTGTTGTTATTCCTGATAGTGGAGAGCGGTATATCGACACGATGTATAATGATACTTGGTTATCTGAAAATAATTTTTCAGAATTAATTGAGGAAAGTACAATAGAAGTAAATTTAAAAGAAATTATTACGCGAATGGGGTGCACACTAAATGAATTCTGATAGTGTTTTGGGTGATTTATTTATAAATATTATTGGAAGAGATGTACTGAAAATTTTCTTTCATAAGTGGTAAAAGCCAATGTTATTTATCAGAATGGTTATTTTCTCAATTCTGCACTTTTCCGGCCTACAATTGTTGGCGATTAATCTCTGATTACTTGTTTTAACTCACAATTATCTTGTTAATCTATAGCATTTTTTCTGGTAATTTATTATTAAACTGAATGTTAATACAACCTGTTTTCTTATAAATCTAATTAATTACGTGCGTTATTATTTTATAATCATAATTATTGTATTTGTAATAGTTATTTTTTTTCTTGATTTTATATAAAGATGTTGAAAGTTAATGATATATATTCTTATTATTAAATAATAATATCAAAAGTTTATATGGAGTTTTATTTATATAACTGTCAGAGTTGACAGTAGACTTTCAGGTGTAAATTTATAATTATCAGTTATGTTGATTAATAATTGTATGAGAACACGCACAGATGGGCTTGTTTTTAATAGGAATCAAATTATTTCTAGGAGTTATTTATAAAATAAATAATTTCATCAATAAATTAATAGATATATTAGATATAAAAGTACTTTATTTATTTGTTAACAAAAATACCTCATCATCACTGTATGTTCTTCACATTGACCAAAAAATGAGAGATAAAACGGATATGAAGCTAGGTAAAAATATATTACAAACTATAGGTAATACCCCTGTGGTTATGTTAGATGGCAAATATACTAAAGGTGTTAATGTTTTTCTTAAAATGGAGAATATTAACCCCGGTGGGAGTATTAAAGACCGTATTGCAGTCGCTATGCTAGAAAGAGCGGAAGCTCAGGGAGAATTGAGGCCAGGAATGGTGGTTATTGAACCATCATCGGGGAATACGGCGATTGGTCTGGCAATGGCGTGTGCTGTTAAAGGTTACCGATTTATTGCTGTTTTAGACCGTATGGTGCCGGTAGCGAAACGCGATAAAATCAGAGCATTTGGTGCAGAAATTATTTTTCTGCCAGAGTTTGAAGCTGGAATAGATACGGTCAAATATCGTATTGACTTAACCAAAGAGATCATAAAATCCTATCCGAATGCGTTCAGTCCCATGCAATTTGAAAATCAGGTTAATCCTGATGAGCATTATCATTCCACAGGGCGTGAGTTGTATGAAACCTTTGGCGATAATTTGACGGCTTGTTTTTCTACGGCGGGAAGTTGTGGAACCATTACTGGGATTTCTCGTTATTTGAAAGAAAAAAATCCACAAGTACGAATTTATGGTATTGAACCTGTTGGATCAATTATTTTCGGTGGTGAGCCAGGAAAATATCTGGTACAGGGAGCGGGGTTAGCATTCATACCGACTATTCTCGATCGTAGCAACATCGATTTTACGTTGAAAGTTGCAGATATTGATGCATTCCGTATGGCAAGAAAATTGGCCAGAAATGAAGGTATTCTGATTGGTGGGACGGGAGCCTGTGCGGTGAGTGCTGCATTAGATCATCTGGACGATTTTAAACCTGGAGATAACATCGTTGTCATTATTCCTGATAGTGGAGAACGTTACATCGATACGATTTATAACAATACCTGGCTATTTGAAAATAATTTCTCGGAACTTATTGAAGAAAGTACGACTGAATCTGGGTTAAAAGAAATTATCACAAGTATGGGGTGCACATTAAATGAATTCTGATAGTGTTTTGGTGATTTACTATAATCGTCGCTACAATCCTCTTATAATAAGGAGTCTTAAGTCTAAATTTAAAGAGGTTATTGCTCTTTATATTGATGAAGGACAAGTAAGAGATATTGAAGATATTGAATTGGAGTGCATGGTTGCGGGTGCTGATAAGTTTATTTATAAAGATTATCGAACTCAATATGCTGAAAATTTTCTTTCAAAAGCAATAAAAGCTAATGCTATTTATCAACATGGTTATTTTCTCAGTGCTGCACTGTCCCGGCCTGCAATTGCTGAAGCTGCCGTTGAGGTAGCCAATTCACTTAATATTAATTATATTGCACATCAATTCAGAGGTAATGATCAAGTCAGAATGGATATGAATATAGAAATTCTGGATAAAATACCTATTGCTTCGTTGCGAGATTTCAATTATGACGAAAGTATCGTAAATAATTATGCGGCTCAGTATGGTATTCCTCAAGAATTTGGTTGCAATAATCCTTATTCTACCAGTGAAAATATGTGGGGATTCAGTATCGAATGTGGTCCGTTGCAAGAACCAGAAATGTTGATTCCTGAAGATGTCAAAGAGAAATTATATGAATATGCACTCTCAGCCACTGAACCAATATTTTTGTCAGTAGGTTTTGAGAATGGTGTACCTGTATCACTGGATGGTGAAAAAAGATCATTAAATGAAATTATTGAAATATTAAATGAAATTGGTAAAAAGCTATCGATTGGCATTTTTGATATTGTTGAAGATGGCATTGTAGGTTTGAAAACGCGTGCAATTTATCAATCACCTGCTGCACACATCTTAATTACTGCTCATCGTGATTTGGAACTCTACTGTAGTAATCGTAATGAAAACTGGTTTAAAGAAATAGTTGATAAAAAATGGGCTGAACTGGTCTATTCCGGGCTTTGGTATGATCCCTTATTTACTCATTTGAACCAATTTATTGATAGTATGAATCAGCATGTCAGTGGTGAGGTCAAACTTGAATTAGGTTATAAATATGTCAATGTTTGCTCCCGTTCTTCAAAGAGCAGTATTTATGATCATAATTTGGCGATATATAATTGTGGGCATTTATATAGTCAAAATGATGCAGAGGGATTCGCAAAAATATTTAATATACATACTAATCAAAGTGTTAAATCCAGAGTGAGGAAAATGTAATGATTAAAGAGTTATTAATGTGTAAACCGGATTTTTACGATATTGAATATGTTATTAATGATTGGATGGATCCTAATAATAAAGTTAATAAAAAATTAGCACAACAGCAGTGGGACTTTCTTTATGAACGACTGATCGAACGAGGTATTAGTATTCGTACTATCGCTCCTGTTAATGGTTTGCCTGATATGACTTTTTCAGGAGATTGTGGCATGGTGCATAATAATAAATTTCTTGCCAGTAATTTCCGGCACGCTGAACGTCAGGGAGAAAGTCAATATTATATAGATTATCTGAAAGATCTGGGCTACGAGATACATCATGTTGATGAAGATATTTATTTTGAAGGGCTTGGAGATGTTATCTATTGGGATAATGATATTATCTTTGGTTATGGTCCTCGCTCAGATAAAGAAGCAATAAATACAATTCAAAAAGTATACCCTGAACTTAAAGTGAAAGGTGAACTGCATATTCAGGATAATACTTTCTTCCATGTGGCTCTGGCATTTTCATTTATTGACAAAGATACTGTTATTTATTATCCGGAAGCATTTACTAAGGAAAGTCAGGATTATATTTCTGAAACATTTGAACGAAGGATTTCGATATCAGAGTATGATGCTAAAGAGTTATTCTCTTGTAATAACATTCCAGTAGGAAAAGATATTCTAATGCATGATTGTTCTATTGAGGTTGAACGCCAATTAAATAATTATGGTTATAATGTCGTTAAGTGTGATATGGGTGAATTCTTAAAGAGTGGTGGTAGTTTACGCTGCTTGGTATTAAAAATAAATTAACCATAATGAGAGGGTAATAAGCAATGTATATATTAGGTTTAAATTCTGTTTACCATGAATCAGCTGTTTGTTTATTAAAAAATGGCGAAACTATTTTTGCCATTGAAGAAGAACGGTTAAATAGAAGGAAACATGGGAAACCAGCAAATGTCGATAATTCTGATGAACTACCATTGGCTTCAATTGAAGCTGCATTAGATTTTGCAGGCATTAAGTTGGAAGACGTGAGTCATATAGGATTTTCGATTGATCCGATAGAACGAAGAAAGTCAGTCTTTATTGATGAAGTAAAGGATGAGGGAAGTTGGGGAAGCGTATCGGGTGAGTCAGTTTTCTATCGTAAAACAACTTCAGTACCAGAAATTTTGCAGTCAATGGGATTTCGTGGTCAGTTCCATTGGGTACCTCATCATACAGCTCATGCGGCATCTGCTTATTTTGTCTCGTCATTTGATAAAGCACTAACATTATCGCTTGATGGTATCGGAGAGGATAATACCGCTGGCGTATATCTGGGCGATGGCAATAGCATTGAGAAAATTAAAACTATTGAATATCCTAATTCAATCGGGTTTATGTGGGAGAAGTTAGCGGAATTCTTGGGTTTTTCAGTATACGATGCATGTAAAGTAATGGGAATGTCTGCCTATGGAACGCCTGAAGGTTTTATGCCGGCATTCCAACAATTAGTTAAAATTCTTGAGAAAGGGGAATTTACTATCGATAACACCATTCTCAATTTCCGCGGTAAAGATTTTTCTAAATTGGAATCTTTGTTTGGCATTGAGAAAAGGGTTCCTGGTGGAGAAGTTGCACAGGAATATTATGATATTGCCGCCTCTCTTCAGGAAATAACTGATGAGATAGTTTTGAATATGGCTCGTTATCATTTACAGGAAACTGCAACGAATAAGCTCTGCCTTGCTGGTGGTGTTGCATTAAATTGTATAACAAATAAGCGGTTGTATGAAGAGTTGGATATTAAAGATATTTTTGTACAACCTGCCGCGCATGATGCGGGTACTGCTACGGGAGCCGCGTTATTTATTTGGCATCAGATTCTTGGAAATGAGCAACGCTATCCTCTGCCTCATACTTATTGGGGGCTTGGATATAGTGACGATGATTACCAGCGTAGTTTGAGAGCACATGGTCTGAATTGGACATATGAAGAAAATATTCATGAAGTCGTCGCAGGCTTGCTGGCTGAAAATAATGTGGTTGGTTGGTTCCAGGGGAGGATGGAATTTGGGCCGCGGGCACTAGGTAATCGTAGTTTGCTGGCAGACCCGAGAAATAAAGATATCCGGGATTTAATGAATCGTAAAATTAAGCATCGTGAAATGTTCAGGCCATTTGCGCCGAGTGTATTGCGTCAGCATGTCGCTGATTGGTTCCACGTTCGGAAAGAATTACCTGAAGCTGCAAAATATATGCTGTTGGCGATGGATGCTAAAGTCGATAAAGCATCACAAATTCCAGCAGTTGTTCACGCAGATGGCACTGCCAGAGTTCAGGTTGTAGATAGTGAATCAAATCCAGGTTATGCTCGGTTAATTGAGGAGTTTTATCGGAAAACAGGTGTTCCTTTGTTGCTGAATACCTCTTATAACGATAGTGAACCGATCGTTTGTTCACCTGAGGATGCTATTAAAACTTTCATGAAAACAAATATTGATTATTTAGTTTTGGGGAATTATTTGATTAAATCGATTCATTAAATTTTGCGTAGTAAAAGTCTATCCCAGTAGGCGTAATTGATGAAGTCAATTTGAGTGTTGCTCAGACTCAAGTTGATAAATAAAATAGCCTAATGGGATAGACAATAAGGTTGGGGTAATATTAATGATACACAGGATCATACTGGCTCGCTTTTTTTCCGTTTTTTCAGAGGCATTTGTTATGTTTGCTGTGCCGGTATTAGTATATACCTCAACTAATAGTGCTTCACTTTCATCTTTTGCTTTCGGGCTTGAACGGTTATTCAGAGTCATTTCACTCCCTATTTCTGGCTGGATGGGTGACAGGATGCATACATTGGTTATGTTATTCCTGAGTGATATCCTACGTTCATTGGTTTGTTTATTCCTTTTTATTGTTTCATTTATATATTCTGACAATAACATCGTATATGTCATTATTCCTCTCTCATGTGTTTTATCCTTTTTTAGTGGAGCCGGATATGTCAACCTAGAAGGTTTTGTCTCTAAAAACATTAATGCAATAGAGTTACCTTCTGTTAACTCTCGTTTGCAATTTGTTGAACAGTTTACCTATATTGCAGCACCGGCGGTTGTTGGTGTGTTGGTTTATAAATTCAGCGTTTATGCCGTATTTGCATTCGCTTTTTTTCCTTTCCTGATTAGTAGCTTCATATGGTTTCAGTTACAAAAGAAAAATCAGATTGAAGAGCATGCTAATAGAGAAGGCTATAATCTGTTTGCGATTTTTAAATTCCTGATGGGAAATCCATCGCTGCTACGGGTTATTAGCCTGACGTTTCTGATGAATGTGATGCAAGGGGCTATCTTATCAACGGCTGTTTATGTTATCACTAGTGTTTTTTCGCAACCGGAAGAGGGCTATGCCCGGCTTTTGGCTTATGCAGGGGTGGTGAACTGTTGTGTATTTTTTGTTGCTCCAAAATTATGCCGTATTTTTGATGTGCGTATCGTTGGTGTGACGGCTTTTCTTATTGCATTATGTGGTCTGACATTATTCGCTACCGGCCCGTTATTCTTTATTTATACATTGGGTTTCTTGCTGGTCATTGGTTCGGAAGGTTGTTTCAATCTTTTTTCCCGTTCTTATCGGGCAAGCCTTATTCCGAAGAAGAATTTTTCTCAGTATCTTGGTGTTGTGCTTGTTTTGAATCAGATAGCAACACCTTTAACCAGTTTCATTTGTGCTAATTTACTGAACTATTTTTCCTACAATAGTATTTATCTGATATTCTCTGTATTTGTTTTATTGATGTTCGTCATTATTAATCCTTATCGTTCGCTTAAATTTAATCTGCATAATAGTTAATAATGGAGGAAATATGGGTTCGAAAAAATACTTGTTAGTACTTGATTATCTTCCGGCAAGACTGAATGAAATCGTTAATATTCGTGATTATATTCAGTATAATTATTCCCTTGAATTAGTGATTATTAGTGACATGTTGTCCGGTGAAGAGAAAAATATCACCCCATTTGTCTATCATATACCTGTACGGACAGAAAATTATGTTGATAAAGTAATAGGTGTTCTTTCTGACCTTGATATGACATGTGCCGGTATTCTTCCTTTTATGGATGCGGTATCCGGGTATGCTGCTGTTATAGCGAAGAAATTGAATGTTTATGGTGATGATCCTGACTTAAGTTTCGCGGGTATTGAGAAATATCAGTTCCGTCAACAAGAAACTCGTATATTGCCACTGCTTGCGGCCCAACATATTAAGACCCCTCGCTACACTTTTATTAATAATATTAAAGAACTGGAAGTATTTTATGATTCTGTTCCGTATGGTGTGATTATTAAACCTAATTGTGGTCGGGCAAATTTCGGTGTAGTGGCGATTAAAGATAGGAATAAAATCCCAACGGCTTTTTCTCAATCTGTTGAGCAATCGGGTGGCAATCAAATTCTTGCAGAAGAACTTATTACTTTCGATACAGAATATTCGTACGATGGTATTGGTTGTATGGCTTTTTTAACGCAAAAAGTCTCTCAGAAAGGTGAATATCCTGTTGAAATAGGGCAAATAGTTCCCGCGCAATGTGATGGAAGAAATGCTATTGCATTACATAAAGCAGGGCAAGCAATTAACCTGATTTCAGGGCAGACTCTCGGCGCATTCCATAATGAGATTAAGCAAAATAGTAAAACGGGAGAAACTTTTCTGGTTGAAACTAACCGTAGACCAGCAGGTATGCGTATTTGGGATATGGCTAATCGGGTATATGGTATAAGTTTGCAGGAAATTTGGGTTGATCATTTAGTTAAAGGATTTAGTGATCGAATGATATTACCCGAAGCGAAGGGGAGAGCATTTTTGATTAATTTGCTAGCGGGCAAAGATGGGAAAATAAATGATAAGTTTAGTAAAACAGAAGTAAATAGATTATTGTTAGCATCTATTGGTAATATCCTGAGAAAATTACATTATGAAATTATTTCAATAAAAATTAATTTAGACATAAATTTACCGGTCTATGAAACACCTAAGAGTAATAATGATTTCTGTGGTTATGTTTGTGTGCATGTTAATGATGAACATATCAAATGTGAATCCCTGATGAATGAAATTAATGATGCTTGGAGAGATATTTTGGGAAATTATATTTTATAGTTTTATATAATTAGAGCCTCATTGTGGCTCTAATTGTTATATGATCAGATTATATGCTATTGCTTTAGCAACAGCAGCGACTTTATTGGGAACAACTAATTTCTCCATAACATTATTGATATGGAAATTGACTGTTCTTGTTGAAATTTCCAGTATATTGGCTATTTCAGCGGAGGTTTTTCCTTCACAAGTCCATCTTATTACTTCGACTTCTCTCGTGGATAGTGTTGGAACAATTATTTTATCCTTTTTATTTTTTAGTTTATTGAATGTCTCCACGCATTCATTTGCCAATATGCCTAACATGCCTGCTTTATTAAGTATCTCATTGTGAGAAATGGCGCCTTCTTTTCTGGCGACTGAAAAAATTGATCTTTCTCCATGAGAGCCTTTGATTTTAATTGAAAGACTATTTTTAACTTCGTCTATATTTGATTTTTCAATCATAAAATCAGTATCTTTTGATATTTTTTCATTGCAAATTGAAGGGATAGAAAAAGTATAATCACCATTCATTAATTGATCACTGTCGTGATTATTATTTTGATTATAATTGTTTGCTGTTTCTATATTTAAATTGGTTATTAGAACATATTTCTTTGTTGTGAATGGATATTTTTCTTCCTGATAAATTGAGTAAAATTCAAAACCCAGATAATTTATCGCGTTTAACAATTTCCTTTCTAATTCTAGCATGGTTTTGGATTTTTGAATTTCTGATAAAATCTCATTAAATGATGTATTCATAAGATTTTCCTCATTATATAATATTAAATGTAAAATTAATTCTATATCAATAGTATTTTATTCATATAATCAATTGGAAGTAAAAATTTTTTAAAAGAATTTATTCATATTATAACCTTTAAGAAATAAATATGCCACTTAGAGTTATACCGATTATCGAGTCTTATATATTTCGGCGAGACGTATCCTCCTGTGAATATCTTCGGTTTACCCTGCTACATAGCACTGTTATGCTTGCAGTCCTAATTTAATTTGATCACAGGTATTTTCATGGCAAAACTTTCTTTTGACTCTATCGAAGCACAAGCAAGTTATGGGGTTGGCTTACAAGTCGGTCAGCAATTACTGGAATCTGGTCTGCAAGGTTTGGAGCCTGAAGCTTTGCTGGCAGGGTTATGTGATGCGCTGGAAAGTCGTTCTCCAGCGGTGCCGGTTGATATACTGCATCGTGCTTTACGTGAGATGCATGAGCGTGCAGACGGTGTGCGTCGTGAACGCCAGCAGGCTATGGCAGAAGAGGGTCAGAAGTTTCTGGCAGAAAACGCCCAGCGCGATGGTATCAGTACGACAGAATCTGGTTTACAGTTCTCAGTACTAAAACAGGGTGATGGAGCAATTCCGTCCCGTACTGACCGGGTGAGTGTTCATTATACAGGTCGCCTGATTGATGGCACTGTGTTTGACAGTTCAGTAGAACGTGGTGAACCTGCCGAATTCCCAGTGAATGGTGTGATTGCCGGATGGATCGAAGCATTAACCCTGATGCCTGTCGGTTCTAAATGGGAACTTTATATCCCATATGATTTGGCTTATGGTGAGCGTGGTGCCGGCGCATCGATTCCTCCATATAGCGCACTGATTTTTGAAGTGGAATTACTGGATATTCTATAATTTTATCCAGAAATATGATTAAAAATAGCCGGTATATCCGGCTGTTTTTGTTTTGGTGATGGCAATAAAATTCTTACAATTCCGGCAGAAGATCGATTGATAATATAGTCTAAAATGATAACAGATAACTAACCGTAGAGGTGTATGATGCTAGAACAAGTCTGCCAACTGGCCCGGGAAGCTGGCGCAGCTATTATGACGATTTATCAGGATGAGCATCCCCTGAAAGTTGATCATAAACAGGATGATTCACCGATTACTATTGCTGATATTGCGGCTCATAAGATCATTAAAGCCGGATTATCCCGTATCGCACCGGAAATCCCATTATTGTCGGAAGAAGAGCCCCCAGCTTGGGAGGAGAGGCGTGATTGGAAGCGCTATTGGTTAGTTGATCCTTTAGATGGAACTAAGGAGTTTATTAATCGTAACGGTGAATTTACGGTTAATATCGCTCTGATTGATGGGGGAATTCCTGTGATGGGGGTGGTGTACGCTCCTGCGCAGGATACGCTTTATTTTGGGCAAGGACGACAGGCATGGAAAAAAACCTGTGGTGGTCAATGTTTGCCGATTAAAATTCGTGATGCTAATCCCCCAATGGTGGTAGTCAGCCGCTCTCATATGGATACAGAATTGGAGGATTATCTCAATCAGTTAGGTGAACATCAGACGGTTTCTGTGGGTTCTTCATTAAAGTTCTGCCTGGTGGCCGAAGGAAAGGCGCAACTTTATCCCCGTTTTGGACCAACTAATATCTGGGATACCGCAGCAGGCCATGCTGTGGCAATTGCGGCCGGTGCTCATGTAACAAACTGGAAAGGCCAGACTCTGGATTATACGCCTCGTGAATCATTCCTGAATCCGGGATTTAGAGTAACAATTTTTTAGTAAATGAGGGTAAAACTACCTTGCTCATCCTGCACCGTGACTGCAAGGGCACGGGTCAGGTTGGTGGAGAAGAGCAAAGCGATAAACATAACGCGAATCAGTGCAGACATAACTGAACTCCAGAAATAGCAAAGCCGGGCAATGGCCCGGCGAAAGGGTTAACGTAGCATCAGAACTTCAGTGAGCCTTGCATATAGAATATGCGCGGCTGCCCGGCGTAGATGCCTTTATTGTTATCATCATAGGAACGGGTGTAATACTCGCGGCCGAAAATGTTTTTTACCCCAAAGGCTAGAGTGAGATTAGCCATTTGTGGGCCGAAGTCATACGCCATACGTGCATCCCACAGCATAAAGCCCGGAATGCGGCCGGTGCTGCCATCGGCACTTTCCTGTACGGTGTTAGCGTTATCAGCAAACTGACCAGACTGGAATTCGCTGTTGAGGTTGAAAGTCCAGTTGCTAGGTTTGTAATCTATACCAAATGTACCTTTATGTTTCGGTGAGAATGGCACTTGATTCCCGTAGGTATCGCCTTTTTCACGAATTTCTGCGTTCACATACGTGTAGTTGGCGTAAACTGAAACGTTCTCCAGTTTAGGCGTAAGCTCGGAAAGATTGTAACGTGCCTGAGTTTCCAGCCCAGTGTGTCGGGTTTTTCCACGTGCCGTAACAGTATCGTTGGTCTGGTTGGAGTCGTACTGATTGTTGAAGTTAATCAGGAACAGCCCCATTTCCGCAGTCAGAGCGCCGTCGTCGTAGCGGGTTCCGACTTCCCAGGTTCGCGCTTTTTCCGGTTCTACATTGCCGCTCCGCACCGCCTTACCAATCTGGCTGTACTGTACGGTACCGAATGAGCTTTCCGTATTGGCATAAAGATTCCAGCTGTCAGTAACGTGATAAAGAACGTTGAGTGCAGGCAGCGGTGCATTGTAGCTTACTTCTTGGCGGGTGCCTTTCAGGTTGTTGTTTTGGATGGATTTAATATGTTCGAATCGTATCCCTGGCGTGATGGTCCAGTTGCCTATATCAATGCGGTCGTCAATGTACCAAGCATGAGCCTCGGTGCCAGAGCGGGTATTACGGTCATAAGGGCTCGACGTGCTGGGTAATTCGCCGCTGCTGGCGGCGGTGTAGTAACGCATTTCGTGACTGGCTTCATTTACGTAACGGTAGCCAATCCCTACTTCATGGGCTGAAGGCCCTAAATTGAAGAGCTGGCTATAGCGCGGTTCGATGCTGCGCACCCAGTATTCCCGTGGGGAAAGGGTAATGCGTTTGCCCTGTTTGAGATAACCGCTGCGCAAGGTATGGGTATATAAGCTCTGAATATTGAATTTGTGCTGCTGGTCGGGCTGATACTGATAGCTGAGGCTCGCGAGCTGACGGCGGCCCCAGAAGCGATCATATGGGCGAGTGGATTGCCAGCGATTGGCATCGTAATCGGCGCGTGAAAGACCTCCGGGCATATCCGCGCTGCCATCATAATATTGCAGCAGGCTGTTGAAGGTGTGCACTTCATTGGGTGCATAGCGGCTTTTGAGCATCACGTCGTCAATGTGCGTGGCGCTGTGTTCGCGCCAGTCGCTGCCACGTGTACCGGAGTAGAGAAGCGCCGTGCCGAAACCGTTATCTGCCGTACCGCCAATCATCAGGTTATGGGTTTCTTTTGGATTATTTTGTGAAGATGTGGGGCTAATCTGGCCTTCCACGCTTGCCTCAATACCAAAATCCTGTGGGATAGCGCGAGTTACGAAATTCACTACACCACCTACGCTTTGTGGTCCGTAGCGCACAGCGCCGCCGCCGCGTACTGCGTCGACTGCGTCCATGTTGCCGAGAGATATTGGCGCCAACGATAGTTGTGGCTGGCCGTAAGGTGCGAAGGGGACCGGAATGCCATCCATCAAAACCGTAGAGCGGCTGGCAAGGCGGGGGTTCAGGCCACGAATGCCAAAGTTCATCGCCAGGTCGTGGCTGCCGGTACCGTTGTTTTCCGGTGCACTGACGCCAGGAATGCGGTTTAGTACTTCACGCATTGTTGTTGCGCCTGTTTTGGCAAAATCTTCACGGCGGATGACATCGCGTGCGCCTGCATGTTCAAACACGTCAGTTTCACGAGCATCGCCTAGCCAGTCGCCTATCACGGTCATCGAGTCTTTCTGCGTGACAGAAGCGGGTTCGAGCGTGAACGTGTTATCACCCAACGTTTTCGCCTGTAAATCAGTACCGGCCAGTAAGGTGTTCAGTCCATCGGTGATGGAATAATCGCCGTGTAGGCCGCTACTCTGTTTGCCGCGCGTTAAGCTGGCATCTACCAAAAGGGTAATACCCGCGCGGGTGGAATATTGGTTGATAACTTTATCCAGTTCGCCTGCATTAATGTCATAATGTGCGCTAGCTGGCGCCACCGAAGCATACGCTATCCCTGAGGTTAGGCAAGCCACTGGTAACAGGCTTAAACGAATCGCTATTGCCAGCGATGTTGTTTTGTGAAGCGCGCGCAGTGGCCGTGCACGTAAAGGCATCATAACGTCTCCATAATCATTTTGTTGCTGTATTCACTTATAAGTCGAATGAAGAGGTAAAAAGGGACAATCGAAAATGATTATTTTTACGTTAATAATTTTTATGCGGGCAGAACATTCACCCAGTAACGGGTAATGTATTGAATCTTAACGGGAAGTGTTTTTTCTATAACGGTTAATACTGTATCGGTATTTTTTATCGGGAAAGTGCCGCTTAACCGTAGTGAGGCGATAGTTGGGTCGCAGCGTAATACGCCGTTGCGATAGCGGGCGAGGGTCGCTATCACTTCACTCAGTGGTTTGTTGCTAAAGCTTAATATACCCTGCGTCCAGGCGTTGTTTTCGGCGATTGCTGTTGTCAGTTCGCTAAAATCGGTAGCGCTGAATCTTAAACTTTCACCCTGACGCACAATATATTTGCGGTCAGCACCGGTCAGTATCACCTCTACGGCATGCTGCTGCACGCTAACTAGCGTGGTGTTGCCTTCCTGACGAACTGTAAATTTAGTACCCAATGCGGTCAGTTGTGCCTGGCGGGTTTGTACGCGCAATAACCTTGTTCCAGCATCGTGCCCGGTGGTGATGGCAATTTCGCCATACCAGAGATGCACCAGACGTTGCTGAGGGTCAAAATGGACATCTACTGCGCTGTCAGTATTGAGTGTAAGCAGTGTGCCATCGCTCAGTTGATGATGCTGAATGTCCCCTTTAGCAGTACGGTAATCTGCTCGCAGACCCTCTCCCGCTTCTGAATACCACAGTTGCCAGATACCGCCGACCCCTAATAGCAACAGCACGCTTTTCATCATTCTGCGGCGTGACAGGTGCGTTTCCTGAAGTGTGCGGCTTGCCATATTGCCTGGCACCACAAGCATCTGGTTACGCAGATTTTCCACTTGTTGCCACGCCCACTGATTATCCTGATGCTGTTCGTACCAACGCTGCCATTTTTCGGTTTGCAATGGGCTTGTTTGATCGCTGCTTAGTACTGCATACCAGTGTGATGCTGATTTTAGGGCCTGGAGACGAGAATTGGTCAACGTAGTATTCATATCAGAGTCCATGTTCCAGGCGAAACAGCAAGCAATGTTCGGTGGCTTTAGCCATATATTTTTTCACGGAACTGACAGACACGTTAAGACGTGAAGCGATGTCGCTGTAGGTCAGGTTTTCAAGCTGAGACAGTAAAAAAGTTTGGCGCATTTTGCTGCTCAGGCCATCGATCATCTGGTCGATTTGTTGGAGCGTCTCAAGCTGACACTGACGAATTTCTGGCGAAGGTATAAGCGCCTCGGGCTGTTGCGCAAGCAGTTCCAGATAGGCTTTTTCCAGAGCGTTGTGGCGAAACAGATCAATCATCACCCTTTTGGCGATAGTGCAGAGGAAGGATTTTGGGTCGCGAATTGTCTGTAGCGAGTCACTGGTTATCACGCGGAGGAAGGTATCCTGCGCTACGTCGTCGGCGTCAAAGGACGATTGCAGTTTGCGCGTGAGCCAGTTTTTCAGCCAGCCGTGATGCGTGCCGTAAAACGATTCAAGCGTCAGCTCAGCGGAAACAACAATGTAGTCAGACATAGCTTTATAATATCAAAAGTTAATAATCACGGTATCATCTTAATGTGAGAATGGTAATCATTACAATTGTTCATGAAGGTTTTTCTTTCATGTTAGCGTGATGTTAAGTAGGTGTGATTACGAGACTTGTCGCTGTTTCCTAACATGTTGGAATGTAAACACTGTGTACGTGATTCTGAAAATTGCTGCTCCTAAGCAAATCTGACGTTAAATAAGTTGCTTTTCAGTAGGGTTGTGGTGATAAGGGCAAACCGAACCATATCCGCAAGTCGTTATCACCACTGATGTTTTTACTGTAATTCTTTACGAACCAATTCAATTACTTGTTTGATTTCGTTGCTGTTTAACTTACCTTCTTTGGCAAACTTCGCGACGCCGTTTTTATCCAGGACAATAATGGCAGAATTTTTGGGTTCCAACTGCCAGGTTTTTTTGACTACACCATTGCTGTCAGCGATAAACTGGGACCAAGGAAACTCTTTTTTACTGTCTTCAATACTGCTGCGGACGAATGGCCCGGTACCAAATATGGCATCATTAACATTGATGATGGTGGTTGTTTGGTATTTTTCTTTTGAAAAATCAGCACGTTTTATTTCTTCTATCAGCGGGGCATTCAGCTCTTTCGCTGCACTACGACCTGCAATATGTTGTATGACTCTCACTTTTCCGATCAGTTTTCCACTATCCCAATTTTGATAGCTAAACTTATTATTGTTGAGTAACAACTCACCTTTATCAGAAACACTGACCGTAGGAACACTTTGTTCCAGGTTAATGTTGTGAGCGAATGCCAGAACAGGAGAACAAAGTAACGCAGCATATAACATAAAATTCTTGATCATAATTTTTCCTTTATAAGTGAATGTGACGATGCACGGGTTTTTAGCATAGCGGTTATCAGTTGATTTATCTCTTTAAAGAAGATCAATTTTTTAACATTAAGTAAGGGATAAATTTACATAATTATACATATCTAAATATCTGTCATTTTATGTAAATTCAATGCATAAAACTAAAAATAGGGGGAACAAAATCCGATAAATTCAGTCTACTATTCTACATAACGGTGTGGTGTATGAGGTTGGTTCACCAAATGTAACCGTAAGAAGCATAGGAGGAAAAAAGCAGAGATGAAAATTTTTCACCGATATAACCCACTGAAAATTGCTCTCTACGTTAAGACTTTATTCCGTGGACGCTTATACATTAAAGATATGGGGGCTTTTGAATTTGACTGCGGTAAAATTTTACCGCCGAAGGTGAGAGACAAACGCCATTTTAGTGTGATGAGTGAAGTTAATCAGCAGGTGCTACGTTTGCAGGCTGAAATAGGATAGATAACGAGAATAGCCGCGAGCAGCATACTGAATAACTTGCGCCACAATAACAATAAGTGGCGCTTAACACGAGAATATTAAACGGCCTCACTTCACAAGAATAGGCCGTTTTTATTTATTCATCACTAATAGTTGGGTTGTGAGCGGGAGCCGTGGTGGGGGTGTCAGTGATTTTTGTGACTAATAGCTGATCGATTTTGTAGTTATCAATATCAACAACTTCAAACTTATAACCAGCAAATTTGACCGAATCAGTACGTTTTGGAATTTTTCGCAACCGGAACATCATAAAGCCTGCAATGGTTTCGTAATTACTGGAATCAGGGAAATCATCAATATCCAGTACTCGTTGTACATCATCAATCGGTGTTCCACCTTCAACCAGCCATGAATTTTCGTCCCGGACGACGATCTGCTCTTCTTGCCCCTGACCAACTAAATCACCCATCAGGGTAGTCATGACATCATTGAGGGTAATCACACCCATTACCAGCGCGTATTCATTTAGGATAATAGCGAAATCTTCACCGGCAGCTTTAAAGCTTTCTAAGGCATCTGAAAGCGTTAAGGTATCTGGAATGATCAGCGCATTGCGGATCTGGATACCTTTATTGAAGCTCAGGCTCTGACCACTCAGGACTTGGTTAAGCAGATCTTTGGAATCCACATAACCGATAACATGATCAATATCTCCGTCACATATCAGATACTTGGAATGTGGTTGGGTGGAAACCTGTTGTTTGATACTTTCTTCGCTTTCATTCTTATCAAAGTAGACGACGCTTTCCCGTGAGGTCATGGCAGAAGGAACGGTGCGGGATTCGAGTTCGAATACGTTTTCAATCAGTTCATGTTCTTGTTTACGCAGGATACCAGCAACAGCGCCTGCTTCCACAACCGCGAAAATATCATCAGATGTGATGTCTTCATTACGTGCCATCGGAATTTTAAAGATCTTGAAGATAAGATCAGCCAGTCCATTAAACAACCAAACTAATGGACGGAAAATGGCCAGACAGAAACGCATTGGATTAACGATTTTCACCGCGACAGCTTCTGGTTTGATCATTCCGATACGCTTTGGTGTCAGGTCAGCAAGTAAAATAAATGTACTGGTCACAATGATGAATGAACAGATAAAGCCGAGTTGTTCTGCCCATTCAGGACGCATAAATTGAATGAAAAAAGTTTTCAGTGAAGGAGAGAATGCCGATTCACCGACAACACCTGCCAAAATTGCTACAGCGTTTAGGCCGATTTGTACAACGGTAAAAAACATTCCCGGAGATTCTTGTAATTTGAGGACATGAGCTGCGTTAATATTACCTTCATCTGCCATCAGTTTTAATTTGATTCGCCTTGAGGCGGCAAGAGAGATTTCAGATAACGAAAAAAAGGCGCTTATTGCGCACAGTAGAAGCACGACTGATAGACTATTTAGCATAAGGTATCCATGTTTTACCTCCGGTGATAGGGTAGGTTTTCGTTGAAAAAACACCGGAGGAAACAATAAAAATCATATAAAATAAAAAGTTGCGATAAATACTTAGAAAACTATTGATTAGTGTGATAATTATAACATCAGTTTAGGTTAATCGGCTAGTTTTTGCCCACTTGTGGCAGGCAAATGCCAATACCGCCTAACCCGCAATACCCCTCAGGATTTTTAAACAGATATTGCTGGTGATAGTCTTCAGCAAAATAGAATGGCCCAGCTTCTGTGATCTCGGTGGTAACAGGTCGGTTATCCCCTTGTTGCTGCATGGCTTTTTGGAAGCGCTCACGGCTGGCTAATGCCAGTTCATGTTGCTGAAGTGACACCGTATAAATCGTGGAGCGATACTGAGTGCCAATATCCCCTCCCTGACGCATTCCTTGAGCCGGGTCGTGGTTTTCCCAGAAAAGTTTTAACAGGTTTTCGTAACTATTTTTTGCCGGATCATAAACGATTCTGACAACCTCAGCGTGGCCGGTCAAACCGCTACAGACTTCTTCATAAGTTGGATTGGGTGTTGTACCACCGCTATAACCCACAGAGGTCGTGTAAATATCAGGTTGTTGCCAGAACAGCCGTTCTACGCCCCAGAAACATCCCATACCAAAATAG
Source organism: Photorhabdus stackebrandtii (assembly GCF_011189495.1). Lineage (NCBI taxonomy): Bacteria > Pseudomonadati > Pseudomonadota > Gammaproteobacteria > Enterobacterales > Morganellaceae > Photorhabdus > Photorhabdus stackebrandtii. The sequence goes on from NZ_PUJV01000001.1 coordinate 49,013, forward strand.
GCAACTTCCATATTCGCTGGAACAGGCTCTATTGCATGATCGGTGACAGTATGGTTAGGTGAAACTTTAAGTGGTTCAGCTCTGCCAAGTAAGATACTTTTAGAATCGGTAGATAGGATTTTATTAGCTGAAGTTGGCACAATTCCCTCCTGTAATTATTAGGTTTTCAGATATTGATAGATTGTATATATTATAAACTTTACTCAAGTTAAATTTTATTATAGTCAAATTATTCCGATCAGGTTAGGAGTTCGCGTGTCGAGATACCCCGTTTTATGTTTTCTTTGTATGTCTATCGCAACTCCCATCGCTCATAGTGCTAGTCTTCGCCTGAAAATAGAAGGATTAACCGGCAGTTTAGAAAAAAATGCCCGGGTTCATCTTTCTACCATCAGTACTGACGAAGTTGCGGCAGATGGTCGCTTCCGTTCTCGTGTAGATAAAGCGATTCGTGAAGGTCTGCGTCCCCTTGGTTATTATGAACCTATTATTGAATTTACTTATCAGGAAAATAACCCCCCCGCTCGCCCGGTATTAACAGCAAAAGTCACCGCAGGTGAACCTGTACGAGTTGCCAACGTTAATGTTGTTTTGGAAGGTGGGGCTAAGACAGATGGAGATTATGCCAAACTTGTTAAAAGCAAAAGTCCGAAGAAAGGGGCAATTCTTAATCATGGTGAATATGAAAGCTTTAAAGGTTCTTTGACCGGGCTTGCTATTAGAAAAGGTTATTTTGACGCGATAATGAAAAAGAGCCAATTAGGTGTTGCCAAAGAGCGGCATGAGGCATTCTGGGATTTTAATTTTAACAGTGGTGAACGTTATCACTTTGGTCAGATACATTATCGTGGTTCACAAATTCGTGAAGATTATCTGAGTCACTTGGTGCCGTTCAAAGAAGGGGATTTTTATACCTCGGAACAATTGGCAGAATTGAACCGGCGGCTGGCAGAAACTGGCTGGTTTAATTCAGCATTGGTGACACCTGATTTTAATGCTGCCAGAAAAAGTGGTAATAAGACTCTCCCTCTTGATGCGGTATTAACACCACGTTCTAAAAACTATGTTGAACTGGGTGGGGGTTATGGAACAGATGTTGGGCCACGGGTAAAAGCTAAGTGGACAAAACCGTGGCTAAATTCTCGTGGACATAGCCTTGATACGAGTATCAACCTTTCTGCACCTGAACAGGTGATTGATGCTACCTATAAAATGCCGCTGAAAACGAACCCGCTGGAGCAATATTATGCGTTGCAGACGGGTTATAAACGTAAGGATGTCAACGATACCGTATCAGATACTGCGACGGTGAACCTTTCTCGTAACTGGGATCTTTCAACTGGTTGGCAGTATGGGATCAATATGCGCTGGAGCCTCAGTCACTTTACTCAAGCTAATATCACGAATACGGCTATGTTGTTGTATCCGGGAGTGAACGTGAGTCGGATCCGTCAACGTGGAGGTACGATGCCTTATTGGGGCGATAGCCAGCGTTATTCCATTGATATTTCTGATACCTTTTGGGGTTCTGATGTGGATTTTCTGGTATTACAGGCGCAAAACGTTTGGATCAGAACTTACTGGGATAACCATCGTTTTGTTGCCCGGGGTAATTTAGGTTGGATAGAAACTAATAGGTTCCAGAAAGTCCCTCCTGATTTACGTTTCTTTGCCGGTGGTGATCGTAGTATCCGTGGTTACAGGTATCAGAAGATTTCCCCTAAAGACAATGACGGAAAATTGACTGGGGCATCCATGCTGGTCGTGGGTTCGCTTGAGTATCAATATAACGTAACCGGTGATTGGTGGAGTGCTGTTTTTGTTGATACCGGTGAAGCAGTCAATGATGTTAGAAGGAGCAATTTTAAAACCGGCGCAGGTGTTGGTGTGCGTTGGGCTTCTCCAGTCGGGCCCATTAAGTTTGACCTTGCCAGGCCAATAGGGGATTCAGAATCTCGTAACATCCAGTTTTACATCGGGTTAGGATCTGAATTATGAAATGGATTAAGAAGGTCAGTATTGCTTTTTTGCTGATTATTACGCTGTTGGTTATTACTGTTGCCGGATTGGTAGGAACGCAATCTGGCCTGCATACTATGATTAACAGTGCCGTCCGTTGGGTACCGGGGCTGGATATTGCCGATGTTAGTGGTGGCTGGCGTGATTTGACCTTGAAAGGTATCAGGTATCAGATGCCCGGTGTGGATGTTAATGTGAATCAACTCCACCTTTCGCTGCGTCTTTCCTGTCTGAAAAATAGTCAGTTATGTATTAATGCATTGACGACAGAAGGCGTAAAAGTCGCGATTAACACTAAACAATTGCCACCTGCGGGAGAGCCGTCGCCAGAATCAGAGCCTCTGACTGAACTGAAAACGCCGTATCCGATTTCACTTAATTTGCTATCCATTAAAAATGCCGCAGTCACCGTAGATGATAAGGTATTTGCCCTTGATGAATTCAGGACCGCAGCTGAGTGGCAGCAAAAGGCATTAATTCTTAAGCCAACAAAAATCACTGGATTGCTGGTGGGATTGCCAAAAACAACTCCTGAGCAATTGAAAACAGCGAAAGCAAAGCGGGAAGTTGAACCGGAAAAGTCGTTGGGAGAAATCCTGAAGACATTGTTCTCTCAGCCGCTATTGGCAACGTTACCGGAAGTGCCTATTCCATTGGATATTACTGTTGAAGGGATCAGTGGTAAGCAATTACAGCTGACCGGTGATACCAATATCACAGTCAATGATTTATTACTGCAAATTAGTAATCAGGGGCGGCAGATTCAGCTTAATAAATTGAATATAAAGGTGCCGGAAGGCTCTTTAGCCGTTCATGGTTCCGCGACGTTGGCACAGCAATGGCCGGTAAAGCTGGTAATAAAAGGTGAGTTGAATCGGCAAGAGATTCAGGGGCAAAAGGTTGATTTAAAGCTTAATGGGGCCTTGCTGGAGCAACTTAGCTTAATGTTGAATTTGTCTGGCCCTGTCAGCGCTAAAATTGATGCTCAGGCGGAATTGGCTAAGACAGGTTTGCCAGTGCGTATAACGCTTGAAAGCCAGCAACTGAGCTGGCCTTTGACGGGGGAGCCTGAATATCAGCTTGATAATGTGAAAATGCGCCTGAATGGTAAAGCGAGTGGTTATGATTTGTCATTGCGTTCGGGCATTAAAGGTAATGAAATCCCACCGGCATTATTGGTGTTGGATGCTAAAGGTAATGAAGAACGCTTTAAATTGACCCGCTTGCGCCTGTCTGCTTTGCAGGGAAGGACTGAACTGGTCGGTGTGGCAGATTGGAGTAAGGCAGTAAGTTGGAATGCGGTGTTGACACTCTCTGGAATCAATACCGCTAAACAGTGGCCGGAATGGCCTGCCGAAATAGAAGGGAAAATAGTGACCCGTGGCAGTTTGCACGGTGGTAGCTGGCAGCTCCGAATCCCGGAAATAACGCTTGATGGTAATGTAAAACAGAACTTGATAAAAGCCAGGGGTAAGATTTCGGGTAATGCGGCTGGTCAGTGGAGTATTCCTCAATTTGAACTGGCTTTGGGGCGTAATAAAATCAACCTCCAGGGACAGTTGTTCAAACAGTGGCAACTTGACGGCGATATCAGAGCACCGAGGTTGGATGGCTTATTACCGAGGCTTGGCGGTGTCGTTAATGGGACGTTGAAACTGCGTGGTAATATGCAAGCGCCTCAAATTCTGGCTGATCTGAATGCTAATGGGTTGAAATGGCAGGATTTGCGTATTGATAGTGTTAATGTGAAGGGAGATATACGTTCTGCTGCGCAGATCCAGGGGGATTTTGCTATCAAAGTCAGTCAGTTGAAGCAGGCTGATTTAGTTATTCGTAATTTAACGTTGAATGCAAAAGGCAATGAAAAGCAGCATAATTTGCAATTGAAGATCGATGGTAAGCCGGTTGCCGGTCAACTTGCGCTTAATGGTAGTTTTGATCGCAAACAACAACGATGGAAAGGCAGTATTAATAATACCCGTTTTGATACCCCGGTTGGCGAATGGCGTTTAACCAAAGCGATGACTATTGATTACCTCAATCAGCAGCAGAAAGTTACTGTGGGTACGCATTGTTGGTTGAATCCACATGCGCAGCTCTGCATACCGAAACCCATTGAAGCGGGCGCCAGCGGCAACGCATCTGTTATTCTTGATCGTTTTGATCTTGCTATGATTCAACCACTACTGGGGTCTGAAACACATTTGAAAGGTGTATTCAGTGGTAATGCTGATGTTAAATGGAGTGCCGGAGGTGGATTGCCTCAGGCCAACGTTAATCTGCATGGTGATGCGGTGCAGGTTAAGCAAATGGTTGATGGCATCGCATTACCTGTAGATTTTCAAACCCTGACACTCAATGCAGGCTTGAAGAATGGGGCCGCAGAGCTGAATTGGTTGTTTAAAATTATGGGAAATGGTCAGTTTAACGGTGCGGTACAGATTGCTGATCTTGAAGGGCGTCGCAAACTATCGGGCAATGTCGGTATTCAGGATATTTCACTGGCATTGATCGAACCGATTCTTGGAAAAGGTGATAAGGCAGAAGGCCATTTGAACGCTAACTTGCGTCTGGGCGGAAATGCCAAAAATCCATTACTGTTTGGTCGGTTGGGCCTGAGTGCACTGCAAGCTTCGGGTCATTGGATTCCATTTGATATTACTCAAGGGCAACTTGGTGTAAATTTTGATGGAATACGTTCCGATCTTGAGGGGGTTATCGAAACCCCGAAGGGGCAACTTAACCTGAATGGTGATGCTGATTGGCGTAATTTGGATGCGTGGCATGCAAGAATTACCGCTAACGGTGATAAGTTGAGGGTAACTTTTCCACCAATGGTGAAAATTGATGTCAGCCCTGCTCTGGTGTTTGAGGCTTCTCCTCAGTTGCTGAAATTGGATGGTAATGTTGATATTCCCTGGGCGCGTATTACAGTTAAAGAACTACCCGAATCGGCTGTTGAGGCATCATCGGATGAGATTATGTTGGGTGAGAATCTTCAGCCGTTAGAAGTGAAAAAAGCGTCAATCCCGATTCAAAGTAACTTGATGATTCATATAGGCGATGATGTTCGACTCAGTGCATTTGGTCTTAAAGCGAAACTTAGGGGGGTTCTGAAAGCCGTTCAGGGCGAACAGGGCCTGGGTTTGAATGGCCAGGTTGATATTATTGATGGCCGTTTTCATGCCTATGGACAGGATCTGATTGTCCGTAAGGGGATGATTATGTTCTCTGGTCCACCGGAGCAGCCATTGCTTAATATTGATGCTATCCGCAACCCAGAATCAACGGATGGCCGTGTTATTGCTGGGGTGAGAGTTACCGGTTTGGCGGATCAGCCAAAAGTGGAAATTTTCTCAGAACCTGTCAAATCACAACAGGAAGCGCTTTCTTACCTGTTACGTGGTGAAGGGTTAGAGAGCAGTGACTCGGACAACTCCCAGATGACAGCAATGTTGATAGGGTTGGGGGTTGCGCAGAGTGGTCAGTTGGTAGGTAAAATCGGTGAAATATTTGGTGTTTCCGATTTAGCTCTGGATACTCAAGGAGTTGGTGATAAATCACAGGTAGTTGTTAGCGGAAAGATCACAAAAGATCTGCAAGTTAAGTATGGTGTTGGTATATTTGATTCACTGGCAACATTAACCTTACGCTATAGGTTAATGCCTAGATTGTATCTGGAAGCAGTGTCTGGTATTGATCAGACATTGGATTTGCTCTATCAGTTTGAGTTTTAAAAATGCGAATTATTGTTTATGGCAGCTTACGGCGCAAACAGGGCAATCATCACTGGATGACCGATGCTCAATGGTTAGGGGATCATAAGCTGGAAGGTTATGAGCTGTATGACCTTGGGTATTATCCTGCGGTAATCCGTGGTGACGGGAATATTGAATGTGAGGTATATCGCATCAACTCAACTATCCTGACAGAATTAGACGATTTGAAAGATAATTCTCGGGAGTATGTAAGGGAGTTGATTCAGACACCATATGGTAGTGCATGGATATATCTTTATCAGTTTCCGGTAACCGGTTTACGGCGGATAAAAAGCGGTGACTGGTTAAAGCGCCACGCAGAAGAGTAAATAAAAATCCCTTTTTATCATGATAAAAAGGGATTATGACATTAAAAAACCTCTGTCGGTGATGTTCCGCAGAGGTTTTTAATTATGCGTATAAAGAGGGATTATTTCTTAGCTGCACGTTCAAAAGAAGAGATAATTTCTGCTTTAGCCGCTTTGGCATTATCCCAACCATCAACTTTAACCCACTTACCTTTTTCCAGATCTTTGTAATGCTCAAAGAAGTGAGTGATCTGAGCACGCAGCAATTCTGGCAGATCGTCTACATCCTTAATGTGATCATATTCTTTGGTTAGTTTAGTGTGTGGAACCGCAACCAGTTTTGCGTCTTCACCTGATTCATCAGTCATTTTCAGAACGCCAACCGGACGGCAACGGATCACAGCACCGGGTTGCAATGGGTATGGCGTTGGAACCAGAACATCAACTGGGTCACCATCCAGAGATAGGGTATTGTTGATGTAACCATAGTTGCATGGATAGAACATCGCACTAGACATAAAACGGTCTACAAACAGTGCGCCGGATTCTTTATCAACTTCATATTTGATTGGATCTGCGTTCGCAGGGATTTCGATAATGACGTAGATGTCTTCTGGCAGGTCTTTCCCTGCTGGTACTGAGTTCAGGCTCATGAACGTTTCCTTTGTTTCAAACTAAAATGGAGTGGGAGCTATTATAGACAAAACATGTTTAAAGTACTCTCCATTTTTCTGGCTTAAAGTTGCTTTAGTACTGGAGCAGTTAAGGTGGCGAATTTCCAGTTCTTGAGCCATCAGGACAACAGATTTTTCCGCTTTCTAGCAGTAAGGCAACGGTTCTACGTTTAAACTCGGGAATATATTCTTGTCTTGTCATAACGACCTTATCTTTGTTTATTAATTTGAAAATAAGGTGAGCACTAAATATCAAGGGCGGAGTAAGCGGGGAATTATCCGCTCTAGAAAATATTATGTGATTGATGCCAGCCATATCAAAGTTCACCTTCATGCGGCAGGCGCTAAAGGAGGTAATCAGGATATGGGACGTACAAAAGGGGACTCAACACTAAGACACATTTGGCCGTGGATGTGCATGGTATGCCGCTCAGAGTTCTTGTTACAAGTGGGGTACTACAGCTGATTGTTCGCAAGCTGGTGACATGGGATTAAGATACAAATTTCTTGTCGAAAAAATCGTAACATAGAGCGGGAATATGATCGTGAGCTCTATCATTTCCGACATCATGGTTGAAAGTGCCTTCCTTTACCTTAAACACTGGCGTGGTATAACGACCCGATATGCGAAAAATAGTGCCTCATTTTTTGCCGCAGTTCAGATCCGTTGCCTTGCACTTTGGCTGGAAATCTCATGATGACACTATGTGGTTAGGATTAATCACAATTAAATATCTATAAATGCACATTATATTCACGCCGATTTTACATTGTGATTCTCATTTGTTAACATAGGTGATGATTTTTAGGATGATTCATTTTAGGGTACATGGATGCTGGTGCTGGATAAGGCTGTTCGAGAAAAAAATATTGAGAAATTATTAGAAATTGAAGAGCGTATTTCAAAGAGTTGGTATTATAGCTCGCTGAGAGGAAAAACCCAGTTTATCCCGTACCATTTCAGAAGTGCAGCACACTATACACGGATGAAACATACCAATGATGTAATTAGTTGTATTCGCCTGTTTGGTAGTGGACTGAATGAATTTGAGCTTGGTCTTTGCCGTATTGCTGGAATGCTTCATGATATTGGCCATCCTCCTTTTGGACATTCAGGCGAGCGGGTATTGAATGAGCTAATGGCTGAATATGGGGGATTTGAAAGTAATGCACAAAGTGTCAGAATCGCCTATCAACATCTTGAACTCCCAAATCTAATTTCCTCGCTTTGTATTAAATACAATCATGTAATCCCAATATGCACATGTTCTCAAAATGCCCCATTAATCAAAGGAATTTACGAATCAGAAAATTTTCTTCTGACGTTATCAAGGAATTATGATCTGGAGGAACTAAAAGCTGTCGTGAATTACGCCGATGAGATTTCGTACACTATCAGTGACATAAAAGATATGGTTACTGAGAGAGGGAGTATGAGCCTTTTGGAGTCATATAGAAAGACAGACTATTTGGATGTGTGCAAAGTCATCATCGAAATGATAAATCAGAGTACCACTCAGATAGCCTCCACAATACTTACCCAATTTTTCTTCAACTCTAAAGGTCATATTAACCTCAGTACCTTCCAAGATTTCACTCGCTGTGCAGCAGTAATTAGCAAGCAATTCTTAATCGAACACGAATACGCAATGAAAGAAGATGAGTATTCAAGGCAAATACTCTCTTGTTTATTTGAATCATTGATGCAGAGACGGCAAGAAAGTGTATTGGCCCGGAATATCGTTGATTTGATTTCATCGTTAACTGAGCAACAAACACTAACATACTACTAAAAGGGAGAGTAATAAATGGAGCAGTTCAGCGTGTATGGAGATACATACCTTAACGACAGATACTCAGTATATGAGCGTTTGAGAAATGAGGCTCCGGCATATTTTTCTAAGGAAATGAATTCATGGTTTATCACTCGATACGAGGATGTATCAAGCTTATTACGTTCAAACGATTTGATTACTAGCCATCTTATTCAGGAAAAATTAGATAACCTCAAAGAAGGTGAAAGTGAACACTTTAAAGAAATTATCGACATCATTTCAACTTGGATGATTTACAACGATAGACCAGTTCATACACGCCTTAGAAAGTTCATGAACCAAGCATTTATGAGAAAAGAGCTTGAAATTATCAAGCCTGAAATTGCTAAGATTACACATACATTGATCCAAAAAATTACAGATAGTGGTTGCACAGAAATTGACTTTGTAGAGGAAATTGCACACCCATTACCTGCGATGATTTTGTGCAAAATGTTAGGTCTAGATGAAAGCGAGGTAGGAAAGTTCATCAAATGGTCGGATGATATTGCTGATTTTATGCAAAATTTTGTGGTATCAAGCGTACCAGACAAAGGAGTTTCAGATATTACTAAAAAGAGCATGAGAGAGATGTTTGATTTTCTGTTTGAAACCATTAAATCTCGTCGCAATATACCTCGAAATGATCTCATCAGTCGCTTGGCTAATTCTGAGAAATTTGAAGACGGAGCGATGTTAGGTGATGCAGAAATAGCGGCTCAAACTGTTCATCTGATTTTCGGTGGACATAAAATTCCGCAATTTATGCTAACAAATATGTTGCATTGCCTGATTACTCATCCTGAACAGATGGAAGCACTTAAACAAGATAGCTCACTACTTGATAATGCACTCATGGAATCAATGCGTTTTGAGGGGCCAATTCAATATGTCACTCGTCATGCAGCCAAGGATATCGTACTGCACGGAGAAACTATAAAAAAATACGACTCGGTTTATCTGTTTTTAGGGGCCGCAAACCGCGATCCGCGAGCTTTCCAATATCCTGACATGTTTAATATTCAAAGAGAAGAAAAGTTAAATCATGTTGCGTTTGGTGGTGGGTATCATGCGTGTATTGGTGCTGCGTTTGTACAAATGGAGCTCAATGTGATATTAGAAGGGTTGTTTGGTGCCTTTAAAGATATTCAATCTAACTACAATATTCAAAGCCCTGATTGGTCACATAATCCAACCTTCCATGGTATTAAGTCAATGAGTATTAAGGTAAAATAATAATTATGCCCCATCAGTTGTATTATTGTTGGGGCAATAGGATATTATATGAAATTTGTATTTTTAACGGATATTTACGGAATCTCAGAGCATGTTGAATTAATTGCAAAACGTTTAGATGGTGATGTGTCATTTATTTCGCCTTACGAAAGAGAAAGCGAAATCCCAAATGATAAAGATGCAGTGTATGAATATTTTCACAGTGTATCATCAATAGAAAAATACACACAAAAAGTAAGACGTGCTCTTGAATATGTCGATTCTTCGGTGATACTAGTTGGATTCAGTATTGGTGCTACAGTGGGATGGAGAATATCAGGTGATAGGCATTTTCCGATTCAGAATTCTATTTGCATTTTTGGTTCACGTATTCGTGATTATTTGAATGTAAAACCAATTAAACCTATATCATTGTTTTTCTCCAATGATGAAAAATACTTTATCGATAAGCTAGAGTATTCTGATTGGATAACCATAGAGCTGGTAAATTGTGCCCACTCGGCGATATCAGAACCTAATGGTTGCAATATTGCTGTAAGACTAATAAACAAGGCTTTAAGGTAATAATTATATATGTTGAATAATACATTAAAAACACTATGTTTCTCCTATTTTTTTGCGTGGGCCATTTTTCTCAATTTTTACTTTGTTATTGCTGAAAAAAGTGGTTTAGATGCAAATATAGCAGGAATAGTCAGTGGCATATCATTTTTAGCACGTACTGTAGGTCTGCTCACACTCTATCCCTACTTGATTAAACATTTTGGTACTAAAGGAACTGGGATATTACTTGCGGGTGGTACAGTAGTAACGTGCATCTTATTATTAATATCGACAAACAGTTACCTCTCAATAGTATGTTTAATTGCTGTTGCGTTCTTCTTACCGATTGGTCTCCCTGTAACTGAATCAACGTTGACTGGCTCAGATTTAAAAAGTGGTCAGTATGAAACGATTCGTTTATTTGGTTCACTTGGTTTTATTATTTCTATTATTTTTGCGAGTTTCTCATTTACTTATTATCAAAAAGAAATTTTAGTACTACTAATTGTATTGCCGGTATCTATATATGGTGTTACGATGACTATGAGAGTGTTAAAAAATCAATACTATGATATTTCATTAACTAATTTTCAACCAATACACCTTTATGTATTTAGCATTGTCTTTTTAATTCAGGGCGCACATGCTGGTTTTTATGTGTTTGGTGCTCCGTATTTTCATGGATTAGGCTTCAATTCAGTAAAGATTTCGGCGATCTTCATAATTGGTATTATCGCAGAAATTGGTATATTTAAAGCTCTTTCTTCCAATCAATCTATATCTTATCAATCCCTATTATTGGTTGCTACAGTAGCATCAATTATTCGATGGGGAGCTATGATTGCTTCAGACAACTTCATGATCATATTTATATCAGCAATGTTACATGGTATTACGTTTGGTGCGGCACATATTGCATTTGTTAGATTTATTAAAGGCGAAAATCCAAGTGGTAATTTTATTTCATCTTCATTTCTTATTTATGGTGCAATGATCATGAGCTTAAGCCTCAGTATAGTGACATTCAGTATCAATTCAATTGCATTTGAAAGCTACTTTACGATACCTGTGATAGTATCGATAGTTGCTCTCGTGCTAGTAGCCATGTTAATGGTATATAAAAAATATGGCGATCGCATAATGTAATACATTGATCTTATAAGATATTTGATATTTTTCTCGTTTTTCTATGGAAATGGTAGATCAATGGAAAAAGAGGATAGCAATAATAAAGTCATTATTTGACGGCAATGTTAAAGAGGCGGGAAGTTTCGCCTCTTAAGTAGTCATTAATAAATGAAATTACTCATCCGGGAATTCAGCCATAAAACTTTCGGCTTTCTCTACCATTGATTTACTGCCAACAAAGAAAGGTACGCGCTGATGCAGTTTGGATGGGATGATATCCAGAATGCGGTTGGCGCCATCACTGGCTTTACCGCCGGCCTGTTCGGCCAGGAATGCCATTGGGTTACATTCATACAGCAGACGCAATTTTCCTGATGGATGGCTGGCGGTACTTGGGTAAATGTAGATTCCGCCTTTCAGCAGGTTGCGGTGGAAATCAGCAACCAACGAGCCGATATAACGTGTGGTGTAAGGACGCTGAGTCTCCTCATCCTGTTCCTGGCAATATTTAATGTATTTCTTCACTCCCATAGGGAATTTGATGTAATTCCCTTCGTTGATGGAATACATATTGCCTTTGGGGGGAAACTGGACTTTCTCATGAGAAAGGCAGAATACGCCGAGTGAAGGATCATAAGTAAAGGCATGTACACCACAGCCAGTGGTATAAACCAACATAGTTGAAGAACCGTAGACAACATATCCGGCGGCGACTTGGCGATGACCTGGTTGCAGGAAATCTTTTTCAGTCACTGGCTCGCCGATTGGGGTAATACGGCGGTAGATAGAGAAGATAGTACCAACGGAAACGTTTACATCAATATTTGAAGAACCATCCAATGGGTCCATCAAAACAACATATTTTGCATTTTCAGCGCGGTCGCCTTCGAAAATAACGATGTCGTCTTCCTCCTCGGAAGCGATACCGGCAACTTCACCGCGTGCTTTCAGTGCTGCTTTGAGTTTTTCATTAGCATACAGGTCCAGTTTCATCTGTACTTCGCCTTGGATATTGGATGCCCCGCTGGCCCCTAAAATATCCACTAAACCGGCTTTGTTGATATCACGGTGAATGATTTTTGCTCCAAGCTTAATAGCGGAAAGCAATGCGGTGAGTTCACCCGTGGCATGAGAAAAATCTTGCTGCTTTTCGACGATGAATTCGCCTAATGTTTTCATGACGAAAGTCCTGAATGTGATTTGATAGTGGTTTTAGAATGTCCATTGCACTCTTACGCGGGCAGTTTAGCCAAAGAAAGGGATGATTCATAGGCTATTCCATTTCTTATCTTGCTTTTGATGGTTAGAATAGTGGCTAACTTCATGCTATGGAATGGGAAATCAATGCGTATTCATATTCTTGGTATCTGCGGTACTTTTATGGGTGGACTGGCAATTTTGGCACGTTCTCTCGGCCATGAGGTAACCGGCTCAGATACCAATGTTTATCCACCAATGAGTACCTTACTAGAAAAACATGGGATTAGCCTGATTCAGGGATATGACCCGGCACAATTGGATCCTGTGCCAGATATGGTCATCATCGGTAATGTTATGAGCCGTGGAAATCCTTGTGTAGAAGCCGTGCTGGAGCGCGGGCTTCCTTATACCTCTGGCCCTCAATGGCTACATGATTATGTCTTGCCGGAGCGTTGGGTTTTGGCGGTTGCAGGGACGCATGGCAAAACAACAACAGCCGGCATGTTGGCTTGGATTCTGGAAATTTGTGGCTATAAACCGGGTTTCTTGATCGGTGGTGTTCCTGGGAATTTTGCAACATCAGCTCAGATCGGAGAAAGCCCATTTTTCGTGATAGAAGCCGATGAATATGACAGTGCTTTCTTTGATAAACGATCTAAGTTTGTGCATTACAGCCCACGTACGCTGATCATGAATAATCTGGAATTTGATCATGGAGACATTTTCGGCGATCTGGCTGCTATTCAGAGACAGTTTCATCATCTTGTCAGGATCATTCCGGCTAGTGGCAAGATTTTTGTGCCAGATAACGATATTAATCTGAAACATGTCTTATCTATGGGTTGCTGGAGTGAATTGGAATTGGTGGGTGAAACTGGTCGCTGGCAGGCAAAAAAGATAAGTACAGACAGCAGTGATTATCGGGTGTTTTATGGTGGTGAAATTGTTGGAGAAGTGAATTGGTCACTGGTTGGTGAACATAATATGCGTAATGGGTTGATTGCGATTGCAGCTGCACATCATGTTGGTGTCCAGCCAGCCGATGCCTGTCGTGCTTTGCGCGATTTTATTAATGCCCGTCGTCGCCTTGAACTACGTGGTGAGGAGAATGGCATCACCGTTTATGATGATTTTGCGCATCACCCGACAGCAATTTTGGCAACACTGGAAGCTCTGCGTAGTAAGGTTGGTGGAACTGCTCGTATTATTACAGTGTTAGAACCGCGTTCAAATACCATGAGAATGGGTGTAAGTAAGAATGAGATTGCGCCAGCGCTGGGGCGTGCTGATGAAGTGTTCTTATTTCAGCCAGCTAATATTAAATGGCATGTATCAGAAATTGCAGATCGCTGTGTTCAGCCGGCGTATTGGAGTGCTGACATTGATTCGCTGGTGCATATGATTGTTGATAAGGCACAGAGAGGCGATCATATTTTGGTTATGAGTAATGGCGGGTTTAGTGGTATTCATGAGAAACTCCTATCTGAACTGAATAAAAAAACTTATCAACCCTAAGGGTGGCGGCAGGAAAATGAATCGCGCCAGCATGGCGCGATTCATTTAAAGTTCTTGTTCGAACAATTCAAGAATTTTTTCACGTAGCTGTTCTGCTGTGAAACCTCTGGCAAGTGTGATGAAAATAGTATCGTCACCCGCGATACTGCCAAGTATACCTTCTGCTTTACCAAGGGAATCCAACAGACGAGCAATAAGCTGAGCAGCACCAGGGCTTGTGCGAATTACAACAATTGAATGGTTGTGATCAACATCCAGTACCAAATTTTTTAGCGGGCTAGTGGCAGTAGGGACGCCAAGCTCAGCAGGAAGGCAGTAGACCATTTCCATTTTGGCATTACGGGTGCGAACAGCACCAAATTTAGTCAGCATTCTGGAGACTTTGGATTGATTAATATTCTCAAAACCTTCTTCCAGCAAGGCAGTGACGATTTCTCCTTGAGAGCTAAATTTTTCTTCTTTCAATAATGCTTTGAAAGCTTTTACTAACTCTTCCTGTTTAGAGGGAGTACGCATATTTCACCATATTCAATCAGCTATGAAGATTATATTATGCATATAAATGAATTTTTATGCAATAAAAATGATTTTATAACCATTTTGAAAGCATGAATTAGGCTTATGCTATATAGAAAGTCACAAAATATGAATATGAGAATTTGCTTTTTGGGACTGGTTATCAGGTAAATATATTGTTAATCAAATGATGTTGTTTGGTATTGTCGTTGGGTGTAAGGTATTTAGCAGATTATTTCATAAAATCATAAGGTAATTATCAAAATAGTGCCCATTATCTCATTAACAGATAAGCATTTTGCCTAGAATATGGCGATTTTTATGTCCCACGGTTAGAGCGTAAGTCCACAATTTGGCTGTTAACAGATTGTTTTCAAGAACGTAGTAATCTATGGTTTATAACCAGATGAATTCATAGCATTTTAAAGTATAAACGATTTAAGGAGTATCAGGATGAAAGTTGCAGTTCTCGGTGCAGCCGGTGGTATTGGTCAGGCTCTTGCTCTTCTACTAAAAACCCAGCTTCCTTCAGGTTCAGAACTCTCTTTATATGATATCGCTCCAGTGACACCTGGGGTGGCTGCTGATTTGAGCCATATTCCAACGGATGTGAGAATTAAGGGCTTTGCTGGTGAAGATGCAACGCCAGCGTTGGAAGGAGCGGACGTTGTATTGATTTCTGCTGGTGTTGCCCGTAAACCAGGTATGGATCGTTCAGATCTGTTTAATGTTAACGCCGGTATCGTTCGTAACCTGGTAGAACAAGTGGCTAAAACGTGTCCGAAGGCACTGATTGGGATTATTACTAACCCAGTCAACACAACTGTAGCTATTGCGGCTGAAGTGCTGAGAAAAGCGGGTGTATATGATAAAAACCGCCTATTTGGTGTAACAACCCTGGATATTATCCGCTCCAATACTTTTGTTGCTGAATTGAAAGGTAAAAAACCTCAGGAAATCGAAGTACCGGTTATCGGTGGTCACTCTGGTGTGACTATTCTGCCTCTGTTGTCCCAAATCCCTGGTGTGAGCTTTACTGATGAAGAATTGGCAGCTTTAACTCAACGTATTCAGAATGCAGGTACTGAGGTTGTTGAAGCTAAGGCTGGTGGTGGATCTGCAACTCTGTCTATGGGACAAGCTGCGGCTCGTCTGGGTCTTTCTTTGGTCTGTGGCTTACAAGGCGAAAGCAATGTTGTGGAATGTGCCTATGTTGAAGGTGATGGCAAATATGCGCGTTTCTTCGCTCAGCCGGTTCGTTTGGGTAAAAATGGCGTAGAAGAGCGTCTGGAAATTGGCAAATTGAGTGATTTTGAACAAAAAGCACTGGAAGGCATGCTGGACGTATTGAGAAAAGATATAGAATTAGGTGAAAAATTCATTAATAACTAATTAATATATTTTATAAATATAAAATATATGCCTATGAAACAATAAAAACCGCTGGTACAACGAATTACCGGCGGTTTTTATTTAACGAATATAATTCGTTAGCTAATTATTTGTTTGTTCGCGTATTTTCCTTTCTAATAATTCTCCGGTATTTGGATCAAAATAACGACTTGGCCAAATCTCTGAAGGGTGTATCTCCAGATAATTCGCAATTATCCATTCTCCTTTTGGCCATGGGCGGGACAGTGCATTAGCGAGTGTAGATGAGCTCAGTCCCGCTTTGCGTGATACTTCAGCTAAGGTTGTTCCCCGCTTGCGTAAAGCTGCAATTATGTCTGCAGGATGCCAATCAGATTTCCTTGAAATCATTTTTAATCCTTTTTTTATTAAATTTGATGCTATGTTAGTGGTATAAATAACAGGTCTGCATGAGAGCAATAACGAACTGAAACCTGTTATTGAGAAATAAAATAGCATTATTTTTCTAAAAATATTTCCAAATTTTTTCTTAAAAACTTCTTTTTTGAACTTGGTTACAAAAATAGAGAAACGTGATGAAAAAAGAGTGGTTTTCGGCCAAGGAATTGATCGGCGTGGGTGAGTTACC
This sequence comes from Photorhabdus stackebrandtii, assembly GCF_011189495.1. NCBI lineage: Bacteria > Pseudomonadati > Pseudomonadota > Gammaproteobacteria > Enterobacterales > Morganellaceae > Photorhabdus > Photorhabdus stackebrandtii. The sequence goes on from NZ_PUJV01000001.1 coordinate 65,723, forward strand.
TGGATCACCACAAGGAGTTAATGCCAGAGCAAAACGCGAGGAGTGGTTATGTCAGAAAAGGCAAGGAGTACAAGGCAAAGCAGTCGAATATCACTATTCCTGTTTTCCAGAGACGACCATTGCAGCACTGGAGCTTCATGAATCATCTTCTGAGTATCAGGTGCAAAAGCAAGATCCTTTATCGATTTGGGTTGGAGCTTTCCACCAGTTGTCAGAATCTGAGAAACAGGCTGTGACAGCCATGATTTTACGAGATGGTATCAGAAGTTTTTTGGAAAAACTTTCTGTTATTTAACTTTTTTTTGGAAATTAAAAATGCCAGTTAACTTGGCTTCTTCTTCATTATCCCGGTGCAAAGTGAGAAGAAAAGTATGAAAAAAGAATGGTACTCAGCTAAAGAGCTGGTTGGTATTGCCGGACTTCCTTCTTCGCCGCAGGGAATAAATCTGATGGCAAGGCGGGAAGGATGGGAATATAGACGTAAACTGGGTGTTCAGGGCAAGGCTCTTGAATATCATATAAATAGTTTGCCTGAGGATGTACTCAATATGTTATCCGTAGGGGAAAACACAGTTGATTACGCAAACAAACGGCAGGACCCATTCTTAATCTGGGTTGAAGCTTACTATCAACTGACTAAAGTTGAGCGGGAAAAAATTGTGAAATTCATTCTTCGGGAAGGGTTGGCAAAACTTATTAGCTATATTGATGTTGAAGACGTAGAGCAAAACCTGGAGGCAGATTAACCCCAGGTTTTGCTGCTATCAATTAAGAGAGGCGTTGTACGGCGATATGCGCTAACCCCACAAGTGCTTGCTTGTATGGGGAGTTTCCCAGTACCTGTAAAGCAGCAATGGCTTTATCAGCTTCTTCTTCTGCTCGCTTACGGGTATATTCCAGCGAACCGCACTGTTTCATTGTTGTCAGTACGGTTTCGAGTAAATGGCGGCCATTACCTTTTTCAATTGCTTCACGAATAAGTGCTGATTGTTCCGGATTACCATGATTCATTGCGTGCAGCAATGGTAATGTTGGTTTACCTTCATTGAGGTCATCACCGGTGTTTTTGCCTAGTGTGTTACTATCAGCATCATAGTCCAGTAAATCATCAATTAGCTGGAATGCAGTGCCTAAATAACGTCCGTAATCTTGTAAAGCAGCTTCTTGTTCCGGTGTTGCGTTGGAAAGGATCGCAGAGGAGTGTGCGGCAACTTCAAACAGCCGCGCTGTTTTACTGTAAATCACGTGCATATAATCGTCTTCAGTGATATCTGGGTCATTGCAGTTCATTAACTGTAAAACCTCGCCTTCAGCGATAATATTGGTTGCTTCTGACATCAGTTTAAGAACCCGCATAGAGTTAAGAGTTGTCATCATCTGAAACGAGCGTGTATATATAAAATCGCCAACCAGTACACTGGCCGCGTTACCAAAAGTGGCATTGGCTGTGGCTTTGCCACGTCGCATATCCGATTCATCCACAACATCATCATGTAACAAGGTCGCTGTGTGGATAAATTCAATTAAAGCAGCGACAGTAATATGCTTATCACCCTGACAACCTAATGCTCTGCCAGCGAGAATGGCAATGATTGGGCGGATGCGCTTTCCACCGCTACTGATTATGTAGTAACCCAGTTGATTTATAAGAGTAACATCAGAATTCAACTGGCTAAGAATGGCTTCATTTACCGCTGCCATATCATCAGCGGTTAGCTTGATAATAGATTCTAGATTCATGTTTTTTCGGCTATGGGTTCTAATGCAGAGCAATGTTCATATTAACATTATAATAGTTATCGCTGTGTCTTGATTGTACTCGAAAAACAGTTCAAATAAATGACAATTCAGAAACTGTGTTTTTTTATCATCTGCTCTAATTCTGCTCTTGTCTTCTTAGGCTTTTTTGCGTAGAATTCGCGCCCTATTATGAATATTTATAGCGCGCTCTGGAATGATATTTAGGGGGCGTGCGGAAAGCGGAGTTTATATGTACGCGGTTTTCCAAAGTGGTGGTAAACAACACCGAGTCAGCGAAGGTCAAACAATTCGCTTGGAAAAGCTGGACATCGCAACAGGTGAAACTGTTGAGTTTGACCAGGTTCTGATGGTCGCTAATGGTGATGACATCAAAATCGGCGCTCCTGTAGTCGAAGGTGTTAAAGTCAAAGCTGAAGTGGTTGCCCATGGTCGTGGCGAGAAAATTAAAATCGTTAAGTTTCGTCGTCGTAAACACAGCCGTAAGCAGCAAGGCCACCGTCAGTGGTTCACTGATGTTAAAATCACTGGCATCGCTTAAGATTTAGGAGAGCAGATTAATGGCACACAAAAAGGCTGGCGGCTCAACTCGTAATGGCCGCGATTCTGAAAGCAAACGTCTGGGTGTAAAACGTTTTGGTGGCGAGTCTGTATTAGCAGGCAGCATCATTGTTCGTCAACGTGGCACTAAATTCCATGCTGGCAGTAACGTTGGTTGTGGTCGTGACCACACCCTGTTCGCATTAGCTGACGGGAAAGTGAAGTTCGAAGTTAAGGGCCCGAAAAACCGCAAATTTATCAGCATTGAAGCTGAATAAGTTTTTCGAGTTATAAACCGAATCAGAAGCCCTGCAATGCGTTGCGGGGCTTTTTATTATTCTGAATACGCCATCTCTGGGTAAAACAGCCGTCCAGCACTATAGTGGCTATCATACGGAGAAAAATATGAAATTTGTAGATGAAGCCAGAATACTGGTTGTTGCGGGGGATGGTGGCAATGGTTGTGTCAGCTTCCGTCGTGAAAAATATATTCCGAAAGGTGGGCCAGACGGTGGTGACGGTGGGGATGGTGGGGATGTTTATCTGCTGGCAGATGAAAATCTCAACACACTGATTGACTATCGTTTTGAAAAGTCTTTCCGGGCGGAACGTGGGCAAAATGGTCAGAGCCGTGATTGTACAGGCAAGCGTGGTCAGGATACTACGATTAAAGTGCCTGTTGGTACGCGTGTCCGTGATGTGGCAACCGGTGAAATTCTGGGCGACATGACTCGTCATGAACAGCGTCTGATGGTAGCGAAAGGTGGATTTCATGGACTGGGTAATACCCGCTTTAAATCTTCTGTTAACCGGGCTCCTCGTCAAAAAACAATGGGGACTTCAGGTGAAACCCGCGAATTGATGCTGGAACTGATGTTGTTGGCAGATGTTGGTATGCTGGGGATGCCAAATGCAGGGAAATCTACATTTATCCGTGCTGTTTCTGCTGCTAAACCAAAAGTTGCAGATTATCCATTCACAACTCTGGTACCCAGCTTGGGTGTTGTAAGGATGGATAACGAGCAGAGTTTCGTGGTCGCTGATATTCCGGGTCTTATTGAAGGTGCTTCCGACGGTGCTGGCTTGGGTATTCGTTTCTTGAAACATTTGGAACGTTGCCGGGTGCTGTTGCATTTAATTGATATTTGTCCTGTTGATGAATCAGATCCTGTCGAAAATGCCCGGATTATTGTCAATGAGCTACAGCAATACAGCGAAAAATTGGCAGAAAAACCACGCTGGTTAGTATTCAATAAAGTTGATCTGTTAGAGCCAGAAGAAGTTAAACAGCGCGTGCAAGCTATCGTTGATGAATTAGGTTGGGAAGGTGATTTTTACATGATCTCAGCGATAAATCGTCTGGGTGTTAAAGAGCTTTGTTGGGATATTATGGAGTTTATGAAAACCAAACCTCGTAATATGAGTACAACAGGAGATGAAGTTCAGCCTGAAAAAGTTGAATTCATGTGGGATGATTACCATAAAGAGCAACTGGAACAGGTTTCGGAAGCAGACGATGACTGGGATGACGATTGGGACGAAGATGACGATGAAGGCGTTGAGGTTATTTATAAACGCTGATTCTCCTGATCTTTCATTAATAGCTAAGGGCGCCACCTATTTGTGGCGCCAATTTTATTAGTTGTGTTGGTATAAATCTTTATACAATCTGCTTTCGAACCGCATCAAAGGAACCCGGCGGTTGCGATGATCTTTTGGCGGTACAGCATAAGCAGAAATAAATTGCACGAAGGCAACTCGCTGACCGCTGACAGTAGTTATAAAGCCAGCCAAATTATACACTCCTTGCAGGGCACCGGTTTTAGCTGAAACTTTTCCGTTTACTCCTGCTTCATCTAATCCTCCCCGGTATCTTAGAGTACCGTCATGACCTGCTAATGGCAGCATGGAAATGAAATCTAATTCTTGATCATGTTGAGCAATAAACTGTAATACTTCCATCATGGTTGCTGGGGTAATCAGATTATGGCGGGATAATCCTGAGCCATCTACCATCACGGTATTTCCCAGATCGATACCTGCTTTTTGTTTCAATACTTGCCGTACCGCATCAGAGCCTGAACGCCAGGTTCCTGGTATATCAAAGTGCTGTCGGCCTATTGTCCTGAATACGGTATCTGCGATCATATTGTCAGATTTTTTCAGCATTACTTTCAGCAGATCATGTAATGGTACTGATTGATTCTGAGCCAGAACTTTACCCGGTTCAGTTGGTAAGCTTTGGCGTTTGAGGTTACCTGTGATCTCAATTCCAGCAAGTTGCAGTTCGTTTTTTAGAATTGCCCCCGCATAGCTGGTTCCGTTCTGAATAGCGAAAGCCAGTGGTAATGGTTCGCTGCGTTGAGTAAGACATCCGGTAAGTGTAAAACGATTGAGTTCTCCAGGTACGACATCTAATTCACAGTACTGGCTTTCAGGAGAACCTTTTGCCAATGTTTTAACTTCACTAAACATATTCACTGGATAAAAGGATGCGACACGGATGAACGCAGTATCACCGGGACGTGTTGCGCTATACAATGAAACGGAAAAACAGTTTCTATCTACGATTGCGGCAGCAGGTGGCGCACTAAAACATTGGGTCATGTCATTCCATACCCAACCGGGAGCTTTATCGTGGCTGGCAAAAGCAGAAACATCAATTAAAAGATCCCCGTCAATTTTTTTCACACCAGATTGGTTTAAAACTGTAACCATATTGCGAAGTTGTTGACGGCTCAGCGTTGGATCTCCGACAAAACGAGCGATCAAATTCCCTTTTAAAATACCGTTTGAAATTTTGCCATGACTTTCCAATGTGGTAATAAAGCGATAGTCTTTTCCCAGTTGTAACAATGCTGCAAGCGCTGTGACAATTTTCAGAGTACTTGCTGGCAGAGCCATTTGCTGCCCGTGATAATCAATTACCGGGGTACTGGCGCCAACTTTCTGAGCGATTAACGCAAGATTAGTGCCATCAGGCAGATATTGCGTATATTCCTCAACAGGTGTGGCATTTGCGTTGGGGGTAGCCAAATACAGACAGGTAACGCAAACTAATTTGCTGGCAATTTTAAAGAAGGACATAAATTTCGCATATGGATGTGGACATACCACAATACTAAGGCGCAACGTAGGGGAAAGTAAACGATGACCCATCATCAAGTCTACGTTAGAATGATATATTAATATGTAGAATATGATAGTGAACTCTGGGTGGCCCGGTGGTTCACATTATTGTTTATTGTCTGGAAGCCCGCCCGACAAGGCGTGCTCATTGTGCTGTTATCTGAAAACATCAGGATGATGCTTGTTTTTTGCTCAGGAAAGATTTAGAGGATTAATAAATGAAACAGATTCCAATGACGGTACGTGGCGCGGATAAGTTGCGCGAAGAGTTAGATTATTTAAAGAACGTACGCCGTCCAAAAATTATCTCAGACATTGCTGAAGCGCGTGAACATGGTGATCTGAAAGAAAACGCTGAATATCATGCAGCTCGTGAACAGCAAGGTTTCTGCGAAGGCCGTATTCAGGAAATCGAAGCTAAGCTTTCTAATGCACAAGTGATTGATGTCACAAAAATGCCTAAGACTGGGCGCGTTATTTTTGGCGCTACAGTTACAGCTTTGAATTTAAATACGGATGAAGAGCAGACTTACCGGATTGTGGGTGATGATGAAGCTGATATTAAAGAAAATTTAATCTCAGTGAATTCACCGATTGCTCGTGGTCTGATTGGTAAAGAAGCTGATGATGTTGTTATTATCAAAACACCAGGCGGTGAAGTTGAATATGAAATCCTGAAAGTTGAATATATTTAAACTTCCGAATCAGCCTGTTGCTACTGATTCCTATTAGGTAAAGTTACACAAAAATCGTAGAGAAGGTAAAAAAGGCCGGATATGGCCTTTTTTACCATAATCATGCGCATGGCATTTTTATATAAATGTGGTTTGATTATTTAGGTAAAATAATTCTTCGTTCTTCCGATTGGCGGTAAAGAACCAGTATTTTTCCGATAATTTGCACATTATGTGCACCAGTTTCGCGGACAATTGCATCGGCGATCAAATTTTTGATTTCACGATCTTCGCCTGCGATTTTGACTTTGATAAGCTCATGGTGTGCCAGCGTTTGTTCAATTTCAGCCAACACACCCTCAGTCAGACCGTTGTTACCAATCATGACGACAGGTTTTAACGGATGAGCGAGACTTTTCAGGTGTTGCACTTGTTTTTTGTTAAGAGTCATTGTTTTTTTGCTTAGTTAGGATTGAAAACGGGACATTCTACCGCCATCTCATATCTATCACCATAAATAGTGTGTTGTGGTTTTGGTGTGCGGAGCAATAGATATCTGGCTCTTTATTAGTATAGTTGGAAAGGACAATGGCCAATAAAAAACGTTCGGCAAGCTCCAGCCGCTGGTTACAAGAACACTTTAGTGATAAATATGTTCTTCAGGCACAGAAAAAAGGGCTTCGCTCTCGCGCTTGGTTTAAACTTGATGAAATTCAACAAAGTGACAAAATTTTTAAGCCCGGCATGACCGTTGTCGATTTAGGCGCCGCCCCTGGTGGATGGTCTCAGTATGCAGTGAGTCAAATTAATGAGAATGGGCGGGTGATTGCCTGTGATCTTTTACCGATGGACCCAATTGTCGGAGTCGATTTCCTTCAGGGCGATTTTCGTGATGAACTTGTATTGAAAACATTGCTTGAGCGAGTTGGTGATAACAAAGTCCAGGTTGTCATGTCGGATATGGCACCCAATATGAGCGGAACACCTGCGGTCGATATTCCTCGATCCATGTATCTGGTTGAATTGGCGTTGGATATGTGTCGTGATGTGCTGGCCCCCGGGGGGAGTTTCATTGTCAAAGTGTTTCAGGGAGAGGGCTTTGATGAATACCTGAGGGAAATTCGCTCCCTGTTTACGAACGTGAAAATTCGTAAGCCAGACGCTTCGCGGGCACGATCGCGTGAAGTATACATTGTAGCGACAGGGCGGAAACTATAGTACCCTGAATGCTATTTGTTAACACAGTTGTAATATGAGGTTAATCCCTTGAGTGACATGGCGAAAAACCTGATTCTCTGGTTAGTTATCGCAGTTGTGCTGATGTCGTTATTCCAGAGTTTTGGTCCCAGCGATTCCAATAGTCGTAGGGTGGATTACTCTACCTTCATCAATGAGTTAGCCCAGGATCAGGTGCGCGAAGTTCGTATCACAGGTCGTGAAATTAATGTTAGTAAGAAAGATAACAGCAGATACACCACTTACCTACCAATACAGGATGAAAAACTACTTGATACGTTACTGAATAAGAACGTGAAAGTGGTTGGTGAACCGCCGGAAGAACCCAGCCTGCTGACTTCTATTTTCATTTCTTGGTTCCCGATGTTACTGCTTATCGGGGTCTGGATTTTCTTTATGCGTCAGATGCAGGGCGGTGGCGGCAAAGGGGCAATGTCTTTTGGTAAAAGCAAAGCCCGTATGCTGACAGAAGATCAGATTAAAACCACTTTTGCTGATGTTGCTGGTTGCGACGAAGCGAAAGAAGAAGTCGGTGAACTGGTGGAATATCTGCGTGAGCCAGGCCGCTTCCAGAAATTGGGTGGAAAAATCCCAAAAGGTATTCTGATGGTCGGGCCTCCAGGTACTGGTAAGACTTTGTTAGCAAAAGCAATTGCCGGTGAGGCAAAAGTGCCATTTTTTACTATTTCCGGCTCTGACTTTGTTGAAATGTTTGTTGGTGTTGGCGCATCCCGTGTTCGTGATATGTTCGAACAGGCGAAGAAAGCGGCACCTTGTATCATTTTTATTGATGAGATTGATGCAGTAGGCCGCCAGCGTGGTGCCGGTTTGGGTGGTGGTCACGATGAACGTGAGCAGACGTTGAACCAGATGCTGGTTGAGATGGATGGTTTTGAAGGTAACGAAGGTATTATTGTCATTGCCGCAACTAACCGCCCTGACGTACTTGATCCGGCGTTACTGCGCCCTGGGCGTTTTGACCGCCAGGTTGTTGTCGGTCTGCCAGACGTACGTGGTCGTGAGCAGATTCTGAAAGTTCATATGCGCCGGGTTCCTTTGGATACTGATGTTGATGCTTCTGTCATTGCGCGCGGTACTCCGGGCTTCTCTGGTGCTGATTTGGCGAATTTGGTGAATGAAGCTGCTTTGTTTGCTGCCCGTGGCAACAGACGGGTGGTTTCTATGGTTGAATTCGAAAAAGCGAAAGACAAAATCATGATGGGCGCGGAGCGCCGTTCCATGGTGATGACGGAAGAGCAAAAAGAATCAACTGCTTATCATGAAGCAGGCCATGCCATTATTGGTCGTTTGGTTCCTGAGCATGATCCTGTTCATAAAGTTACCATTATTCCTCGTGGTCGCGCTTTGGGGGTGACTTTCTTCCTGCCGGAAGGGGATCAGATCAGCGCTAGCCGGCAGAAACTGGAAAGCCAGATCTCAACTTTATACGGAGGCCGTCTGGCAGAAGAGATTATTTATGGTCCAGACAGTGTTTCTACTGGCGCATCTAACGATATCAAGGTTGCAACATCGATCGCCCGTAACATGGTAACGCAGTGGGGTTTCTCGGAAAAACTCGGCCCATTGCTCTATGCGGAGGAAGAAGGAGAAGTGTTCCTCGGGCGTTCAGTTGCGAAAGCTAAACATATGTCTGATGAAACTGCTCGTCTGATCGATCAGGAAGTTAAGGCAATTATCGACCATAACTATCAGCGTGCCCGTCATATCCTGATGGATAACCTTGATATTCTGCATTCGATGAAAGATGCATTGATGAAGTACGAAACTATTGATGCACCTCAGATCGATGATTTAATGAATCGTACGAATGTGCGCCCGCCGGCAGGATGGGAAAATGGTAACGGTAGCAACAATAACGGCCGACCAGCAAGCAATACGCCATCGCCACAGGCTGCAAAACCAACTGAAGATATCAATACGTCGGTACAAGATGGTGAACAATCAGGAAATAAAGATCTGTAATTGTTCCTTAGTCCGATAGATATATGCATTAAACCCCAGGCAAGTCCTGGGGTTTTGATATTAAAGGTAGACCAACATGAAACTCATAGCCAGAGATAATGCTCTCGATCTCTCCCGCCCGCAAGTGATGGGTATTTTGAATGTTACTCCCGATTCATTTTCTGATGGTGGTGCTCATAATACTTTGGATATGGCCTTACGACATGCTGAAAAGATGGTTCTTGAAGGAGCTGCAATCATTGATGTTGGTGGGGAATCTACCCGTCCGGGGGCTGATGAGGTCAGTGAGCAGGAAGAAGTAGATCGGGTTATTCCGGTTATTGAAGCTTTAGTTCAACGATTTAATATTTGGATTTCTGTTGATACCTCAAAAGCATTGGTTATGAGTGAATCGGCAAAAGCTGGTGCTCATTTGATTAACGATATTCGTTCATTGCAAGAGTCTGGTGCTTTGGAAAGTGCTGCTCAATCTGGCTTACCTGTTTGTTTGATGCATATGAAAGGCCAGCCGAGGACTATGCAGGATGCGCCACATTATGAAAATTTGTTGGGTGAAGTGAAACAATTTTTTACTGAGCAAATTGAACGTTGTATGGCGGCAGGGATAGCGAGAGATAAACTTATTCTTGATCCGGGCTTCGGTTTTGGCAAAGATTTGACGCATAATTATCAGTTACTGGCGCATTTAAACGAACTTCATCAATTTGGTTTGCCTGTGTTGGCAGGAATGTCACGTAAGTCCATGATAGGTCGACTGCTTTATGTCCCACCACAAGAAAGGGTTGCCGGTAGTGTGGCCTGCGCTGTTATTGCCGCTATGCAAGGAGCACAAATTATCCGGGTACATGACGTTAAAGAGACCGTTCAGGCAATGCGAATTGTTGAAGAAACATTTACAGTAAAGGAAGAAAAAAATTATGAGTAACCGCAAATACTTTGGTACTGATGGCATCCGTGGCAAAGTGGGCGATAGCCCAATCACGCCGGATTTTGTGTTAAAGCTCGGTTGGGCTGCGGGTAAGGTACTGGCCCGTCACGGTTCTCGTAAGATCATTATCGGTAAGGATACCCGCATTTCTGGCTATATGCTGGAGTCTTCTTTAGAAGCAGGTTTGGCAGCGGCTGGTTTGTCTGCTTCATTTACTGGTCCTATGCCAACACCAGCTGTTGCTTATCTGACTCGTACTTTCCGTGCTGAAGCTGGAATTGTTATTTCTGCTTCTCATAATCCTTATTATGATAATGGTATTAAATTCTTCTCTATTGACGGTAAGAAACTGCCGGATGATGTGGAAGAAGCGATTGAAGCTGAAATGGAAAAACCATTGACTTGCGTGGAATCCGCAGAGTTAGGACGTGCAAACCGTATTGTTGATGCAGCTGGTCGTTATATTGAATTCTGTAAAGGTACATTTCCAAACGAACAAAGTCTCAATGGATTAAAAATTGTTCTTGACTGTGCTAACGGTGCGACTTATCACATTGCTCCAAATGTACTCAGAGAGCTAGGAGCTAATGTTGTGACGATTGGCTGTGAGCCGAATGGGATTAATATCAACGAAAAATGTGGTGCTACCGATGTTCGGTTGTTGCAGCAACGTGTTGTAGAAGAGAAGGCAGATGTTGGCCTGGCATTCGATGGTGATGGTGACCGGGTGATTATGGTTGACCACTTTGGGCAGAAAGTTGATGGCGATCAGATCCTTTATATTATTGCCCGTGAAGCCTTGAGACAGGGGCAACTGCGTGGTGGTGTTGTGGGTACGTTGATGAGTAATATGGGATTAGAGTTGGCATTGAAGCAGCTTGGTATCCCATTCTTGCGTGCTAAGGTGGGTGACCGTTATGTGCTAGAAAAATTGCAGGAAGAAGGCTGGCGTTTAGGTGCTGAAAATTCCGGTCATGTTATCCTGCTTGATAAAACAACTACAGGTGATGGTATTGTTGCTGGCCTTCAGATTCTGAGTGCAATGGTACGTAACCATATGAGCTTGCATGATCTGTGCAGTGGTATGAAACTTTTGCCGCAGGTGCTGGTAAATGTTCGTTTTTCTGGTTCACACGATCCGCTTCAATCAGAAAATGTAATCAGTGTCACCAAATCTGTTGAAGCTGAATTAAATGGTCGTGGACGGGTACTGTTACGTAAGTCAGGCACTGAGCCATTGATTCGTGTCATGGTGGAAGGTGAAGATAATGTTCAGGTAACGGCTTTGGCGCATCGCATTGCTGATGCAGTGAAACACGCTGGTTAATTTGTTGTTTTTTTCCTCAAGTGATTCTGATTATTGAAATTAACCTTGCGTATCAGATGTTGTTTGGTTAGTATTCACACCCACTCAACAGGCGATTAATCTGTTTGGGTGGGTGATGCGGTATAAGGTAACCACGTAAATCGTGGTAAACCCCACGAGGATACAGGTACAACATATGTATGAAGCTCTTTTAGTTGTTTTCTTGCTGGTTGCTATCGGGCTGATTGCCTTGGTTATGCTACAGCAGGGTAAAGGTGCTGATATGGGTGCTTCCTTTGGTGCGGGTGCGTCTGCAACACTGTTTGGCTCATCGGGTTCTGGTAATTTTATGACCCGTATGACTGCGCTTTTTGCCACTCTGTTTTTTATTATTAGTTTGGTGCTTGGGAACATGACTAGTAGCCAAATGGGTATAGGCAGTAAGTGGGAGAATATTGGTGAACCGGCTAAAGTTGAGAAGTCTACAGAAATTCCGACAGTGCCAGTAGCACCGAATAGTGACATTCCGCAATAATCGTCACAAGAAAGAATTGAGATGAGGTTGTTGGTTAATGAATAGCCTCATATCTGTGCCGAGGTGGTGAAATTGGTAGACACGCTACCTTGAGGTGGTAGTGCCCACACTAGGGCTTACGGGTTCAAGTCCCGTCCTCGGTACCATTGAATTCAGATAGCTTGCGTTTTGGCAGTTATCAGCGTAATATTTGCCACGTTTTCGAACGCGGGATGGAGCAGCATGGTAGCTCGTCGGGCTCATAACCCGAAGGTCGTCGGTTCAAATCCGGCTCCCGCAACCACTTCTTAATAAGATGTACCTTTTTCGAATGAAATAATTCAGCAATATTTAACATATTGATCCTGATTTGAAAGGTGCGCGAAGTGAGTGGTTTAAGTCACTGGCAGCAAATAGGGTCCAGTTGCATAAAGCCCCGAATTTCGGGGTTTTTTGTTATTTGACAACAGAACTACTGGGCTAATGAGCCCTTTTTTTATGTCTTGGGGGTGGGTTTGTCCACATTAGAACAAAAATTAACAGCGATGATTTCAGTACCAGTTGAAGCTTTGGGTTTTGAATTAGTCGGCCTGGAGTTTATTCGTGCACGTGTTTCTACACTGCGGATCTATATTGATAGTGAGAATGGTATCACTGTTGATGATTGTGCTGATGTTAGCCACCAGGTCAGTGCGGTATTGGATGTCGAAGATCCTATCTCGGTACTTTATAACCTGGAAATTTCTTCACCAGGCCTAGAACGTCCATTGTTCACTGCTGAACATTACCAGCGTTTTATTGGTGAAGAAATCAGTCTGGTTTTACGTATGGCAATGCAAAACCGTCGGAAATGGCTGGGCATTATTAAAACTGTCGACGGCGAAATGATTACGGTTACGGTGGATGGAAAAGATGAAGTGTTCGCACTGAGCAACATCCAGAAAGCGAACCTGGTACCCCACTTTTAAAGTTCGGATGAGGCAACTAGGATGAATAAAGAAATTCTGGCTGTTGTGGAAGCGGTTTCTAATGAAAAATCCCTTCCACGCGAAAAAATCTTCGAGGCGCTGGAAACAGCACTGGCCACAGCCACCAAGAAAAAATATGAACAAGATATTGATGTCCGTGTCAGTATAGATCGTAAATCTGGCGATTTTGACACCTTTCGCCGTTGGTTAGTTGTTGAAGAAGTGACTCAGCCGACTCGTGAAATTACGTTGGAAGCGGCGAGATTCGAAGAGCCTGAAATTGATTTGGGTGGTTATACCGAAGATCAAATTGAATCAGTCACATTTGACCGGATTACAACGCAGACTGCTAAACAGGTTATCGTACAGAAAGTACGTGAAGCTGAACGCGCCATGGTTGTTGACCAGTTTCGCGAACAACAAGGTGAGATCATCACCAGTGTTGTTAAAAAAGTAAATCGTGAAAATATCACTCTTGATCTGGGCAATAATGCTGAAGCAGTTATCCTTCGCGAAGACATGTTACCGAGGGAAAATTTCCGCCCAGGTGACCGCGTGCGTGGTGTACTGTATGATGTCCGCCCTGAAGCACGAGGTGCGCAACTGTTTGTCAGCCGTTCCCGTCCGGAAATGCTGGTTGAACTGTTCCGTATTGAGGTTCCGGAAATTGGTGAGGAGCTTATCGAGATTAAAGCTGCTGCCCGTGATCCGGGGTCCCGCGCTAAAATCGCAGTAAAAACTAATGATAAGCGTATCGATCCGGTTGGTGCTTGTGTTGGTATGCGTGGCGCGCGAGTACAGGCCGTTTCCAGTGAACTGGGCGGTGAACGAATTGATATCGTATTGTGGGATGATAACCCAGCTCAATTCGTAATTAATGCTATGGCTCCGGCTGATGTTGCATCCATTGTTGTTGACGAAGACAAATGCACGATGGATGTTGCCGTTGAAAGCAACAACTTGGCTCAGGCTATCGGCCGTAATGGTCAAAATGTTCGTCTGGCTGCGCAGTTGCTGAAAAAACACCGTGGTGATGACAAATGGGAATTAAATGTCATGACTGCTGAGGAGCTGCAAGCAAAACATCAGGCGGAAGCTCACGCTTCTATTGATACATTCACTAAGCATCTCGATATTGATGAAGGGTTCGCTACTGTTCTGGTCGAAGAAGGTTTCTCAACTCTGGAAGAACTGGCTTATGTGCCAATTAAGGAGCTGCTGGAAATTGACGGCCTTGATGAGGAAACTATCGAAGTCCTGCGTGAACGTGCAAAAGCTGCTTTAACTACTTTGGAACTGGCTCAGAAAGAGAGTCTCAGTGATAAGCAACCAACTGAAGAGTTGTTAAATCTGACTGGTATGAACCGCACTCTGGCATTTGACCTGGCTGCCCGTGGCATCTGTACGCTGGAAGATCTTGCCGAGCAGGGTATCGACGACCTATCGGATATTGAAGGTTTGAGTGATGAGCAAGCAGGAGAGTTCATCATGGCGGCTCGCAATATCTGTTGGTTTGGTGATGATGCGTAATAAACTGTAGCAGGAAGGAACAGCATGACAGATGTAACCGTAAAATCACTGGCAGAAGAGATCCAGACTTCGGTTGATCGCCTGGTACAGCAATTTGCTGATGCAGGGATTAAAAAAACCGAAGCTGATTTTGTCTCCCAGAAAGAAAAAGAAGCTTTACTGGCGCATTTGAACCGTGAACAAGGCGGTTCAGCTGGTAAACCAGATAAATTAACATTACAGCGTAAAACACGTAGTACATTGAGTGTTTCAGGCACCGATGGAAAAAGCAAACCGGTAGCCGTCGAGGTCCGCAAAAAGCGCACATATGTAAACCGCGATGCCGTTGAACAGGTTAAAGCGGAAGAACAGGCGAAGCGTGAAGCGGAAGAGCAAGCACGGCGCGAAGCAGAAGAAAAAACGCAACGCGAAGCCGAAGCAGCAGCGAAGAAACTCGCTGAAGAGCAGGCTAAACGTGAGGCAGAAGAAATAGCCAAACGTGAGGCAGCTGAAAAAGCTAAGCGCCAGGCAGCGGAAAATGAAAAAGTGACCAATCAACATACCGAACATAAACAAAAACCAGCTCAAAATGAGAAAGCGCGTCGAGAAGCAGAAGCTGCTGATCTTAAGCGCAAAGCCGAAGAAGAAATGTGCCGTAAGGTAGAAGAGGAAGCTAAACGCGTTGCTGAAGAGGCTCGCCGTATGGCTGAGGAGAATCAGGATAAATGGTCAAATGATTCAGATTCCAGCGATAATAATGAAGATTATCATGTCACTACCTCTCGCCACGCCCGTGCTGCGGAAGACGAAAATGATGCTAAAGTTGAAGGTGATCGCCGTGCTCGTAGCCGCAGTGGTAAAACTACTCGTCAGAAGAAAAATAATAAACATTCTGAATCCAAAGCGGATCGTGAAGAAGCCCGTGCAGTTGGCCGTACAAAAGGTAAACAACGTAAAACCAGTACATTGCAACAGAGCTTCAATAAGCCTGTAGCCGCAGTTAACCGTGATGTTGTAATTGGTGAAACTATTACTGTTGCTGAGCTGGCTAATAAGATGGCGGTTAAAGGCTCCCAAGTCATTAAGGCCATGATGAAAATGGGGGCAATGGCAACCATCAACCAGGTGATTGATCAGGAAACTGCACAGCTGGTTGCTGAAGAAATGGGTCATAAAGTCATCCTGCGTCGTGAGAACGAACTGGAAGAAGCGCTGATGAGTGACCGCGATACCGGTGAAGCTGTAGCCGAATCTCGTGCGCCGGTTGTTACTATCATGGGTCACGTTGACCACGGTAAAACTTCTCTGCTGGATTACATTCGTTCTACTAAGGTGGCTTCTGGTGAGGCGGGTGGTATTACCCAGCATATCGGTGCTTACCATGTTGAAACTGAAAGTGGCATGATTACCTTCCTGGATACTCCAGGACACGCTGCATTTACTTCAATGCGTGCGCGTGGGGCGAAAGCTACTGACATCGTGGTTCTGGTTGTTGCTGCCGATGATGGCGTAATGCCCCAGACTATCGAAGCTATCCAGCACGCAAAAGCAGCGAATGTTCCTGTGGTTGTTGCAGTTAACAAAATCGATAAACCAGAAGCCGATCCGGATCGCGTGAAAACTGAGCTTTCTCAGCACGGCGTTCAGCCTGAAGAGTGGGGTGGTGAAACTCAGTTTATCAATGTGTCTGCTAAAGCTGGTATCGGAATTGATGAACTACTGGACGCAATCTTGCTACAGGCTGAAGTCCTTGAACTGAATGCTGTCTATTCTGGTATGGCAAGCGGCGTTGTTATCGAATCGTTCCTAGATAAAGGCCGTGGTCCGGTTGCGACAGTACTGGTTCAGGAAGGCACTTTGAACAAAGGCGATATCGTGCTTTGTGGTTTTGAATATGGGCGCGTTCGTGCGATGCGTGACGAATTGGGTCGTGAAGTGTTTTCCGCAGGCCCATCTATTCCAGTGGAAATTCTTGGCTTGTCCAACGTGCCGGCAGCGGGTGATGAAGCAACGGTTGTACGTGACGAGAAGAAAGCCCGTGAAGTGGCTCTGTATCGTCAGGGTAAATTCCGTGAAGTCAAACTGGCTCGTCAGCAGAAATCTAAACTGGAAAACATGTTTGCTAATATGGAAGAAGGTGAAGTTTCTGAACTGAATATCGTTCTGAAATCTGACGTTCAAGGGTCATGTGAAGCGATCCGCGAAGCATTGGAACAACTGTCTACCAATGAAGTGAAAGTGAAAATCATCGGCTCTGGGGTGGGTGGTATTACTGAAACTGACGCTACATTGGCTGCTGCTTCCAATGCAATTATTCTGGGTTTCAACGTCCGTGCCGATGCTTCTGCACGCCGTGTCGTTGAAAATGAAAGCCTGGATCTGCGTTATTACTCCGTTATCTATAGCCTGATTGATGAAGTTAAACAGGCAATGAGTGGTATGCTGGCACCTGAATATAAACAGCAGATCATGGGCCTTGCAGAAGTTCGTGATGTGTTTAAGTCACCGAAATTCGGTGCGATTGCAGGTTGTATGGTGACTGAAGGGACCATTAAGCGTAATAACCCAATCCGCGTACTGCGTGATAACGTGGTGATTTACGAAGGTGAACTGGAATCCCTGCGCCGCTTTAAAGATGACGTTAACGAAGTCCGTAACGGTATGGAATGTGGTATCGGTGTTAAGAACTACAACGACGTTCGTGTCGGAGATATGATCGAAGTGTTTGAAATTATTGAAATTAAACGTTCTATCGCTTAATTCCTACCGCTGGTTAATTTCATTGTTGGGGGGCTTATGCCCCCCAAATGTCAGGAGATATAACAATGGCAAGAGAATTCAGCCGTACTCAGCGCGTTGCACAGGAAATGCAAAAAGAGATTGCCATCATTTTACAGAGAGAAGTAAAAGATCCTCGGATCGGTATGGCGACTGTTTCTGGCGTTGAAGTTTCCCGTGATTTGGCTTATGCCAAAGTATTTGTTACCTTTCTGAATGTGTTGACTGAAGAACATGATTCCGATGTGGTAAAAAACGGTATCAAGGCATTGAATGAAGCTTCTGGTTTTATTCGTTCTCTGCTGGGTAAAGCAATGCGTTTACGTATCGTACCAGAACTGACTTTCTCCTATGATAATTCCCTGGTAGAGGGGATGCGGATGTCCAATCTGGTTACTAATGTCGTGAAGAATGATGAACAGCGCCGGGCTTCTGTGGATCATAAAGAGGAGAAGTAATGGGGCGTCGTCGTCGCGGTCGTGATATACATGGCGTGTTGTTACTGGATAAGCCGCAGGATATTTCTTCTAATGATGCGCTGCAAAAAGTAAAACGTATTTTCAACGCCAACAAAGCTGGTCACACTGGCGCGTTGGATCCGCTGGCAACGGGTATGCTACCGGTTTGTCTTGGTGAAGCTACGAAGTTTTCCCAGTTCTTACTTGATTCTGATAAGCGTTATCGGGTGATAGCCCGTCTTGGTCAGCGTACTGACACATCTGATTCACACGGGCAGATCATCAGTGAAAGAGCAATTCGGTTAGATCAGGTTCAGCTTAATGAAGCTTTGGCTAAATTCCGTGGTGATACCATGCAAATTCCTTCGATGTATTCTGCACTGAAACATCAGGGGAAACCACTGTATGAGTATGCCCGTCAAGGTATTGAAGTAGAACGGGAAGCACGGCCAATTACTGTCTATGAATTACAGTTTATCCGCTGGGAAGATGATGAACTGGAATTGGAAATACACTGTTCGAAAGGAACTTATATTCGCACTATTATTGATGATTTAGGCGAATTATTAGGTTGTGGTGCTCACGTTATTTATTTACGTCGTTTACAGGTAGCGAATTATCCAAATGATCGAATGGTTACGCTTGAGCAATTATATGAGTTGCAAAAGCAGGCTGAAGATCGGGAAATACCTGTGGACGAATTAATTGATCCGTTGTTATTACCAATGGATAGTGCAGTTGCTCATTTCCCAGCGGTTAATTTACTTCCGGTAGTTGCGGCTTATTTTAAACAAGGTCAGGTGGTACGAAGTGCTAAATCTCTGGCTTTGGTTGACAGTATGGTGCGCGTAACTGAGGGTGATGAACGCAAATTCATTGGTATTGCTGTTATCAATGATGATGGACTGGTTGCTCCTCGCCGTTTGGTTGTTGAAAACCGGGATTAGGGTATTTGGGGCTATCTTGCGCTTAACTTATTTGCAGCGTAGAATGGCGCAGTTATTATGTTAGGTGGCTGAATTAGAGATCGGCACCTGTAATTTTAATTTATGTATTTTTGGAGTTGTAATATGTCTCTAAGTACTGAAGCAAAAGCGCAAATTATTGCTGAATTTGGTCGTGATGCGAATGACAGTGGTTCTAGTGAAGTGCAGATTGCTCTGCTGACCGCACAAATTAACCACCTGCAAGGCCATTTTTCAGAGCATAAAAAAGATCACCATAGCCGTCGTGGTCTGCTGCGTATGGTTTCCCAGCGTCGTAAATTGTTGGACTATCTGAAGCGTAAGAATGTAACAAGTTACACTGCGCTGATTGGGCGTCTTGGCTTACGTCGCTAATCAAGCAAGTTTCAGTGGAAAGGGGCCATATATGGCCCCTTTTCTTCTGAGAAGTCATCATATGTAACAGCATAAGAATGCTGATGATGATTTTGGGGTAAGGCTCTTCGGTTACAGAGGTTCGCGCGGCTAATGAGAGTGCTTAAAGGAGTGAGACCTGTCATTAGTCGCGAGGATGTGGCATGAAGAGATCATTCATTGTTGTCTGCTGAATATAAAAGACAACGTTAACGAAAGGATATTATTTTGCTGAATCCGATTGTTCGTAAATTTCAATATGGTCAACATACTGTTACTATCGAAACTGGTATGATGGCTCGCCAAGCCACAGCTGCTGTCATGGTCAATATGGATGACACTGCTGTATTCGTAACTGTTGTTGGTCAGAAAAAAGTAAAAGCAGGTCAGGATTTCTTCCCACTGACTGTTAACTATCAGGAGCGTACTTACGCCGCAGGCCGTATCCCAGGCAGCTTCTTCCGTCGTGAAGGCCGTCCAGGAGAAGGCGAAACGTTGGTAGCCCGTTTGATTGATCGCCCTTTGCGTCCTCTGTTTCCGGAAGGTTTCCTGAACGAGGTTCAGATTGTCGCGACTGTGGTTTCTGTCAATCCACAAATTAACCCGGATATCGTCGCAATGATTGGTGCTTCTGCTGCGCTGGCATTGTCTGGTATTCCATTTAATGGCCCGATTGGCGCTGCCCGCGTTGGCTATATTAATGATCAATATGTGCTGAACCCAACCAGTGATGAACTGAAAAACAGCCGTTTGGATCTGGTGGTTTCAGGTACTGCCGGCGCTGTTTTGATGGTGGAATCTGAAGCAGATCTGCTAACTGAAGAGCAAATGCTGGGTGCGGTAATGTTCGGCCATGATCAACAACAAGTGGTTATTGATAACATTAATGCGTTGGCTGCGGAAGCGGGCAAACAGAAATGGGATTGGGTGCCAGAACCTGTTAACCAGGTGCTGCATAATCGTGTAGCTGAATTGGCAGAAAGCCGTCTGGGTGATGCTTACCGTATCACTGAGAAACAGGAGCGTTATGCTCAGGTTGATGCTATTAAAGATGAAGTTACCGCTGCGCTGTTGGAACAGGATGAAACTTTGGAAGAAGCGGAAATCTATGAAATTCTGGGCAGCTTAGAGAAACATGTTGTTCGTAGTCGTGTCCTGCGTGGTGAGCCACGTATTGATGGTCGTGAAAAAGATATGGTTCGTGCGTTGGACGTACGTACTGGTGTTCTGCCCCGTACTCATGGTTCTGCATTGTTTACTCGCGGTGAAACTCAGGCTCTGGTTACTGCGACTCTGGGGACAGAACGTGATGCACAGATCATTGATGAGCTGATGGGCGAACGTGCAGATCGCTTCTTGCTGCACTATAATTTCCCTCCCTATTCTGTTGGCGAAACAGGTATGATGGGTTCACCAAAACGTCGTGAAATTGGTCATGGCCGTTTGGCCAAACGTGGTGTATTGGCAGTCATGCCAAAAGCTAACGAGTTCCCATACACAGTTCGTGTAGTTTCTGAAATTACAGAATCTAACGGTTCATCTTCAATGGCGTCTGTTTGTGGCGCATCTCTTGCATTGATGGATGCCGGTGTGCCGATTAAAGCTGCTGTTGCAGGTATTGCAATGGGTCTGGTGAAAGAAGGTGATAACTTTGTTGTTCTGTCTGATATTCTGGGTGATGAAGATCATCTGGGGGACATGGACTTTAAAGTAGCGGGTAGCTGTGAAGGTGTTAGTGCGCTGCAAATGGATATCAAAATTGAAGGTATCACCCGTGAAATTATGCAAGTTGCTTTGAATCAGGCAAAAGGTGCACGTTTGCATATTCTGAACGTGATGGAGCAGGCAATTAACAGCCCACGTAATGATATTTCTGAATTTGCGCCACGCATTCACACTATCAAGATCAACCCGGACAAGATCAAAGATGTTATTGGTAAAGGTGGTTCGGTTATCCGTGCACTGACTGAAGAAACTGGGACTACCATTGAGATCGAAGATGATGGCACAGTGAAAATTGCTGCAACTGATGGCGAAAAAGCAAAACATGCAATCAGTCGTATTGAAGAAATTACTGCGGAGATCGAAGTTAGCCGTATTTACGTCGGTAAGGTAACCCGTATCGTTGATTTTGGTGCATTTGTTGCTATCGGTGGTGGTAAAGAAGGTTTGGTTCATATTTCGCAGATTGCTGATAAGCGCGTTGAGAAAGTGGCTGACTATTTGCAGGTTGGTCAGGAAGTATCAGTTAAAGTATTGGAAATTGATCGCCAGGGCCGTGTACGCCTGAGCATCAAAGAAGCGACAGTCGGCACAGCTGTTGAGGAAGCACCACCGGCACTACAATCAGCAGAATAAATTTGATGTCATAAACGGTGTCTTTGTAAAAAGTCGCCGTTTAATAGACTCAGGGCAGGAGGCCCAATAAATGCAATAGGTGATAGGGCATTCTTAATCAATGTCTGACTTTGGGAGTAGGAAATGAATTTTTTTCTGCGCTGGTGTTATGCTGTAGCAATACTTATTTTGGCAGGATGCAGCAGCAAGGATTGGCGTAAAAACGAAGTCTTTGCTATTCCATTACAACCTTCATTGCAGCAGGAAGTTATTCTGGCCCGTATGGAACAGATTCTTGCGAGTCGATCATTGACAGAAGATGAGTACGCACAGCTTTTATATGAGAGGGGTGTGCTGTATGATAGTCTCGGGCTGAGAGCCTTGGCACGGAATGATTTTTCTATTGCCTTGTCTATTCGGCCTAATATTCCAGAGATTTTTAATTATCTGGGAATTTACTTTACGCAGGCTGGCAATTTTGATGCTGCCTATGAAGCGTTTGATTCTGTATTAGAGCTTGATCCAACTTACAATTACGCGCGTCTGAACCGCGGCATCGCGTTGTATTACGGTGGCCGGTATAAGTTAGCGCAGGATGATCTGCAGGCGTTTTATCAAGACGATCCAAATGATCCCTTCCGTTCGTTGTGGTTATACCTGGTGGAAAAAGAATTTTATCCTAAAGGAGCGATGGTAAATTTGTCGCAACACTACGAAAGAGCGAATCGGGGGCAATGGGGCTGGAATATAGTTGAATTCTATTTAGGTAAAATCAGTGAATATACATTGATGGGTCGCTTGAAAGAGAATGCAACGGATAACACTTCGCTCGCTGAGCATCTCAGTGAAACTGACTTCTATTTAGGTAAACACTACCTAAGTCTGGGGGACAAGGATAGCGCAACTGCGTTATTCAAGCTGACGGTAGCTAACAATGCACATAACTTTGTTGAGCACCGCTATGCATTGTTGGAATTGGCGCTGTTAGGCCAGGAACAAGACGACCTATCAGAATCGGACCAGCAATAGCTGACGAACATTCGAGATCGATTAGCAGAGTCCACATCTTGACCGATGAGGGCTTGTTTGTTCGTTTAATTAAATACTTTGAGCCAGTTCACATTTTAAATGAAAATGACCGAAATTTTTTTCAATGCGTTATGTAGACTGGCCGCCATAACTAATGAGGCACCATTACATGACCACTGAGACTGAAATCTCTTTTGCTGATTTGGGTTTATCAGCACCTATTCTTTCTGCACTGGAAGATCTTGGCTATGAAAAGCCATCCCCAATCCAGCAACAATGTATTCCCCATTTACTAAATGGTCGTGACGTGTTGGGTATGGCACAGACCGGCAGTGGTAAAACGGCGGCGTTTAGCCTGCCTTTACTGCATAACATCAATGCTGAGCTGAAAGCTCCGCAGATCCTTGTGCTGGCACCGACCCGTGAACTGGCGGTACAGGTAGCTGAAGCGTGCGCAGATTTTTCTAAACATATGCGTAACGTGAATGTTGTTGCACTGTATGGTGGGCAACGTTATGACGTTCAGTTACGTGCTTTGCGCCAAGGCCCACAAATTGTTGTAGGTACACCTGGGCGTCTTTTGGATCACTTGAAGCGTGGTACTTTGGATCTTTCTAACCTGAGCGGTTTGGTTTTGGATGAAGCAGACGAAATGCTGCGCATGGGCTTCATCGAAGATGTTGAAAATATCATGAGCCAGATCCCCGCGGAGCACCAAACTGCGCTGTTCTCTGCAACGATGCCGGAAGCTATCCGCCGCATCACTCGTCGTTTCATGAACGATCCTCAGGAAGTGCGTATCCAGGCGAGTGTAACGACCCGTCCTGACATCAGCCAGAGCTACTGGTCTGTTCACGGTATGCGCAAAAATGAAGCGTTAGTGCGTTTCCTGGAGGCTGAGGATTTTGATGCTGCGATTATTTTCGTGCGCACCAAAAATGCAACACTGGAAGTGGCAGAAGCACTGGAGCGTAGTGGTTACAATAGTGCGGCCCTGAACGGTGATATGAACCAGGCACTGCGTGAGCAGACACTGGAACGTCTGAAAGATGGTCGTTTGGATATTCTGATCGCAACGGATGTTGCAGCGCGTGGTCTGGATGTTGAACGTATCAGTTTGGTTGTTAACTATGATATTCCAATGGATGCGGAATCTTATGTTCACCGTATTGGTCGTACAGGTCGTGCGGGACGTGCGGGACGTGCATTACTGTTTGTAGAAAACCGTGAACGCCGCCTGTTACGTAACGTTGAACGTACAATGAAGTTGACTATCCCTGAAGTTGAACTGCCGAATGCCGAGTTGCTGAGTCAGCGCCGTCTGGAAAAATTCGCAGCCAATGTGCAACAACAACTGGAAAGCAGCGATTTGGAGCAGTACCGTGCTCTGTTGTCCAAATTGCAACCTGCGGAAGATTTGGATATAGAAACTCTGGCAGCGGCGTTGTTGAAAATGGCACAAGGTGAGCGTCCGTTGATTCTGCCACCCGATCCGGTTCGCCGTCCTCGTCGTGAGTTCAACGAGCGTGATGATCGTCGTCGCAATGGTTCCGATGATCGTGGTGAGCGGGGTGAACAACGTGGTGATCGTCCTCGCCGTGAGCGCCGTGATGTTGGTGACATGGAGCTGTACCGTATTGAAGTGGGTCGTGACGATGGTGTTGAAGTTCGTCATATCGTTGGTGCGATTGCTAACGAAGGCGATATTAGCAGCCGTTATATTGGTAACATCAAACTGTTTGCAACTCATTCAACAATTGAGCTGCCAAAAGGTATGCCAGGCGAAATATTGTCTCATTTTACCCGTACTCGTATTCTGAATAAGCCAATGAATATGCAGTTAATGGGTGATGCGCAACCATTTGAACGTCGTGAACGCCGTGGTGGCCCACGTAACGGTAATAGTAATGGCAATGCTCCTCGCCGTGATCGTGAGAATTTCAACGGTGGTGGCCGTCGTTTCAGCGGTGAACGCCGTAGTGGAGAAGGTCGCGGTGGTGAAAGTCGCGGTGAAGGCCAAAACCGTAGCAATTTCCGTGGTCGTAGCGATGAGAATGGTTCATCTGCCCCACGCCGTCGTTATAACAACAGCAACGCGCAGTAATTAACTGATATTTGAATGATAAAACGGCTCCTTTTTACAGGGGCCGTTTTTGTTGCTAGTGCACTTCAATCTACCTTTTGCCTGCTGTAGTTTGCATTGTCTCAGGGGGCCGAAAAAATTTGGTGTAAAAATGATCCACGGTATACATTTTGTCATTTGGTGCCCTATCAACACAAAATGGATCAATTTCAGAATACAGCTGATTGTTGAATGTTATACCAATCTGAATGCATCGGTCGATACCGATTGCGCCAAGTGCGTCTAGACGGTCTGCATCCTGGATGATCCTCGCTTCTAAGGTTGTCGGTACTAATTTGCATTGAAACTGTGGGCTACAATTGCATGATGAATGTCTGAAAGGCATTTCTGGGGGTAGCCTATCTTTTCCAGAAATGTGATAGCTATATCAGCAGCAATTTGTGAATTTCTCCCTCTGTCTGGGTGATTTTTGGGGAGAGTATAACAATCATGTAGGAAGCGACGGGTATGATTACTTTACTGTTTGCTTTCTCTTGCAGACATAATCTTTTTGACGTTTGCACTATCCTCATAATATGGTTGATGTCATGTGCAGGATCCGTATTCATTTCTTTATAAATGAACTCTCGGAATAGCATTTCATACCTGTTCAAATGTTTCATGAAAATGACTTTTTTTAAAAGTTGTTGGGGGTTGTTGGCATATTTCATATAGATAACCATACCGGGCGAGATTTCACATTATTAAAATGATCTGATAATCATCTTTCATAAAAAAAGTGATTTTGACGATGACTATTTTTAACTATATCAATGAAATACCAGCCCCACACGCTGACATTAATGCTCTGCGTTTTATGATAGGCAGGTTTTAAACTGTCATTAAAAGTCATTTTTTAACTCATGGTTCTAATTGGTATAAAGTTTTCACCGTTGTTTTTACCCCTTTTAACGCTTGCTTTTTGTTAAGTTTAATCATCATTGGATATCGTATTTTACCTTTAACGAACGCTAATAATACTCGCTTTTTATCTTTACTAACTCTGTTTTTCGACTTTTTCCCTTTTTCCATCACCATCATATCGTTTACGATAAGGTTTACTGGCAATACGAATAGTTTTCATAAGTCACCTCCCTTTATTTTTTCTTTATAAATCAGCAAGTAAATAGCTTGATGAGATAAAAGTACTCCTTTCTGTTTTTTCGGATAATCAATCCCTTTTTCAGGGCTTAAATCCTGCTAAATTAATCGTTTTATCCATTTTTTATTGCGTTATTTTTAGGGTTTTCTTCGTAAAATGACCGGCGAAAAAGCGCTTTAATACCTCTGTATTCGTGCTTTTCAATGATTATGGCAGATTAGGTAAATGTAAAATAAGTGGAGTATAGAGTCCCTTATATAATGGATTAAATATGCATTCATTTTTATAGCAAAAAAGCTGCCCCCATAAAGAGGCAGCTTTGATCTTTAATACTAAGAAGAATCAGTTACTCAATACTTCAACCGGATTGTTTGCACTGCGTGCGCGCCATAGTTTCAGCCATTGCATAATAGAAGAAACCATAATCACTACACCGAGGATAACCATCACAATGGAGATAGTTCCGTTGAAGATGTTGAAACCTTTTGCTGCGGAGTTGAAATAGACATTTTTCACCATCCAATAGGCAGCGTAGTTCACCGTAACATACAGGTAAGCCAGTGGGATCAGGCAGGTCAGCATATACCAGCGTTTTTCAGACAAACGCAGGATAATTGTTGCACCAATCATCAGGCCGATAGATGCCATCAGTTGATTGGATACACCAAATAGTGCCCAAACTGAATTGATATCACCGGAATTCAACAGATAACCCCACAATAAACAGGCAACGACACTGCAACCGACCGAACCCGGTAACCAGTCGAGGCGTTTCAGAGGCGCCCAGATATCGCCCAGAAAATCTTGCAGCAGGTAGCGGGCAACACGTGTACCAGAATCAACTGCTGTCAGGATAAACACCGCTTCGAACATGACGACGAACTGGAAGAAATAGGATGCCAATTGGCTGAACCAGGGGATACGGGTGAAGATATCCGCCATACCCACTGCCAGGGTGACTGCACCACCAGTACGGCCATACAGATCCAAGCCAATTTCCTGACTGAGTGTTGGCAGGTGGACAACATCCATACCCAGTGTGGCGAAGACTTCCGGGGCGGAGTTAATAGCGAAATAGTCAGCCGGATATAGGGAAGTGGCTGCAATCAGCGCCATTACGCCAACAACGCATTCTGCCAACATTGCGCCGAAGCCAACGGGCAAAATATCACTCCACTTATCGATCTGTTTAGGTGTCGTACCAGAACCGATAAATGCGTGGAAGCCAGAAATTGCACCACAAGCGATAGTGATAGAGATAAACGGCCATACTGGTCCAGCCAGCACCGGGCCATTACCATGAATAAATTCAGTCACTGCCGGGAATTGGATCTCTGGGTTAATAAAGATCACACCCACAACCAGCGCACCGAATACACCAATTTTCATAAAGCTGGAGAGATAGCCACGTGGAGTCAGCAGCATCCAGACAGGCAGGGCGGTTGCGAAAAATGCATAGATTGGCAGTGCCATGCTGACGGTGGATGTACGCAGACTCAGCCACTCACCGAAAGCCGATTCCTGGATATAAGGGCCGATGAGCACACAGGCCATAATGGTGATAATACCTACCCAGGTTGCTCCGCGCATATTGCCGGTAAAGCGTTCCCACAGGCCGACACCGATGGCTACCGGGATGGTCATAAATACTGCAAACGTTCCCCAGGGGTTACGTTCTAATGCGTGAACTACCACCATAGACAGACCTGCCATGGTAATCGTGATGATGAACAACATTGCAAGGCCGGTACACCAGCCTGCAACTGGGCCAAGTTCTGCTTTGGCAACTTCTGACAGCGATTTACCACGATGTTTCATTGAGGCGAATAAAACAACTGTATCGTGTACAGCACCGCCGATAACACAGCCGATTAACAGCCATAACATACTGGGCAGATAACCGTATTGAGCGGCTAATACTGGGCCAACCAGCGGTCCTGCGGCTGCGATTGCCGCGAAGTGGCTACCGAAATTCACCCATTTTTTCGTAGGTACATAATCTTTGCCGTCTTCCAGTAAATGCGAAGGTGTCACTTCACTGTCATCAGCTTTCAATACTTTCTTAACGAAGAATACGCCGTAAAAACGGTAGCAGATAACCAGAATACACAACGTCGCAATAACAAATGTGAGAGCGTGCTGCATTTCTCTTCTCCTGAGGGCTATAATTTTTTACTCCTATCTTGTCACAGCTAAAGGAAGCTATCAGGAAGTGTCTGAGTGAGTGGTTGTATGGCGGGTTAAGTGGTTAGATTCAGCAGGTAAGCGGTGAGTCGAAATTTACTAACCTGCTGAAGATGTGATGAATATCACGCATTATTTCAGCCCTAATGCCTCTTTCAGCGGTTTCAGATAGCGGCGGCTGACAGGAATAGTTTGACCATTACGTAAAACCAATTCGGCTTGTCCGTTATCACCAAACAGGATTTCGCGCAGATGGGTCATATTGACCAAATATTGACGATGATTTCTCATCAGTGGTGTACGGGTTTCCAGTGTGCGAAGAGTCAGTTCAGTAAATCCTTCCTGCCCATTGGTACACATAACATAGACTCCGCTTGGGCGGGAGGTGACATAAAGAACCTCATCCTGTTGAACCAGCCAGATCCGGCTGTGGCCTGTGCATGGGATATATTTCAGCGGCTCTTCTGCTTTCAGTATGGAAATATCCTGTTTCTGATGCCCTTGTCGTAATCGTTGTAAGGTTTTGGTCAGACGGTTTTTTTCCAGTGGTTTTAATAAATAATCAAATGCGCTTTCTTCAAACGCTTGTATTGCATATTCATCAAATGCGGTCAGGAAAACGATATAGGGGCGGTGCTCTGGATCGAGCATACCTACCATTTCTAACCCGGTGATACGTGGCATCTGGATATCCAAAAATACAACATCCGGTTTCAGGCGATGTATGGCCCCAATAGCCTCAACGGCGTTGGCACATTCGCCAATAATTTGGATATCCCGTTCTTCTTCCAGCAAACAACGCAGGTTTTCCCGTGCCAGCGGTTCGTCATCAACAATTAATATATTCATGCTCACACAGTTTTATCAGCCTCTTTATTTAATGGTAAACATAAAATTACGCGGGTAAATTGTTCTGGCTGGCAATCTATTTGCACACCATAATTTTCACCATAGCGAAGTCGCAGCCGTTTATCCACCAGGCTCATTCCTAGTCCATCTCCCATAGAAACTGACTTATAAAGACCCGCATTATCTTCCACTTCCAGTATCAGCAATCGATCCTGTTGATGAGCTCGGATGGTAATCCTACCGGTTTCCAGTAATTGTGATGTGCCGTGTTTGATCGCATTTTCTACTATTGGTTGGAGAGAAAAAGCAGGCAGTTTGGCGTGAAGCAGAGATTCCGGCAGTTCAATAGTTATTTGCAGGTGATCGCGGAAACGGGCCTTCTCAATTTGTAAGTAAGCATTCACATGCTCTATTTCATCAGACAGAGTGACGATCTCTTCTGACCGTTTCAAGTTTTTACGGAAGAAGGTTGAGAGATATTGTACTAACTGACCAGCCTGATGACTGTCTCGCCGTATCACTGCTTGCAGGGTATTTAAGGCATTAAATAAAAAGTGAGGATTCACTTGCGCGTGAAGCAGCTTAATTTCTGACTGGAGCAGTGATTGTTTGTTACGTTCATATTGTCCGGCGAGGATTTGGGCAGATAACAGGCTGGCAATACTTTCCCCCAGGGTGCGATTGATTGAGCTAAACAGACGGTTTTTGGCTTCGTAAAGTTTAATTGCTCCGATAACTTGCTGATTTTCTCCCCGTAGTGGAATGACCAGGGTGGAGCCTAGTTTGCAAGTTGGATTGATTGAGCAACGGTAAGGTATTTCATTGCCATCGGCATAAACCACTTCATTATTTTCAATTGCCCGGCGGGAGTGCTCCGAGGAAATAGGTGTTCCAGGAAGGTGATGATCTGAACCGATACCGATAAATGCCAGCAGTTTTTCCCTGTCTGTAATGGCGACGGCACCAATTTCCAGTTGCTGATAAATAACTTTTGCTACCCGCATACTGTTATTTTCATTAAATCCTTTTCGCAAAATACCTTCGGTATAGACAGCGATTTTCAGTGCCTGAGCAGAAAATGCACTGGTGTATTTTTCAAATATAGCACGCCGGTCAAGTAAGATACGCATGAACATGGCTGAACCAATACTATTGGTGACAATCATCGGGGAGGCAATATTTTTTACCAACGCTAATGCTTCACTGTATGGGCGGGCAAGTAGCAGTAAAATGCCCATCTGTATCATTTCAGCACAAAACGTGACGATAGCGGCTGTCCAGGGATTAATCAGTCGGTTTATTTGACCCCGTTTCATCAGATAGCGGTGAATAATGCCACCGATTAAACCTTCAACAATGGTTGATATCATACAACTGAAAGCAGTCATCCCTCCCAGAAAATAGCGGTGCAGTCCCCCTGTTAAGCCAACTAAAGCTCCGACGCCTGGCCCGCCCAGAAGCCCGCCAAGTACAGCGCCAATAGCACGGGTATTGGCAATGGAATCACCGATATGCAGACCAAAATAAGTCCCCATAATGCAGAAAATGGAGAAAATGACATAGCACAGCAATTTATGAGGTAAACGCACTGTAACTTGTAACAGTGGAATAAACAGAGGTGTTTTACTTAGCAGCCAGGCGATCACCAAATAGACGCACATCTGCTGTAGTAATAACAACACAAGGTTAAATTCGTACATGGTTTTTCCGGCAGGATGGTGAATGTTGCTAGTTTACAGAAATAGCTAAATAAGATTATCAAAAATTTATTTCAAGTAGTTCAATATTTGACAAGAATCATAAACCACTACACTATTATAAAAACTTATTCTTTCCGTCAGTGATTATACGTACAAATATATAAGAAATTTTCCGTGAAATAATGCGAAGATGCTATTAGTTTCAGGTTGAGCAATTTTGAGTGTGTAAGACATAATGAAAAAAACAACACTTTTTACGATCTTACTGGTTATCCTGCTCACAGCAATGGCTGTGTTATTCCGTTCTCATAACCAATATTTATTGTTACAGGGTGAAGTTGATGCGCCGGAAGTGATTGTGGCATCTAAGGCTAAAGGCCGGGTGATCGCGCGCCACGTCGAACGGGGAGATGATGTTAAAACAGGTCAGCTCCTGATCACACTTGAAAGCCCTGAATTACTGGCTCAAGTCGCTTCATTGGAAGCTATCCGTGATCAGGCTAAAGCTCAGTTAGAGCAATCTCTGCATGGTACGCGTGAAGAAAGTATCCGGAATCTGGAAGCGGGTTTAGCACAGGCTCAGGCTGAATATGATAATGCGGTACGTGAATATAACCGTATTCAGAACATCGCGTCTAAAGGCTATGTTTCACGCAATGAACTGGATAACGCCCGCAGAAGCAGGGATGTTTCCTATCAAAAAATGCAGGGAGCGAAAGCCGCGTTAGATGAAGGTATGCATGGTGACAGGATTGAGCTACGCCAGAAATATGCGGCGGCTCTGCGTCAGGCTGAACAGCAGCTCATTGAGTTACAAACCCAGAAGGATGATTTACAGGTTAAAGCGCCAGTCGAGGGTGAAGTTGGGCCGATTCCGGCAGAAGTGGGTGAATTATTTAATGCCAACAGCCCGCTGGTGACATTGGTTCGTGTTTCAGAAGCCTATTTTATTTATAACTTGCGGGAAGACATTCTGGCGAAAGTGCGTAAAGGGGATAAAGTCAAACTCCGTGTTCCTGCACTGGGTGATAAAGAGATCGAAGCAGAAATACGTTATATCGCCCCGATGGGAGATTACGCAACCAAACGCGCGACTCGTGCAACCGGTGATTTTGACCTGAGAACCTTTGAAGTTCATTTGTTCCCCTTACAGCCGGTTGAAGGTTTACGCCCTGGTATGAGTGCCTTGTGGCGTTGGGATAAATAGGTGACTTGCTGATGAGGGGCAAGGTTGCATGGCGTGGGTTCGAACGTGCTTTTAGTCAAGAGATTCGGGCTACGATCCGCAGTCCAGTTTTTCACTGGCTAAGTTGGTTATTCCCTTTGCTGCTGTTTGTGCTCATCAGCGCTAACTTTTCGGAAGGGACGTTGCTTAATCTGCCGGTATCGGTAGTGGATAATGATCATAGCCCGTTGTCACGTAGTCTGATCCGTAATCTGGATGGCGCTTCTCATGCGCATATTAAATCCTACGATGGCGGATTGCATGAATCTCTTGAACGGCTTGGCAACGCTAAGGATTACTCTCTGCTTTATATCCCGAATGATTTTGAGGCTGATGCTCTCCGGGGGTACCAGCCAACAGTTCGTATGTATTACAACGCATTATTTTATGGCGCCGGGAGTTATTCTATTCAGGATTTCAGTGGCGTAATGGCGCAAGTCAATGCGAAATACCGTTCCATATTGGCAACAGAGATGGGGAGCCAGTTACCTCCGTTAGCCAGTGTCACACTCGCTTATGATAGTCTTTTCAATGCCAGTGGTAGTTACATCTATTATCAGCAGTTTGCGGCCACTATCCATTTGTTACAGCTTTTTGTTGTGACTTGCACGATTTACAGTATGGCCCGCGGCAGTACGCTGATGACAATGAAACCGTTTACCTTCGCCCTGTTGGGAAAACTGGCGCCTTATACCCTGTTTTTTACTCTGTTGTTGATTGTGGAGTTGGCAGCGCTGATTGGGGTATTTGATGCAAAAGTGAATGGTAATCCAATATATATGCTGGCGGTAGGTTTCTTCTATGTGATTGCTGCTCAAAGTATTGGCCTGTTGCTGTTTACTTTCACCAATAGCGCACTGACAGCGTATAGCCTTATCGGGGTACTGGTAAGTATCGCGATGACCTTTTCAGGTATGTCAGTACCCGAATTATCAATGATATTGCCGGCGAGGATAATTGCTAATCTCGAGCCTTTGACCCATGCCTTGAATGCGATGTTTGATATTTTTCTGCGTGAGGTTTCTTTACTGGGTATTTTATCTGTTTGTGCTTCGTTACTGACTTATCCGGTCGTTTGCTCCCTGCTGGTGCGTAACCGATTATTGAAACGGCTTAGTCTGCCACAAGGTGGTGAATAATGCAGATGTATTGGCAGACTTTTCGCCGGGTGTTAATGGGAATGCTGGAAAAACCTATGTGGATGTTGATGCTGGCTTCCCTGTGTCTGATGAGTTTGGTATATGTCCGGCCAACAGTATGGGATCTGCCTGTTGCTGTGATCGATCAGGATCACAGCTTCGCCAGTCGTGCACTGATACGTCAGCTTAATTCCACGGCTAAAATTGCTGTCCACAGCTATGACAATCTGGCTGATGCTCGTCACGATCTGCTGTTACGTGAAATTTTTGCAATCATCATCATACCGGCGGATCTGGAGAAAAATATCCTTAATGGAAAAAATATCACCTTCCCGATTTATGGAGATGCAACGAGTCGTCTTGCCAATGGGCAAATTCAGCAAGAGTTGACCTCTGCCCACCGGCAATTGCTGAGTGAATATAACAGCAAATTACTCTTGAAATATGGTTTCAGTCCTGAACAGGTAAAGCTACTACTGATGCCAATTCGTAGTGAAACTGTTGGGCTGTTCAACCCAGGAGTTAGCTTTGCTGCAATTACCTTCCCTGGTTTGTTGGTGATGTTGTTGCAACACTCTTTGCTAATATCTTGTGTGCGGGTCAGTATTACGATGCGCAGTACGCCGAAAGGTAAACCACCATTACCCGTCTATTTAGGTGCATTATCGGCGTTATTACCAATCTGGCTTTTCCTCTCCACTCTATTTTTTGTTCTTTGGCCGTGGGTATTGGGATACCGGCAGGAAGCGTCTATTCCTCTGTTATTAATGCTGACTTTCCTGTTTATGCTGGCGGTGTTCGGATTAGGAAAGCTGGTGACAGAATGCATGCGCAGTGTGGAAATGATCTATCTGACGCTCGCCCTTAGCACAACGCCTGTGTTCTATATTTCCGGCACAATCTGGCCAGTACAGGCGATGCCTGATTGGGTGAGGGCAATCTCTTCTGCCTTACCATCCACTTGGGCGACAAAAGCGATTGCAGGTGTTAACCAGATGGGGCTGCCATTACAGAATGTACTGGGCGATATCGCCATGATGCTGATCCTTGGCGTGGTTTATACGCTGCTGGGGATTCTGATCGGGAGGGTGCGTAATCGGATGGGAACTAATCTGTCGCGTTAAATCAAACTGTAGAAAAGCAATGCGACTGGACGGGTTAAAACAGGGTAAAGCAAGTTTAAATTGGCATATTTAAGGTATCGTGGTTTTTCATGGAAATTTTTATTTTCGATGATTTAATTGGTTTATGAAAAAATTTATTCCCGGTTGAAAACGTTATTAAATCCTGTTCCTTTTGGAAAATATATTGCCTGATTAACCTATTTAAATTACAGTCTCTTTTAACGGTTGTTTTTACCACTTTTAACGTCTGTTTTTGTAAGTTTAATCATCATGGGATATTGTGTTTTCAGACAGTAAATTAACTTGATAATGTAAAGATACCCTTTTATGTTTTTTCGGATAATCAACTCTTTATTCAGGGTTTAAATCCTGCCGGATTAAATAAGTTTTCATAATTACTCTCTACTTTCAACCAGCCCTTGTGTACCAAGACATACAGCCTTTTCATCCAAGCGACCCGTGGAAATAATGAAATAGGCTATAAAACCAATATTGTTCAAGAAAAAACAAAATGCATAGGTGTATCGGTATTATGGAAAGCTATTTAGCGGCTGTTCAGCGCAGTGATTCTTGCGCCTGGTAAAAGTTAAAAAGGGAGAAACACCAAAAAGAAGTTAATTAATGAATGTCTAATATAAGCCATACATATATATACCCGTTATCTTTCAAGTTGCCTCTTTGTTGGCTGCACTCGCTCACCCCGGTCACATAGTTTGCTATGCTCCCGGGGATTCGCTCCCTTGCCGTCGCGATGCATCTTGAAATCTATAGGGTATATATTGAAAAGATTTAAATTTAGCCAAAATAACACACTGTGTCATTTTTCACTTGAAAAGTTGTAATATCATCATAGATAACATGGAGAAGTTACGATGGATTACTTGGAGTTTATCGAAACTACCGCTTTCAGTAAGGTTAGAGCAGAACTCATAGAAGATGATGAGTTTCAGAGCTTCAAATTTACTTGTTGAAGTATCACGAACATGGCGACACGATTAGTCAAACTGGTGGGTGTAAAAAGATTCGCTGGGGCCGCAAAGGGATGGGTAAGTGCGGTGGGGTACGAGTTATTTACTATGTTAGGACGTTAAGCGGTCGATTGTATTTGTTGTTTGTTTATCCGAAAAATGTACAAGAAGACCTGACACAAGATCAGAAAGCACAATTGAAAAATTCTATTCAACATATGAAATAAAATGCCGCCCTTGGGCGGTTAACTTCTCCAGTTTTATATCTAAATTTTCAGGGAATGATCTAACGTATTGAGGATAAATTATGGAAGAAAACATGTTTAAAGAGCTTTTGAGTAGTGTAAATGAGATGGTCGCTATAGAAAACGGTGAATTTCAGCCTAAGCCTGAACATGTTCATCGTCATGCTATCCCTAATGTTAAATTAATCCGCAAAAATTTCGGTATGAAACAATCCGAGTTTGCGGAAATGGTAGGGGTGAGCATTAGACTGGTGCAAAGCTGGGAACAAAACCAGCGAACACCATCAGGGATCGCATTGAAAATGCTATTTTTAATAGAGAAAAATCCGAATATCATAGACACGTTAAGATCTATTTGAGCAAGAAAAGCATGCTAATTGTCTGAAACATTTAGGTAAATATTGCTGCTTTTTATGCATGTTCGGAAAGTAACTGCGTTGAGCTGTTACTTTCCGATATAACGTCATGCTTGCAGCGTCCAGCAACTAAGTTCATGACAGGTATGCTATGCCAACATTTAGCCCGAATGAAGAGTTGCTCACAAAAACCCAGTTGGCGCGTGACATTCGAGTTTATTGATGGTGATGCATATATCGTTAACTATGAGGATTATTATTAATGAAGAAGATGTTTAACCCCCCCTCACCCTGGTGAAATTGCGTATGGCCTTGATAAGGCAGAAAAAGTGGTTGATGTTTCAAGATTAACCCCTCTATTTAAGTCAGTAAATCTATCCTATGCTTAATAATAACAACCTAAATAACTATATGGACACCCACTTGAATTGAATCGGTGTCCATATAGTTATTTAACCATGTTATCCCTTTTTTATTGCGTTATTTTTATGGCTTGCTTCGTTAAATGATGGTGATAAAGCACCTGAATATCAGTCTGTTTAGATAATATTCTTTTATATGCTGATTTGTTTTCAACTTTCTGTTGATTTTTAATGGACTTCGATTAAACGCAATTCACTATCCTGTTGAAAAGCACGTTTATTGAGTTAAATCTGCCTTTTATATAAGAGCTTTAATCTCTCTATTTGTGTTTTTAAATAGTTATGGCAAGTTAGTATTTTTTCCGTTTCACGTCACGTATTTAAACTTTCCCATTTTCATTAAATTGATATTCAGGTTTTCTCGTTTTTACTTTTTCTGTATTTGATTTTTCAGGTTTAAAACCAGAGAGGGTAAAAGAGATATCAATAGTATTAAAATTAAAGCCTGTTTTCTCTT
This sequence comes from Photorhabdus stackebrandtii, assembly GCF_011189495.1. NCBI lineage: Bacteria > Pseudomonadati > Pseudomonadota > Gammaproteobacteria > Enterobacterales > Morganellaceae > Photorhabdus > Photorhabdus stackebrandtii. The sequence continues at coordinate 102,121 of NZ_PUJV01000001.1, forward strand.
CCAATGTCAGTATAACATCGAATCTTTTACCCACTTTAAAAAATCTTTAATCACGGTTTTTTGCCTTTGATGATTAAAGTTTCTACCTGTTTTTTGATTAAAATAGAGTGACGGATAAAAAAACAGAGCTTTGTTAATAATCTGAAATGGCTTCCTTATTGGGAAGCCATTTTGCTGTGGTATTCCCACCTAGAATCTCGTCTTTTTCAGCGAAAATAAAAACAGCATATTTTTAACGATAAAAGCGCTGATTAAAAACCAGAGGAAAATGAAAAACGTATCAATATAAGTAAGATTAAGACAAATGAAATAGGCCATTGTAATACCAATGGCGGAATCAAGCTGATCGAATAAAATAAACAGCTGCTTATTTTGCTTCGGATGTTGTCCCGGTGGTGCGCCGAGTCTCCTTTTCAACCAGGAGTTTGGCAACTCGAAAAGAACGTAACCTAAACCCGCCAGGAACCCGGTAAATAAACAGGAGGCAATGGTCCGTGGAATAATGGTGTCCTGTGTTTCGGTACAGAGTATTAACCACAGCGGTGAAAATAGCGCGGTAATAATCGGTACAGCAATAAAACCACGCCAGGTCTTGTTGTAGCCGAAATAACGTTGATGTACCGGGATAGCCCAGTAGGAAAAATAGTTTTTTGTAACAATCACCATGTGTAAACAACCACCAAGGATAACGGGGATAAGTAAAATCCCCGCGTGATAAAAACTATTGAACATAGAGACTCCAGAAATGAAGACCTGTAAATAAAACAAACCCCGCAAGTGTTGTACTGACGATAGTACTGAGATGTTTGAACTTATAAAACGGACGATCCCATAGCATGGCGATACTGAATGCAAGAAGCGCTAGCGTTAGTAAAAGCTGAGCCAGCTTCGGCGTTGCCACTAAGCCGACCAAAGCGTAACCGCTAATAATAAATAAACTCCAGAATACGGGCATACCAAGATAGGAGAGCTTACTTTCATTCTTAATATTCCCAACTTCATTGAAGACAGATAATCGCAGACAACCACTGATTATCATTAAGATAATAAACAGGGAATACCAAGATTGATAACCGGAAAGGTATAGGATAATGGCTGGTGAAACCAAGTAAATCAGTTGATCCATAAAGCCATCGAGATAGCGGCCAAAGGAACGGTCAATGTGTAAATTTCTGGCTATGATGCCATCGAGTGCATCGCCAAGCATGGCAAGATATAAGAACGCAATGGCAAGATAATACCAATGCTGTAATGCGGCTGCCACGGAGAGAGCGCTAAATACTGCTCCACCAATAGTGATATAGTCCGCTCTGTTTAGCTGGATGATGAAATGGTTACTGTTCATAATTTTTCCTTGTATGGAAAGGAGGATAATTGGCCTTTCCTGAGCATATTTATCAGTGCTATGCGGTTTATTTTGCTGTTATGGCGAATGTCGACGGGAATAGGATTGACATAATAAATTCGGGTAACCAGAGTGAGATCCAGTTCGTCTAAAATGGTGGATAAACCTGTCGGCAGGGTGGTACTTTCCAATATCAACGCGGCTCCACCCAAAGGATGCAATACGAATGCGCTCCGTGCGACGTTTGGCAGTTCATTGATCCTTTTTTCCACCACATAGGGATGGATAATGCGCCCATCATCTAACAGCACCTGGTCTTTTACCCGTCCAAGCAACCAGAGCTGTCCTGTGGTATCCAGGCGGCCAACATCACCGGTACAGTGCCATATCCCTCCCTGTTTACGCGGGAGTTTGTTTTCTTTTGTTGCTTGTGGATTATCAATATAGTCTTTGAGCACATGAGGTCCGGCAACCAGAATTTCACCTATATCACCGGTAGCCAGCGGAGTAATTTGCTGGGGATCAGCGGTTATCTCTCTGATACATATTTCCGCTTGTGTGACGGGTTTCCCGGCCAGATAACCATCATGGGTTACCCAGTGATTTAATTGCGTTGTCATTTCGACCGTACTGATCGGTTCAACCTCGGTGGAACCATAGACCACCAGACGCAGAGCATGTGGGAAGACTGCCTGGCAGTTTTCAAGCAGTTCCTTATTGGCAGGTGCACCGCCTACGATGACAGTCCGCACGTTAGGGAATGACAATCTCTTGTTTCTGGCGTAATCAGTGACTTTGCTCATATAGGCGGGGGCACCGCTGAGGCAGGTGATGCCCTCATCTTGCAACTGCCCGACAATCTTCTGCGCATCAACAGTTGCAGGATGGGCAAAGTCAAAATCAGGCAGAATACTGCTGTTGCCGCAGCACAATGAATGCAGCACCATAACGGGGAAACTGTGCAGGTCGATCTCGCTCTTTTCCCCGGGAAAAATCGCTTTTATGGCATAAAGTTGTGCTAACAGGCTGTCATGAGTACGGTTTGCACCTTTAGGCATACCGGTAGAACCTGAGGTAAAAGTAATTAATCCAGTCGTATCCGGCGGTAAATCCCGACAGATAAAGCTATTCATTGATGAATGTTGGCTGGGGGTTTTCAACACTTTCATGCCCCAGATTGGCTGTCCGATAACAAAACGGCGCAGTCGCCACAGTTCGGGGATCAGAAACCAGAATTTTCCTAACGCAGGTTGGGTGATAACCGCCGATAATTTGCTGTGTCGTAGTGTCTCCCGGAGCTGTTTTCTGGAAAGCCCCCGTTCAAGCATAACCGGAACCAGCCCCAATCCCAGAATGGCGATAAGCAATGGGTAAAGAACTAAGCCTGGCTGAACGATCACTAACAAGCGATCGCCGGCCACGAATCCGGCCTGAGTTAACAGATGCTGGAAGTGGGATGCATGAGAAAAAAATTCCCGAAAACTTAAACTACTGCCGTGTGGTGCTTGCAGGGCTAAATGCTCAGGGTATTTTTGGGCCGCATCGACAATTGGCTGACAAATATTTGTCATGCGAGCCTCCTGTAATAAAGCGCGTATTGATGTCTGGTGGAGGCAGGTGTATTGAAAAGCCGTTGTGCGGTCTTTAATGATTTATTATCTTCGCGCATCAGGGCACCCCCCAGACGGGGATGAATACGGCTGGCACTCTGCTGATATGAGTGATACAGCGCGTGATATAGCCGACTTCCCCGGTATTGCGGCGCGACTGCTACGGTTTTCAACAAGCCTATAGCGGGCTGACCGTTTTGGCTCACGGATAAGCTAAGAATTAACCCGGCAATCTCACCACTGTCGGTTTTAGCTAGGAATGATGCAGGATAATGGCAAAAAGGTTTAATAAACGCCTCACCGCAATACTGTTGAAATGTTGCCCATGACGGTGTGGTGTAAGCGAAATTTTCGCCGAAGACTGAATCAATAAAGGAATATAATCTAACTTGTTCCTGTATCCATAATTCCGGCGTTAGCGGCAGTAACGTCGCCTGAGTATCAGGGAGCTTTTGCCCACGCTGATAGTCCAGCCGAAAATTGTTTGCTACTGCCTGAGTATCGTCGAATATCGAGGTGTAGCGGTAACGAGTATCGAACCCTAATCCTTCTAACAATAGGGAGTAATAAGGCGGGTTGTAAGGTTCATGCTCAAAGGGGGGAACATCAAAATGATCAAGCCGGACGCGGTAATGCCCGAAGGTTGAGAAGTTAATCGGCCCGTAGAGATTGTGTGCGCCATTTTTCTTGGCCCATTGTTCCAGGGCGTTAAACAGCATGGTGTTGCTTGCCATATCATTATCGGTTTCCCAAAAACCGAAAAATGCGGCGGATTGACCATCAACGGCGTGGGGCACTAAAAAACCGGCAAGACGGGTTTTCCCCGTAATACAGCCAATCCAGGCTTTGCTGTGATTAAACCAAGGATTCTCCAGACTGAACTGTTGTTGTACTTTCTCCCGGTCTTCGCCAGGCCAGAGCGGCCAGTCACGGTAGATTGTTGCCGGAAGATCGAGAAAACTTTCAGGTAATGGGGTGGCCGGGGACCATTCACCCATGAAGATATCAGACATGTTCGTTCCTTGCAGGTAATTCTTCTGTCGTGGTGTCGTGCAAGCGGATAACACTCCCGGTTGCGCCATCCATGCGTACCCGATCGCCATCTTTTAAAATTTGGGTGATCGCCGGAATGCCGACAATGGCGGGGATCCCCAGTTCACGAGCAACGACGGCAGAATGCGAGAGGGTGGAACCGCGTTCGATCAATAACCCGCCTGCGGTAGGGAATAGTGGTGCCCAACCGGGATCGGTACGGACGGTACAAAGGATCTGCCCTGCTAATGACATCTCATCCTGTGGGTTTTTAATTAAGCGGATGGTTGTTTCAACCACCCCTGGATAACAGCCTATGCCCTGTAGCATGCCGCTATCGGTTGGGGTCTGTCGCTCCTGATAGGGATAGCTGTAATCTTGCTGTTGATACAGTGAGCCTCTGATAAAGAAGTGGTGAGCAGGCTCCTCCTCTGTTTCGTAGCTGGCGTATTCTTGTTTGCGTATAGCGACTAAAGGCTTAAGCTGGGTCTGTACTGCTGTTCCTTCGTAACCGCTGTAGATCTCCTCTAACGTCAGATAGAAAATATCGCGGGGTTCTGCGAGGAGTCCTTCTAATGCATATGCCTGGCCGAGCTGTATGAAAATATCCCGGTATAGCCCAAACATACGGGTTCGGGTGAAGCGCATATTTTCCCGGTGGCGTATCGCCTGACGTAATTTACGCAGATTTTTTTTGAAGGCTTCCATACGCTTGGAACCAAGTTGCTCGCGTATTTGCTGAAATGCCGTGTTTTCAGCTTGAGTACGCAACTTTCTTTCTCGGCTGGACAAGGTTTCTGGTGTGAGGGTATCGATCGCAAGGTAGTTTTTTATTATCAGAAATAGAAAACTGGGATCTTGTTTTAGCGTAATGGTCTCCAGCTTTAGCTCACCCATAGTACGATCGCCATATTTTTCAATATAATCAATGCACTGTTGGTGGAATGATGTATCGAGTTTGCGTACCTGAGTTAACAGGGTACGTGCATCTCCATGTGTTAGCAGGGTGCATAATGCTGAATTCTGGCGTGCGTACTGGCACATTTTCAACAACACTTTAGTCGGCTGGGTGCTTTCTATATCTTCATCCCCGGAAAGAAGATCGCCTAATAATGCGGACGAGTTTTCAATACCCGCAGCGGTCAGTCCCCGGTGTACCCGGCCATTGAACATCATCACATAGAAGTCATTCAGGATAGGCGTCGTCCAGCGTTGTAGCAGATGTTCATCCAGATATTTCAATTTCTCGATCAGTTGGCTGCTGTTGCAGATGTGCAATTCAGTTCGCCTTATGGCGGCAGCATGCTGTTTAAACTGTTCTAAGAAAAGTTCTACCCGCTGATCCATTGTTCTGAAAGCATATAACAGGCGCAGGAGTGCCCACCCCATCTGTGGGAGTTTTTTTATTTTATCGCTCAGTGAAGGTATTTTATCTTCAATAAAATCAACGGGGTCTTCCAGCCCCATCATTCTTTCCATATCTTTTTTATTGGTTTGGAAAGAGGGCAGTAATAATAGTCCTTTGTACCAATTATTGATGTTGTAATAGATCCTGCCTTTAGTTAAACCGAGCATGTTTTCCAACATGGAACGATGCTGATTAATTTGTTTATCCGAACAGCCTAAGGCACGTATTGTCTGTTCATAAACAGTGGCATAACCTGCGCGGGCAAAAGAGAAAGTCAGCGGCGTTGTTATTCCACAATAAGATTCCTGAATATTGGAGTTATCGAAAATAATATGGCGTTCGCTTTTATCATTCAGACGGGGTAACCGAGTGATTGGCCGAGTCTGTAGAATAAAGATTTGGTGGTTTTGAATTGTCCATTCAATATCTTGTGGACATCCCCGTGCCGCGGCGATTTTTTTGCCAATATCCCGCAATGCATAGATTTCTCTATCGGGTAAAGTCGGTTTCCACTGTTTTTCTTCCGCGACGGACATTGTTACCGTACCGCTGCCGCTGGTGGTATCGAAAACACTTGCTGTCCCTTTTTGCGTGATATGGCGTTCGATTTCAGGTGTAGTGAGGTGAACGGAAAATTCATCGGTATCACATTCGCCGGAAACCACACCTTCTCCTGTGCCCCAGGCGGATGAGATTAGGCAATGTTGTCTGCTGCCGGTCACTGGATGTGCAGTAAACATGACACCAGAAACCTCACCGGCAACCATGTTTTGAATGATGACAGCGCTACGGATATTGCCCATCGGCAGCTGTTTGTGTAAACGATATTGTAACGCGCGGGTATTAAAGGCTGAGGCCATCACGGCGCGTAAGCTGTCGGCAAGGGCGGATTTGCCACGCTGAAACAGATAGCTGTCCATCTGCCCGGCGAAGGACGCGTTGGCTGCATCTTCACCAATAGCTGATGAGCGAACAGCAAAAAACGCATCCGGGTAATTCTCTGACAAGAGAGATAATTCTTCTTCTAACTCAGCAGGCAACGGAATCGACTGTAGCCATTGGCGCAGAGGGGCGGCGATAGCGTCGAGTTTTTCCTGACTAATATCATGCGGCACGGAGGCTAATTGTTCCACAATGTTAATCGCAAAAGTATCGTTGATTAATAGACTATTCAGCACCTCGCTGCTGATGATCCAATAATCAGGTACAGGGAATCCGTTTTGCGTAAGCCATAATAAATTAGCCGCTTTACCACCTAAAGAATGTTCTGCTAATTCAATAGCGTTATCTTGAGCATAGAGATATTTCATGTTGTTCCACCAATGCAGCAATAGTACACCTTGCTTACATCATGGCCTTATCTGCGCGTAATAATATTGGAGTAGGTCAATCAATAAGACACAAATGTATTACAAACTATTGCTGCACCCTTATTTTAGAGGAAGAGTAAATTAAATAATTTATTTGGGTTACTATTAGTTCCGAGTTAATGAAATAAGCCAGCGGATAGTTTTCATTGTGCGTTCCATAAATGGGTAGCCAACAACATTATGCGCCATCATATAAAGCGGTATTCTTCTCATCCATAAATCACGTAATGCGAGCTCATAGCCACGTTGCCAACTTATTGGATCGAGAGAAATTCCCGATTTTTGCTCAAGTTCAACCCGGTGCAGTTCAATATAATAGGCCACACTGTCTGCATCGCTATACTGGTCTAAACTAAAAGCCAGTAGTTCGGCAAGGTCGCGTTGTGGCAGATGCAAAGTAGACAACTCCCAATCCCAGGCGCATAAACGCAACCCATCTTCCTGCTGCCGGAAGGCAATATTCCGTGGGTTGAAATCACCATGGATCAATGTTCTGGGCATTTGCTCGATTTCTTGCCACCAAGTGGCGGTGTTATCTACCCAGTGCTGGAAGTCTTGTTGTTCTTCGGCGGTGAACAGCTCAGGGAATGCCTGGTGAATAAAATTGCCTAGTTTTTGCCACAGGGGCTTCATCTGTGAAACTGTATCAGCGTCAGGAATTTGCAGTTGTGGGAATTTCCACATAAGCTCGCCTTCCTGCCCTAACCAGATGGAGTGAATATCGGCTACCCCTCTGATAGCGGTTTCAAGATGGTGCTGTTCCCACGGTGTTTCCAGGTTAATATTGTTCATTAACACCATATCTTGGAGTAATTCTTCAATCAGGGCATAAGTTCCGGTTGCCTCATTTTCAATCACGCCATAGATAATGGGTATATAGCGCATCAACTGTGGATTCTGCTGATTCATAATAGCCAGTTCACGGCTATGACTTTGGTTAAATTCAAGCTGGTGGGCAAAATCCTGGAAAACAGCAAATAATTCAGGGGAACAGTGCCTGGCAATATCCAGGACCATTTTAACGATCTCACTCCCCAAAGGTTTCAGTTTCAGCATCACTGGCAGAGTACGTTGTGCGGATGTCGTCATGGCAAAGGGAAATAAACCAGTTAAACGTTCCGCATAATTCGAGCTCAGATGCGTCAGTAGACTGTGTCCATCATTGCTAGAAAATTCAGGTTTGATCTTGGTCAGGTGAGTTCCCTGTAACACAGGGTTAAAGCTTGCTTGCCGGAAGAATGACAAATCAAGCTCTTGTTGGGTGTGCGGAATAATATCGTTAGTGTGGGTTGGACGGTTGCGGCCAAGTCTTTCATGTGATTGAGCAAACTCATCCGCTGCAATGGCTGACAGGGTTGAAATATCAAGGGCCAGGCAATAACTGGCGATGATTTCAGCCAAGCGGGCAGTGCCGTTTTCATCGGTACAGCCCAGCATGTTCAGACATTCACGCTGGTGTGGTAAATAGGTCCCGCCACCGACTGTTCCTACGATTAGCGAGGGCAGTGTGATGCTGCAATAGACTCGGTTATCGGCAGTTAATGTCATGTGTAAATGCGCGACTGATGATTCATGCACACAGGCGATGTCTTGACCGAGGGCAGTAAACATACCGGCGATAACATTTGCTGCATTAATATTTATGCCGACCGTTCCTGAGGCGATAGCCCCCTCGCAGATATGATGATAAGCCGTGACAAGTTGTTGCGGAGTGACTCTCAGGATTTGCTGGCAGGATTCAGCACTGAGATAGACCTCGGCGACGACACGTGTCCCACGTCCTTCAATAAACGTTTTATAAGACACTTTTTTATCGCCGGAAGTATTGCCATCTATCATAAAGTGACGCAGTGGTATAAACGCCATTTTGGCTAATTGTTGTTGGATCCATTGGCATGCATACCAGGTGCAGACGGTAGTCATATTTTGGCCTGCTGCTGCCGCTGTGTTGTAGATGAACTGCAAATGGACGCTGCGTCCGATGACTTGAGGCTTTATTTCCAGCAGTTGTGCATGTTTGGAGTGGCGGCCAATTTCATGTCGTATTTCGCTAAGATGCTCTTTAATCCAATCACTGAACATGACGCTGTGTGCTACGCTATGAAATTCAAAACGGGGTGCTCGTATCATGCGCTGGCCGAGCACACGGGTAGTGGCGCCACCTGATTGCATAATGGCGAAGGAGCCACGGGATACCGACGCAATTAAAGCGCCTTCTGTGGTGGAGAGCGGTGCATAATATACCCCTTGAGCATATTGTCCCTTTATCAAGAGAGGCCCGGCAATCCCCACAGGAATTTCTATTGAACCAATAAATCCCTCAATAGTTTTTGTTAGTTTTGTCGCATCCAAGTGGGTAGCTGCTATGTGTTCCAGTGCATGTCCGGTATGTTTTGCCAAATAATCCAGGCGCTTTTGCCGAGCTTCCTCGGTATATGTATAGAGGTGGCGGCGGGGCAATAATTTTACTTGGGTTGCTTCTGTGCGGACGCCAGATGCTTCTTGGTGTGTAATGCTGAATATGTCACGTGATAATTCTAGAATAGAATCTCGCGCACAGTTTTTTATGTGAGCAGTGGTATTATCTGAGACATCAAATACGCATGATTGGACTTCTTTTTGCAACATAACTCTATTTCCTTTAATACCTAAGCAAACCCAAGTTTTATTAAGATGCTGGCAGTGCAAACTGAGTAACCCAGTACCATAAATATTCCCACTACAGCCTCATTGCGTTTGCGATTCTGGATAGTGGGGCGATGAAGGAATTTGCCTAATTGCCATAGACATAATGCATAACAAACAACCAAGATAATTAACGCCCATAACGCTATACCATCAGTGGTGATATTGATTAGCCAAATCTGTAACGCCAACATTACGGTGAGTAATGATGCGATAATAGCGACGGCTATTTTTCTGCCGAAAATAGATGAATAAGTCGGTATTTCCAGACGCTCTTCATCTGGACCTTTACATTTGCGTGTAATTTCGAAACTGAATCCAGAGAAAAAGCACAATCCCATTAAAACCCATATTGGGAAAGTGAGTGCAACGTTAGGGCTGGCAATATTGCCCAACCACCAGATAATGAGTGGCATTACCAGCATATGGGAAATGGCGTACCAAGTGAGGTGTTGGTTTAACCATTCACTGATAAAGAACTCTTTCCCCATAAGGCAGGTCCAGATAAAGACTAATAGCCAGGCAAAAGTGACTGAACCAACGCCTCGATCTAAAAATAGACTTCCACCCAATTGTAATGTGATACAACAGATACCGAGTACCCGTAGATTTTTCAGCGTAATAATACTTTGCTGTAAGATCCGTTGTGGGTGGTGTTCACAATCCAGTTGATAATCCTTATGCTCATCGAATATCCGTAATAGTAAAAAATAGGAGAAGGCCATCAGGCAACCGAGCAGGATTTCCCATGACAGAACAGGCTTTTCCCCTATTGAATAAAAAGCTACGGAATAGCTGATGATATAAAAAATAAAGAAAAGCGGTGCATTTTGTAGTGGGAAACGTTCATCCATCCATAGCTTTATCCTCTTACCAATGAATTTTGAATAGATATCTTGGCCTTCCATACGTCATTCCTATTTATTGTATAAAGATTAAACTAATATACGTTTGTAACAATCCAATCCAAGGATAATAAATCCAAAAGCAAATCTTAATAAAGTCTATACGTGCTTTTTAGCAGGTAGCCGTAAGAAATACGTATCGACCAGTGGCATACGTTAAGCCAAAAATTTGCAATCCGCTATAATCAGGATGTGTAAATTTAAATATTAGTATGCAACTTATGTTTACATTTTCTTTCATAACTGTATGTTTGTCTGATGTTTTTGGTTTTTTTGATTGAAAAATAATGGGCCTTGATGTTATGTTTCGGTCCGATATAAATGACATCCATCCCGTTATCTACAACAACCATGCTCCACATAAATAAGCTTTTTGTGGGGCAATGTTGTTCTATATGAAATACTGGAATAAAGTAATAATGATTAATAATTGTAATTAACCGAATGGTGAGATGTTTTGATTTAGAGCAGTTTATAGGCGGATATTACCCCAATAGTTGAAAGGTAAAATTTACAACTGGTTCTGTATTGGATTCTTGATGTAGGATCCGAGAAATACCGATATATTCTGGTTGAATAGCTATGCTACTTTATCAAGTAAGGAGTCTGAGCTGTGTTAGGAAAAATCCGCGATCTTAATTTGCGCTGGTTTACTACTGTCCGTGATAATCATTTAGTTGTCAGCCAGCATAAGCAGGAAGAGGTTAGTTTCATCGGTGAAACCAATGATCTGATTCTAATAGCTACCCATCAAGAAGAGCTGGATTTTTTGTCTTTCCAGTGTCGTTTGTATATTGCAGGGAATGCAGAATCAGGGTTGTATATTAGAAATTGGGTAGATACGATAGCATTGAAGTTTATGATTGCTGTTATTCGTACCGGTTTATTACGATTGGTTGAGTTTATTAAAGTCAGTTTACCGGAGGGCGCAGAACAGTACGCTCCTGCGCGATTATCATGTTAATCAGGGTAGAAATTCCAGTAGATGCAGCGGGAATAGATCAGTTACTGCGGAAATCTTTTGATACCCCGGCGGAAGCGGAATTGGTACAACAATTGCGGGAAGATGGATTACTCACGTTGGGTATGGTTGCTACGGATGAAGAAGGTCAGGTCATTGGTTACGTGGCATTCAGTCCGGTAGATATTAATGGAGAGGATCACCAATGGGTTGGTTTAGCGCCGCTAGCGGTTGCTGGAGAATATCGTCGACAGGGGATTGGTGAAAAACTCGTTTATGAAGGTCTGGATAGCCTGAATGAATTTGGTTACGGCGTAGTCGTTGTTTTAGGTGATCCGCACTATTATCGCCGGTTTGGTTTTACGCTTGCCAGTGAGCACCAGTTACATTGCCAGTGGCCAAAGTGTGAACCCTATTTTCAGTTATATGAATTAGCTGACAGTTCTTTGGCTGATTATACTGGGCTGGTTACTTACTCTCCCCATTTTGACCGTTTCTGATTGATGCCAAATATTTTGCTATACAGATAGGCTGGCAAATAACCAGCCTCTCTTTTTGTTGCTTACTCAATTGCTTTACCTGATATTCCAGTCGTGAGGCGCTGGATCTGTCTCCGGCATGACTGCTGAAAACCAGCTGTAATGGCCCTTTCCCTCTCAGTGCTTTTGCTCCTTTACCATTTGCATGTTGCGCAAAACGGCGGTTGATATCTGTCGTTATCCCGGTGTACAGCATTCCTGCTTTTGTTTTCAGTAAGTAAAGAACCCATTGATTTTTAGCCATATAATTTTTCTTAATTTTGTATTTTTGTATTTTTGTATTTTTGTATTTTTGTAAGACGTTTTTTCTATATTATTTTTCTGAATAACTTAGTTTAAGTCATTATAATATAAAAGTTTTATCAAAATTAGTTACATATCAAATTCCTATATTAACTGTTTTTATTCAAAAAATTTGAAATAAAATAGCAATAATTGCTAATTTTTATTCCGGTCGTTAGAGCATACTATGATCCATATCACAGAGAGTAACTCATTCCATTAAAAATTGATCAAGGATCATGTTATGAAAAACGTAAAATATATCGCTGCTGCTTTGGCTTTAAGTGCTATCTCTTTTGGTAGTATGGCAGCAACAGAAGTTCAAACTACTTCATCTGCCAAGGTTGGCGTGGTTTCTGTAACCGGTGCTGATACCCTGGAAGGCTTGAGTGCCGAATTGTCCAAAAAAGCTGACAAAGCTGGCGCATCTTCTTTCCGTATTATATCTACTAGCGGTAAGAACCAATTGTCAGGTGTTGCTGAAATCTATAACTAATTTATAGTAGAACACACTGAACCCTGACTTTGTCGGGAGATGTCAGAACACGCCGCAAGATGATGTTTATCCCGGCGTGGTTCTGGGTTTCCAGGCCAATAAAAAATCCTCCCATCTTAACCTCCAAAGGGTACTCCCGCCGACACAAGGCGGGAGGGGAATTTGGACGGGCTTGAAAAGCCCGAAAAACCCTCAGCCACGCTGATGTTGAATGTATTGCCTGACTACTTCCAACTGAGCACCTCCGCACGAACCCGCAAAATAAGAACGTGACCACAGCACCGGTGAGAGTTTAATTGTGGGTGGGTATTCAATCAGCATGTGGACATGAGCAGATGCGCCGTTGCTTTCTTTCAATTCAGCACCAAAATCGTGGCAGACCTCGCCTGCATACTGATGAAAGGCTGCGGAGTGTCAATCACTGCGTATTTTCCGCCGGTATTTGGTGACGAAAACAAGATGTACATGCAAAAGAAAAGCGGCATGTCTTGAACGGTTGATTTTGTATTTTTGCATTGAAATTAACCCAATAGACAGTAAGATAGTGAGTCAATTGACTCCACACTGAATACTCATGCTCATCCTGAAAGCCTACAAATAATGGGGATCCCCCTCCTGAGTCACGAAGTGCGAAGGTGGGGGAGGATGTCAATGGAGGGAGTGTGAATACCACTGAAAACTTTCAGATTATCCGCCAATACTTCGCAAGACAGCACGTTTTCACGCTTTGTACAACAGCAGAAAATGATATCTGGTGTGCAAGTTGTTTCTATGTTTTTGACGCCGATAAAATAGCCTTGTGGTTTATGACTGAGCCTCATACCCGTCATGGTGAAATGATGCAGATAAATTCACAGGTGGCAGGGACTGTTGCCGGGCAGATTCGTAATATTGCACAGATAAAAGGTATTCAGTTCAGAGGGGAAGCCATTCGTCTGGAAGGAGAAGAGGATAAAGTTGCCAGAGCGCGCTATTGCCGCCGTTTTCCTGTGGCAATAGCGGCCAAAACACCTATTTGGCAACTGGATCTCAGTGAAATAAAAATGACTGATAACACGCTGGGATTTGGTAAGAAAATCTGTTGGCAGCGATAAAATTATCTAAGTCGATGAATAATCTGGTTGCGGCTGCCGCGCCATAATAAGCCGGGATCATAAAGATTCTGTATGAACTTGCCATCTACCAGCACATTAATATAGCTAACAACTTCCTGTTGGGCTTTGCTGAGTTCACTTAGCAGATAGCCAGTCCACAGCCAGATATCCTTTTCAGGGCATTCTGCCGTGATTCGTTTTACCAGTTTCAGGATCACGGATATGTTGTGCGGATGAAGAGGATCGCCGCCAGACAAAGACAGCCCTTGCCGTTTAATGCGGCTATCCTGTAAATCAGCGACAATATGGTCTGCCATTTCCTGGGTAAATAGTTGGCCGGAATTTGTTCGCCAGGTGCTTTTGTTATAGCAACCGGGGCATTGGTGCTCGCATCCTGCAACAAACAGCGTACAGCGGGTTCCGGGACCGTTAACTACATCAACAGGGAAATATTGGTGGTAATTCATTTTTTAGCTTGCCTGAATGAATCTAATTGTCCGTTTGTCAGATGTTTTACTCTGCGTTTCACCTCTTCTTGCTTACCTGAATTGAATGGGCGGGCGTCAGGGCTTCCCAGATAACCGCAGACACGGCGGGTTACTGATACTCTGGCGGGTTCATGATTGCCGCAACGGGGGCAGAGAAACCCTTTACTGGTACAGGAGAATTCACCAGTAAATCCGCAGTCATAGCATTCGTCAATGGGGGTATTGGTTCCGTAATAAGGAGTGTGTAAGTAGCTGTAATCCCAGATATCTTCCAGTGCTTTCAAATTATGTTGCAGATTGGGATATTCGCCGTAACAGATAAAACCGCCGTTTGCCAGTGGTGGATAAGATGCCTCAAAATCCAGTTTGTCGTAAGGATTGGCCTTCTTTTCAACATCAAGATGGAAACTGTTGGTGTAATAGCCTTTGTCCGTCACTCCTTCGATAACACCAAATTCAGCGGCATCAAGGCGGCAGAAACGATCACACAGGTTTTCACTTGGTGTGCTGTACAGGCTGAAACCATAACCCGTCTCTGTTTTCCATTGATCGGTTGCTTTTCGCAGATGGTTAACAATTGCGAGCGCTTTTACACGTAATTGTTGGTCATCAAATAGATGAGCCTGATTGCCATACAATGCGTTAATGGTTTCATGAATGCCAATATAGCCCAGAGAGATAGAAGCTCTGCCATGTTTAAAGATTTCAGCGATATTATCATCGGCTTTCAGGCGAATACCGCAAGCACCTTCCATATAAAGGATTGGAGCAACTCGTGCTTTGACACCTTCCAGACGGGCAATACGGGTCATCAATGCTTGTTTTGCCAGTGCCAGACGCTTATCCAGCAATCGCCAGAAATATTTTTCATCTCGTTTGGCTTCGATAGCAATCCGAGGCAGGTTTAAACTGATAACTCCCAAATTATTGCGACCTTCATGAATTTGCTCACCATTTTCTTCATAAACACCGAGGAAACTGCGGCAGCCCATTGGGGTTTTAAAGGATCCAGTGACTTTAACAACCTGATCGTAGTTAAGAATATCGGGATACATTCGCTTGCTGGCACATTTTAGAGCCAGTTGTTTGATATCGTAGTTAGGGTCACCAAGCTTATGATTCAAGCCATCACGGATAGCAAATACCAGTTTGGGGAATACGGCTGTTTTGTGGTTCCTGCCCAACCCGGCAATACGGTTACGCAGAATAGATTGCTGGATTAGACGGCATTCTTTTGAAGTCCCCAGACCAAAGCCAAAAGTGACAAAAGGTGTCTGTCCGTTGGCGGTATGCAGTGTATTAACTTCATATTCCAGTGACTGGAAAGCGTCGTAACACTCTTTTTCTGTCTGTGTTTCAGCGTAAGATTTTTTATCGGCAATATCCCACTCTTCAGCAATGACCAAATGTTTGTCATAGCTGGCTTTAACGAATGGTGCCAATACTTCATCTATACGGTTAATCGTGGTACCGCCATAAATATGGCTGGCAACCTGGGCAATAATTTGAGCAGTTACCGCTGTTGCGGTTGCAATGGATTTGGGGGGCTCTATTTCGGCATTACCCATCTTGAACCCGTTAGTTAACATGCCTTTCAGGTCGATCAGCATACAGTTGAACATCGGGAAAAAGGGTGAATAGTCCAAATCGTGATAGTGGATTTCACCTCTTTCATGAGCCAGTACCACGTCACGCGGCAGCATGTGCTGTTTGGCATAATGCTTGGCAACAATTCCTGCCAGTAGATCGCGTTGGGTTGGAATAACTTTACTGTCTTTATTTGCGTTCTCATTGAGCAGGGAAATATTGCTCTGTTCGACCAAACCACGGATTTCCTGATTAAGGCGGCTGCGTGATTCCCGGGCAAGATCCCTGTCATGACGATATTCAATATAGAGACGGGCAAGGTGCTTGTAGTTGCCTGCCATCAATTGGTTTTCTACCGCGTGCTGAATATTTCGTATATCAACTTGACTATGGTCAGCCATTAATTGCGTTACTGCGGATGCAACTTGAGCACAGTACTCATCATCTGTGACTCCAGCGGTAGAGGCGGCTTGTTTTACGGCATCTCTGATACGGATTTCATCAAATGGTACCTGACGACCATCTCGTTTTATCACAACAGTTTTCACAATATAACTCCTTGAGAATGTTATCCAAAGGTATAAGTCATTCTCGTTCTAATATTCAGCTTAAATAGAGGTGATGCTATATATGGTTTGTATTTTTATATTTAAGCACAATATGTAGTAAGTGAAAGTAAAATAATAACGACCTGATTTGATCTAAAACAAAGAACAGAAAACTATGTCTGGGAGATGGGAAAAAGTAAAAAACCCTTGGTCAATGGGTGAACTGACCAAGGGTTTATGGGAAATGGATAGGGATTATTTACGAACGGCAATCGCTTCGATTTCGATTTTAACGTCTTTTGGCAGACGGGCTACTTCAACACAGGAACGTGCTGGGAAAGCGGCATTGTGTGCTTTGAAGAATGCTTCATAAGTCGCGTTAACCGTGCCGAAGTCATTCAGATCTTTAACGAAAACAGTTGTTTTAACAATGTCACCGACAGTCAGACCTGCTTTCTCAACGATAGCTTTAACGTTTTCCAGTGATTGACGAGCCTGGGCAGCGATATCTTCTGCGACATCACCTGTTTCTGGATTGACTGGAATCTGACCAGAAGTGATTACCATACTGCCCAAATCAACACCCTGAACATATGGGCCAATTGCAGCAGGGGCTTTCTCGGTATTAATCTCGTATGACATAGGTTCTCCTGTTAATGTAATAACTGAATAAATATTTCAACAAAGGGACTATTATAGTGCCCGTACCTGCCTCAGCAACCGGCATAGATTGTTTTTACTTGCTGAGTATCACCACATTGCGATCAAACTCTTTCTCGCAGTATTTGCAGGTCAATACCACATCTTCAAATGTGACTTTGACCCGAAAACTGCTTTCTACCGGCTCATTGTGGCTGATGCAATTGCTATTAGGACAGACTAACACGCTATCAATACGCTCAGGCAGGTTAATTGGCAGTTTCTTCACGACCTCATAGTCTTCAATACAGTTCACTGTTGCATTTGGCGCATACATAGCAAGCTGATTAGCCTGTTGTTCTGTCAGAAATGTGTTTTCGATTTTGATGAGATCTTTTTTACCTAGCTGATTGGAAGGCAGGTTCAGGCCGATGGTAATGCGTTGATCGGTTTCAGTCAGCTTAAATAGAGAGAGTAACTTGAAACCTACCTGAGCTGGGATATGGTCAATCACCGTACCGCATTTAATGGCTTCGACTTGTAGTTGATGATCTTGGGTCATAGTGTTCTGTATGAATACATCTTAGTGACAACTATTTCTGTATTCATCCTCCGGAGATATTGTTAAGAATCGACACATCTTCCATTTTAGGTGGTGCCATCTTGTTTATCCAGATAAGAAGATATTCGTATCTACTGCCAGCTATGTGTTGGAAACAACGTAACCGCCGACAATTGAAGGAAAAGAGGCCACAAATATCATATAAATTAAACTGATGGGCAACTTCTAGCGTACTTTTAACGTTAGATTGCTGATTCTGCTGTTGATAAAAGTATGAAGGTAATATCTGATTCATGAGTTGGTGTATTCTCCTAAAAGTCCTAACATCTTGGTACATTCCCTTCTAAGGGATATTGATCTTTTTGCTTTAGAATAGGGTTTCCATTTAAAATTTTCTCCACTCTAATGATTTATTTTTCTGAGTGTGTTTTTATTATGAGATGATAAACGAGGTGATAGGAAAAATAATGAATAATACTCTGATTGATCCTAATGATACTTTATTCCTTTGGGCCTTTGTGATGATTGCCGCGACACTGGCGATTGTAATGGAACAGAGATATAAGTGGGCATCGAAAGTACCCGGTGCCATTATGGCATTGATTATTGCTATTTTTGCATCCAATTTATATATAATACCGACCGAATCGGTAGTATACGATGCTGTTTGGCAATATATAGTGCCGCTGGCAATACCTTTATTATTATTTAAGGTTGATTTACAGAGTATTATTAAAGAAAGCGGGAGGCTGCTTATATTATTCTTAATGTCTTCTGTCGCGACTATAATTGGTGCGGTTTTAGCATTTAAACTTCTCAGGAATTATATCCCTGAATTGGATAAAATCAGTGCTATGATTTCCGCGTCATATACTGGTGGTGGAGTCAATTTTGCGGCAATGGCAGCCAAGCTGGAACCCACTCAAAATATGACGGCATCAACTATCGTTGCTGATAATCTCGTGGTAGCTTGTTTTTTCATAATATTAATAGCCTTGGCAGGCTGGTCATTTGCAAGAAAGTTTTGGCGAAGTTCTTATTCTGAGGCGATAGAAAGTGATCCCAATTCAGATAGATCGAAATCTTTGGCAGGATCCTATTGGCAACCTAAGAATATCTCACTGAAAGATATTTCATTATCTTTAGCATGGTCTATCTTTATAGTCGTTATTTCGTTTAAATTATCGGCTTGGTTAAAAGCGTTTTCAGGACAACCTGAAAATATCTATCAAGAGTTATTTTTTAGTTTGATATCAGATAAATATCTTATTTTAACAACAATAACTTTCACTATGGTTTCGATATTCAAAAAGGCTTTTAATAATCTAAATGGTAGTCAGGAATTAGGAACTTATGCGATTTATATGTTCTTCGTTGTAATAGGTATCCCTGCTTCTATAAAATTAATTATTATCAATGCGCCTTTGTTATTTTTATTTGTATTTATTGTTGCAATGATTAATTTATTATTGACTCTTGGTGTAGGTAAATTATTTAAATTTAATCTTGAGGAAATTATATTAGCGTGTAATGCAAATATTGGTGGTCCAACAACGGCTGCGGCGTTAGCTATCAGTAAAGGTTGGGTAAATTTAGTTGGGCCTATTATGGTTATTGGCACAGTAGGATATGTGATTGGTAACTATGTTGGCGCAATTGTTTATTTTATTGTTACAGAAATTGTATGATATTCTCAAGCACTAAGTTTTTATCGATGTTAAAAATTTAGTGCTTTTAAAATTAATTGTGAATATATTGAATTCTTATGATGTATTTATAGGGTTTAGTTATCATCTCTATTAAATGGTTATATAAAAACCTTGGAAGCCGAATAAGAATATTAGTGATGATGTAAATAGTATTGAGAAATTCGTAAAATATTCTTTATAATACTCTTTGCTTAAAATAACACTTAATAATAATAAAGCAGAAGTAACCCATAGGTATTCTAGCCTGGCTAAGAGATGAGAGTAAGTATATAAATTAGTGTATGCATCGGTATGTCCTATACAATAACCGGTCAGAAAAGCAATCGCTGATAATATTATCAATCCTAATGTATTCCTCCTGGGATTATTCCATTTGATACCTATTTTTTCTGAATAACGTTTTAAAAATCTAAGTGCATAATAGCTAATAAAATACATTCCAATTAGCCCAAAAAAATCATTACTCATTTTAATGTCCTTAATTGATTGACGTTTGAACGTTAATGATATGCCTCTATCAGGAGGCATAAAATATGCGTTAATTGTACCTCTAAGTCTGCCAGTGTATTATCTGAGTTCACTTTTAATTTTGAAGGTGAATAAATAGACTTGCTATTCAATTATATACAGAAGTAGAACGTCATTTCAAAAGTAAATGATAACGATTCCATTTGAGGACATTCAATATTTTCTTTAATCACTCATTTAAAACTAGAGACAATAGTGCCTGACGGGCATAAATACCATTTTCTGCCTGTTGGAAATAATAGGCATGGGGGGTTTTATCCACATCAACAGAAATCTCATCAATACGTGGCAATGGATGCAAAATTTTGAGGTTCTCTTTCGCTCCCGTCAGATCGGCAGTATGCAGAACAAATTGCGCTTTTACATTGGCGTATTCGGATGGATCAAGGCGCTCTTTTTGCACGCGAGTCATATAAAGAATATCTAGTTCCGGCAACACTTCTTCTATATTGGTATGCAGGCTGTAGGTGGCGCCTTTTTCATTCAGCATATGAAGAATATGATTTGGCATTGCCAATGCTTCCGGGGCGATAAAATAAAAATGGTTGCCATTAAATTTCGCCAACGCTTGTGACAGTGAATGAACCGTGCGGCCATATTTCAGGTCACCAACCATAGCGATATTCAGACTATCCAGCCGTTGCTGAGTTTCTTGAATAGTGAACAGATCCAGTAAGGTTTGTGTTGGATGTTGGTTAGCACCATCACCAGCATTGATAATCGGAGTATGACCGGAAAATTCGGACGCCAGGCGCGGAGCACCTTCCTGCGGGTGGCGCATCACGATAGCGTCAACATATTGGCTGATAACGGAAATAGTATCTGCCAGTGTTTCGCCTTTCTTACCCAAGGAGGTGTTGCTGCTGTCTGAAAAGCCAACCACGGAAGCGCCAAGGCGGTGGATTGCGGTTTCAAAAGAGAGCCGGGTACGGGTAGAGGCTTCAAAGAAACAGCTGGCGATAACCTTGTGTTTCAGCAATTCAGGCTGTGGTCTGGCTTTCAGTGTGGCAGCGGTTCGCAACACCAATTCCAGATCTTCGCGGCTCAAATCATTTATTGAGATGATATGTTTGCGATATAACGGATTAGCCATTTTTCACTCTCCTCTAATGCTGACATCCGGGGTGGTGATCATCAATTGATTACCGGGCAAAAAAAAGCCCCTCAATGAGGGGCATTAAATGATTGGTTTAGCAACGGGAAAAACAATGATTGCTGGCCGCCTTTAGGCAGTTGCACCCGCACTTTAGCTTGATGAAAAGAAGTGCTGTTTTTCATGATTTCTCCCGGCAAATTGTGGCGCATTATACTCGCGAAAAATCTCACAGCAAGCGTTTGCCCGAAGAAAAATGATATTCGCAGGACCTCTTCTTTGCAGACATAGCCCTGCGGACATCATAACTAATTAGATTTTAAGATCACTTGCCAGTGTCGCTACCATTATCGCTTTAATGGTATGCAGACGATTTTCTGCCTGATCAAACACAATGCTATGCTCTGACTCAAAAACTTCATTGGTGACTTCCAGCCCCCCATACATATTAAATTCAGCGGCGAGTTGCTTGCCTAACGTCGTTTCTTCATCATGGAATGCGGGCAGGCAGTGCAGGAATTTTACCTGTGGATTGCCTGTCATGTTCACCACATCCATATTCACCTGATAAGGTTTCAATAGGTTAACCCGTTGTTGCCAAACTTCTTTTGGCTCTCCCATAGAAACCCAGACATCGGTATAAAGAAAATCAGCGTCTTTAACCCCCTCAGGGACATTTTCGGTTAGCGTAATTTTCCCGCCTGTTTTTTCGGCCAGTTTCTGACATTCAGCAACCAGTGTTGCATCTGGCCAGTACTGTTCAGGAGCAATTAACCGAACATCCATGCCTGTCAATGCCGCGGCTTCCAACATAGTATTACCCATATTGTTACGGGCATCCCCCAAGTAGGCGAATTTGATTTCTGACAGCGGTTTCTTTGGTTGATGCTCCTGAATAGTCAGCAAATCTGCCAGTAACTGAGTAGGGTGAAATTCATCCGTCAGCCCATTCCATACAGGAACATCTGCATATTCTGCCAGGGCTTCAACCACTTTCTGAGCATAGCCGCGATATTGAATACCGTCATACATGCGGCCAAGTATACGGGCGGTATCCTTAATTGATTCTTTATGACCAATCTGGCTGCCACTGGAGCCAAGGTAGGTGATATTTGCCCCCTGATCGTAAGCGGCTACTTCGAATGAACAGCGAGTGCGGGTGGAGTCTTTTTCAAAAATCAGCACAATATTTTTACCTGTTAGCCAGGCTTTTTCTGTGCCGGATTTTTTAGTCGATTTTAATTCAGCCGCCAGTTTTAGGAAAGCATGGATTTCTGCTGAGGAAAAATCAAGCAACCTTAGGAAATTACGTTGATAGAATGGATTCATTGTTGGATATCTCCACAGTTATTTCTTGCATTTAAATTCAATTTATATCTATAAAAATTCAATTTCAACTCCGCATTAGATTTCTTTGATGTAAACAGTGGTTAGCCTGCTTGTGGTGTGGGAGAATGAACGTTGGGACGGCCAACTGATTGAGGGTATTGGGTATGGCAAATCAAAAAGACTTAGAAGAACAACGCGAAGAAACGCGCCTTATTATTGAAGAATTACTGGAAGATGGTAGTGATCCAGATGCGCTTTATGCCATTGAACACCACTTTTCTGCGGAAGATTTTAATCTGTTGGAAAAGGCGGCAGTTGAAGCCTTTAAGCTGGGTTATGAAGTGACTGACGCGGAAGAATTGGAAATCGAAGATGGTTCTATTCTGATGTGTTGTGATGTCATCAGCGAATGTGGGTTGAATGCTGAATTGATCGATGCTCAGGTTGAACAATTGGTAAATCTGGCTCAGAAGATGGGCGTCAATTATGACGGCTGGGGCACTTATTTCGAAGATCCTGATGAGCAAGATGAAGACGGCGAAGATGATTTGCCAGAGCAGGGTGAGACCAGACTTCATTAATAAAATCAGCTCGTTGTAAATCTTGTGTTAGCCCTGGTCGTGGCTGATACATGTGATTTAAAGCAAAATAGTCCTTATATGCTGTTGCGAATAAGGACTATTGTATTTTATTGGATTACCTTATCAAACCATGTTCTCTGACCTTTGAAAGAATCGTCCCTTTCCTGATTTGGTTTGCTTCGGTGATTTCCCGTTTTAATTCTTGTCCCAGCTCATTAGAAACCAGATCCTTATGTTTTTCTGCGAGTTCTCCTAACTCTTCTGCGGTATGAACAACGCCGGTCACTTTCCATGCCAGAGACAGGCCTTTTAATGCTATTTTAGCCGCTGGATGTGGTGCAATCGCTGCTGCTGTATCTAGCGTAGCGCCGACAGTCGCGCCCAGTGATGCTCCTGTAATTAACGTATCCGTTGCAACCTCCTTTAAATCATCGGAGGCTTTTTGCAATTCTTCCAGTTTCTCTGGGGTGACGGTAGCAGTGGCGGTACCTGCTTTGAATACTTTTTTTATCCCTGCAAAAGTGAGGCTAAAATTATTAATTGCATCGGTTCCTGCGGCTTTTGTCAGCTCTGTTTTGTTTAACTCACCTACATTGCCGGCTGCGGCAAATTCTCCGGCAGTCGCGACTAAACTTGCTCCCTCTTTTATTGCTTGAACACCAGGGACTTGTCCGTGTGCGAGATGTTCTGCCGCTTCTTTGCGTCCCGTTATGTTATGTGCCATCTGCTTAATCGGGTCATAGTTTGCTTTTAAAGTGCTCGCTTTTTGTGTGATTTTACTTATTTGTTGATCACCATAGGATTCAGATGTGGGAGATGATATTTGCGGCCTTTCAGCTTGTTGATTTCTATGCTTGTAAAGTTCATATGCTACACCTCCAACACCTAATGCGCCTGTTGCTACTGTTTTAAATATGCGCCCATCTTCATCTATCCCTGTCATTGGATTGTTTCTTACCATACGGTACAGATTTAAACCATCCACTGTTCCTGCTGGGTCTGCGCTTAACCATCTACCTGCCCAAGGTTGATAATAGCGGTAGCCATAATAGTACAGTCCCGTTGCATCACGTTCTTTACCTGAATAACGAATAGTTTTATAACCGGCTTCAATCTGGTTTCTTGCCGCCCATACTGCGGTCCCACCGTAGGGGTAATATTCTTCCCAACTGATAATTTCTCCGTGCATATCCAGTTCCAGTTCGCTGCTGTCTGTCAGATTATCGTAGCTGTATCTGACTTGATTGTTATCTATGCTCGCTGGCTGGCCTTTTTCCCAGTGTAGTACCCGTACTTGTGCCCGCCCCGCTTTTCCAACAGTAATAACTTGCAGGTCTTCCGTTATATTGGCGCCGTTTTGTGTGGTACGCAGTTCCAGGCCGGGCAGGTAAGTGACTCGCCGCTGCATGGCATTCGCTGTTTGCTGCTCATTTACTTTCAGTACCCGCATTCCATCACTGCCATAACGATACCACTCGCTTCCGGTGTTTCCATTCTGGCTGACTTGCTGTAGTTCTCCCCGTGATGTCCAGTTTAGAGATTGCCCTGATAACAGGCTGGTTTGATGACCACCTGCATCAAAGAATGTATCAACGAGATTGGGATCTTTGGTCAGGGTGCTTAAGACGCCACGGTTATTGCGGTTTGAGATAGTCATATCCGTGGTGTAGCTATTGTTACTTGCCGGAGCGCTATGTCGGATCTGCGTCAGGTTGCCGCTATCGTCGTAGGAATAGGTTCGGGTATAGTTGGTATAGGTGTTGTCATCAGTAGGAAGTGGGGTAACTGGGGAAGGAAGTTGGTTTCCTTGTTGACCAAGGTTAGCTATTTCGCGGCCGGTTGCTTTGATTAGCTGGTACAAAGAATCATAGGCATAAGCATTTTCCGGTACCACTTTCTGATTACGCCAGAACCGGGTTGCTTCTGCGTCATTACGAATACTGATCACATTGCCAACCGGATCATATTCATAACGTAAGTCCTGTAGTGGTTTTGCGCTATCCTGAGTTCGGCGGGTTGTGATGTTGATTAATCGCAGGGTTTCTGGTTCATAGGTATATTCCGTAATAACGCCGTTACCGTGTTCTTCACGTAATTTTTGTCCGGCTGCTGACCAGGTAAGAGACTGCACAATAACTTTTTCAGACTGGCCTTTTAGTGTTAACCAACTCCCTTTCAATTGACCTGCCACGTCATAAGACAGCCGTTGTACATTTCCCTTCGCATCGATCTGGGTTAGCAGAGCACCAATGGCATCGGTTTTATTTTGAGTCGTGAATATGTTGTCATTCAGTTTTGTACGCCAATTATTTTCATCGTCACTGCGCCAGTCAGCTTCCTGATCGTCGGCTATCAGTTGACGGGATTGCGACAAAATGGTTCCTGTCAGGGAAAGGCTTTCCAGTTGTACCAGCCCCGCAGTGTCATAATGGCGTACACATTGTCCGGCGAGATTTTGGTTTTTCTCCGCATCTGAATGACTTGCCCAGATAAGGCGTTCTGTGATTTTCTCGTTTTCTTGCACCAACTCGGTGACGGTGAGTAAGCGGCCGGGTAGAGTGTTATCTTCATAGTGATTGGTTTGACGAACACCTATTGCATTGATGCTCAGTACTGGGCGTCCTTCGATATCGTTCAATGTAATGGTTCGGCCAGCATCAATACTTTCTTCACGCAGTGTATTGCCAGCCAGATTAAAGACACGAGTAAAGTTCGAACCATTTTGGTTTTTATACCTCCGTGGATCAGTACTTTTTACTTGAAATCCCTGAGTATTGAACTCATAGCGAGTGATTAATTCGCTACTGTTTTCTTCATCAGCTTGAGTACGCAGATATTCCAGAGTACGTACATTCAGCCCTCGGTTATCCAGTACATTGACAGATGGGGTATTTCGGTTAATTGCAGAATTGTAACCAATCATATTTTAGCTCCTTGTGATGTTTCAATTCGTTTAGGCAACTTGGTAGTAACAACCTGAGACTTTACTATGGAATGAATAAATCTTTAACAGAATAGTGTGATAATTTTTGAAATTTACAGTATGGGAATTAATATTTCAATAGATAGAAATAGAATGGTATAAGAGCAGAGAAATTATTTTCATTGAAATTTTTTATGGACGATAAATATTATATTATTTTTTGGATTAATAATATAAATAAAGATTTTTATTTATATTATGTTTTTATATAAAAACCAATAATATTGAATTGGATTGATTTTAAATTTTTTTGAAAATGTCTTTTATCGTTTAATTTGTTTTTGATATTAAAGATTTGTTTGCGGATATTGAAATGAAATATATAAGAAAGTTTGGTGGTTTTTCTATTAACTCTTTGATGTAAAATAAATTAAGAATAATTATTGCCATTGTCTATAATATATGTGTTGGTAAAGTATTTGAATAATTCCAATTTATTAACAGAAGAAAATAATTCAGTTTTATAATTTTTTCTAACGCATTGATATTATTGATTATGATTTTACTCTGCATTAGTAAGTTAATAGTAATGTCATATATATTAACATTAATTACCTTAGGAAAATAACATTAACTTTAAAAAGGTGTTTCAAATGGCTAGCGTAACTCATATTAGGAAAGTTATTAATGATACTCCCAGAAAAATCTATATTGTGGAAGGTCAAAATAATGGCAGGACTCATATTATTAATGCTAATTCTGTATTGATAACTAACATTAAGGTGCCATGGATTGGGAATCAAGAGGAGAGTAATAAGGCTATCCGTATAACGATAGTGGGTGAACCAAGCACCGCGATTATTTGGGTTTTTCAAGATTATTGGAATCCACCTCATAAGGATCAAATGAAATATTATAAAGGAGAGGATTTTAGCTATGCCAATGCAAAGAATATAGAAGGGCCAAGTTCAGGAGGAGGGAATAAAACTTTGCGTTTCTATATAGATAATAATCAGATATTGAAATTCAAAATAATTTAATTAAGAGAGAACCGCTTCTTGCAAAAAGAAGCGGTTATTTTCTTATTTAGAAACGTCGGTGCCAAAATATTGAGTAGAAATACGCAGATAAGTGCCATCCGCTTTGATATCGGCTAACGCTTTATCGATAGCAGCTTGTAATTCTGGTTCGCCTTTCCGGATTAGAATACCGACCTGATCACCATTGGGTTCAGTTGCGACAATTTTTACCGGTGCATTGGGTTTGTGTTTCTTGAAATCCAAATAGGAGAGATTATCGTTGATAGTAGCATCGGCTCTGCCTGTAGCAACCAAATCAATTGACTGATTAAATCCTTCAGTGGGGACGATTTCTGCGCCGTGACGTTTTGCTAATTGAGCGTAATTACTGGTTAAGGAATGACTTGAAGTTTTACCTTTTAGATCGCTGAACGTTTTAATACTGTCATTATTTTTGCGGGTGATAAGTACGGCTTTAGATATAATATACGGAGCGGAAAAGTCATATTTCTTTTTACGCTCTGGTGTAATAGCGACTTGGTTAATTACTGCGTCATAGCGTTTGGCATCAAGTCCGGCAATAAGCCCATCCCACTTCCCTTCGGTGAATTCCGCTTTGACATTCAGACGGCGTGCGATTTCGTGGCCAATATCAACATCAAAACCGGTTAAGGCTCCTGAAGCATTGTGATAGGTAAATGGCGGATAGGTTCCTTCGGTAGCGATTTTAAATACGCCGGTTGATTTAATGTTATCAAGATCAGACTCTGCACTGGCAGAATATGCAATGCCAAATTGAATGACGCCAGCTAATAATACGGTAAGGAATGCTTTCATTTTATTGCTCCAAACTGTCAGAAAATTTATTTAATCGTAATTGACTTGATGGATTCAAAGCACAATTACGGCAAGGTGCTTTTAACGGTGGGTTATATCTCCCAATCCGGTAAGGTATTCGTTAAAGTTGAAACAAATTCAACCGTCCGCTGCTTGAGGGCACGAGTAAAAATCGTTTTCGATGTCCCCGATTCGACAATTTCGCCAGATTCTAAAAATATGACGTTGTAGGCAAGATTGGCTGCCAGACGCAGATCGTGTGTTGCCATCAACATCGTCGTTCCTTCTTTAGCCAACTGCTTCAATACAGCAACCACTTCCAGCGATAATTCCGGATCAAGCGCGGAAGTTGGCTCATCACACAATAACACTTTGGGAGAAGGTGCCAGCGCTCTGGCAATTGCTACACGTTGTTGCTGACCACCGGATAGCGTGGCAGGCAAGACGTCGACTTTGTGTGACATGCCAACCTTTTCCAGCAGCTCAAGCGCCCGCTTTTTAGCTTTTTCTGGCGACCATTTCTGTACCCAAATCAGCCCTTCCATAATGTTTTCAATCACCGTCAGATGAGGGAAAAGTTGAAAATTTTGAAACACCATGCCGGTTTGCTGGCGGATCCGTTGTATATCCTTATGAGCAATGCGCTCTTTACCGATGAAGGTCATACTTTCACTGCCGATTTGGAGCTTCCCGGCTTGGGGAATTTCTAATAAGTTGATGCAGCGTAACAGCGTGCTTTTGCCACTTCCTGATGGGCCGATCAGGGCGGTAAGACTGCCTTCCTCAATGTTAAGATCAATATTTTTCAGGACCTTTTGCCCGTCAAAACTTTTTTCAATGCCGGAGAGCTGAATCATCTTTTAATTCCTTTGTATCACTCTGTTGTGAGAACTTCTTTTCCAGATGGGTTTGCAATGATGACAATACTGAACTGATTATCAGATAAAGTATTGCAGCCTCGGTATAAAGAATGAGGGGTTGATAAGTCACCGCCGCAATACGTTGTGCAGCAAGGAAAAGTTCCGGTACGGTAATGACTGAGGCTAATGAAGTATCTTTCACCAGAGAAATAAATGTGTTTGAGAGTGGCGGAATAGCGATTCTCGCGGCTTGAGGCAGAATGATCCGGCGTAATGATTGTGTCCAGCTCATACCAATAGAATAAGCCGCTTCCCACTGCCCTTTTGGTACAGATAATAAAGTGGCGCGGATCACCTCAGAGGTATAGGCGCCAATATTCAGTGTGAAACCAATAACGGCTGAGGTAAATGCGCCTAGCGTAATACCAACGCTGGGTAAGGCATAAAAAATAAGAAACAGTTGCACAAGTAACGGTGTACCACGGATCAGCCATACGTAGAATTTGGCGACAGCAATAAGCGGTTTTGGCCCGTAAAGCCGGATTAGTGCAACGATAAACCCAAGTATGATACCAAGAGTAAAGGTAATAAGCGTCAGCGGAATAGTGAAAGTAAAGCCCGCATAAAGCATAGGCCAGAAAGAATCGAGTACTAAATTAAACCAGGAGGGCTCCATATACTTTCCCTATTGTGTAATATAAAAATATATTTATTTTTATGAGATTGTTTTAAATATCATATGGCAAGCTGGGAGTTTATATATATAAAATAAAGTTATATCATATGATCATTTTAGATATATAAAAGGGTTTGTATAAATCAATATATTTCATGTTTGATGAAAATATTCCCTAATTCTTCAATTCAACTGGATTAGCGATAAAGTTCCCTGGTTAGAGTTTGTATCTAACGTTGAGGGAACTGGTTTATTTGAGTAAGGTATGTTTCACTTATTCGGGAGTATTGTCGCCAAAGTATTGAGCCCAGATGCGCTGATAGGTACCATCGGCTTTGATATCAACGATTGCTTTATCAATAGCCGTTTTTAGTTCTGACTCGCCTTGGCGGAGTAAAATTGCTGTTTGCCCTGCGTTTGGATCCGACGCAACAATTTTCACCGGTGCATTTGGCTTGTGCTTCTTATAGTCCAGATAAGAGAGGCTATCGTTGATAGTGGCATCGGCTCTACCGGTACTGACCAGTTCGATTTCCTGGCTAAATCCATTCGTGCCGATGATTTCCGCGCCATTATTTCTTGCTATCTGAGCGAAGTTGTTGGTCAGAGTATGTGCTGAGGTTTTGCCTTGCAAATCGCTGAATGTTTTTATGCTGTTGTTATCTTTATTGGTGATAAGTACGGCTTGAGATGTGATATATGGGATAGAAAAATCATATTTTTTCTGGCGCTCAGGAGTAATCGCAATTTGATTAATGACAGCATCAGAACGCCCGGCATCCAACCCGGCAATAAGCCCATCCCATTTTCCCTCAATAAATGTCGGTTTGACATTCAGCCGATGGGCAATTTCACGACCGATATCGACATCAAAACCAGTCAAAGTGCCTGAAGCGTCGCGATAGGTAAAGGGTGGATAAGCCCCTTCAGTCGCAATTTTGAATATGCCGGTGGATTGAATCTTATCAAACGTTGATTCTGCATTGGCAGGATGTACAAGACCGAATTGCACAGTACTTGCCAATAACAGGGTAAAAATTATTTTCATTTTATTTCTCCAGATTATTATAGCTATTAAATTATAATTTGATGTTTTACTGGTAATAATATATTTATTTGTGTGAATTTATTTCAGATATAATATGAGAAATTTAATGATTTATATATAAAATAAAATTATATCATATTGTAATTTCAGATATATAAATATGAAAAAATGAATAAAATAAATATTTATTATATGTGTCCTTATTAATGAAATAGTTGTTGTTATTTTCAATATATTTGATGGTGTTTATATAGAATGGGCTGAATTTACATTTTATTATAAATTTTATCGTTTACGTTTTGAATTAAAAAGCCACTGACAACGAATTGCAGTGGCTTTGATGAAAATTTACTTGTTGAGAATATTATAGCGCAGCAATGGTTTCCTTCTGAGCTAACAGCTTCTCTTTTGATGCATTACAGGTTGCCAGGCGTTCACGCTCTTTAGTGACAACGGCTTCGGGCGCACGGCTGACAAAGCCTTCATTCGACAGTTTACCTTCAATGCTGCCAATCTCTTTATCCAGCTTCTCAATCTCTTTATCCAAACGGCTCAACTCGGCTTGTTTATCGACTAAGCCCGCCATTGGGATTAACACCTCTGCACCATTAATCAGCTTGGTTACAGAGACCGGAGCTTCTTCACCAGCAGGCAGCAGAGTGACAGCAGAAAGGCGGCCCATTGCCTGAATAAAATTCAGGTTTTCCGCTACACGACGTTGCGCGCCTGCATCAGCATTACGTAGCAGAACTTCTAGCGGCTTACCTGGTGCGATGTTCATTTCAGCACGAATATTGCGTACCGCAATAATCGCTTCTTTAATCCATTCCAGATCGATTAGCGCGAGTTCATCTGCTTTCGCCTGATCAAATTCTGGGAACGGTTGCAGCATAATGGTATCTGCTTCAATCCCCTTAACCACTTTCACCCGCTGCCAAATGGTTTCGGTGATAAATGGAATAATAGGATGAGCCAGACGCAATAACCCTTCCAGAACTTCAATCAATGTATGGCGGGTACCACGAACTTCTGCTTCTGAACCTTTGTTGATCGCCGGTTTAGACAGCTCCAGATACCAGTCACAGAACTGATTCCAGGTGAATTCATAAAGAATATTGGCAGCCATATCAAAACGATAGGTATCCAGTGCTTCACGATAAGCTTTTACTGTCTGGTTAAATTCAGCCAGGATCCAGCGATCAGCCAGTGACAGCGCCATTTCGCCGCCATTTTGGCCGCAATCCTGACCTTCCGTATTCATTAGAACAAAACGGCTGGCGTTCCACAGTTTGTTACAGAAATTACGATAACCTTGCAGACGCTTCATATCCCAGTTGATATCACGGCCCGTAGAGGCCAATGCCGCCAGTGTAAAGCGCAGGGCATCGGTACCGTGAGATTCAATACCCGCCGGGAATTGCTTCTCTGTACGCTTGCGGATTTTTTCAGCCAATTGTGGCTGCATCATATTGCCGGTACGTTTTTCCAGCAGATCTTCCAGAGAAATACCGTCAACCATATCCAGCGGGTCAATGACATTTCCTTTGGATTTGGACATCTTTTGGCCTTCGTCATCCCGGATAAGACCGGTCATGTAGACGGTCTTAAATGGAACCTGAGGTTTGCCATTTTCATCTTTGATGAAATGCATGGTCATCATGATCATACGGGCAATCCAAAAGAAAATGATGTCAAAGCCACTCACCAACACGTCCGTTGGATGGAAAGTTTTCAGTGCTTCAGTTTGTTCTGGCCAGCCAAGAGTAGAAAAAGTCCACAGACCGGAAGAGAACCAAGTATCCAGGACATCTTCATCTTGGTTTAGGGCGATATCTGCACCCAGATTATTTTCACGACGAACTTCTTCTTCGTTGCGGCCTACATAGACATTACCTTCAGCGTCATACCACGCCGGGATACGGTGGCCCCACCACAATTGACGGGAGATACACCAGTCTTGAATATCGCGCATCCAGGAGTAATACATATTTTCATACTGCTTAGGTACGAACTGGATATCGCCATTTTCAACGGCTTCGATAGCCACTTTCGCCAGAGGCGCTGTACGGACATACCATTGATCAGTCAGCATTGGCTCAATAACCACACCACCACGATCGCCATAAGGAACGGTCAGATCATGAGCTTTGATTTCGGCCAGCAGACCCAGTTTTTCAAACTCAGCAACCATCGCTTTACGGGCGGCAAAACGCTCCATGCCTTGGTATTCAGCCGGAATATCAGAACAGTAGGCATCAGAAATCTCGCCATTGGTATCGAAAACTTCTGCTTCATTACAGATATTGCCATCAAGTGTCATGATATTGATCATTGGCAGAGCATGGCGTTTACCTACTTCATAGTCATTGAAGTCATGGGCAGGCGTGATTTTCACGCAACCGGTGCCTTTTTCCATATCCGCGTGTTCATCACCGACAATAGGAATGCGGCGGTTAACTAATGGCAGAATGATCTGTTTGCCGATTAAATCCTTATAACGCGGATCTTCCGGGTTAACTGCTACACCGGTATCGCCCAGCATAGTTTCAGGCCGGGTAGTTGCAACGATCAGGTAATCTTTACCTTCTGCGGTTGTTACGCCGTCAGCCAGCGGATAACGCAGATGCCACATAGAACCTTTAATTTCCCGGTTCTCAACTTCCAGATCAGAAATTGCAGTGTGCAGTTTCGGGTCCCAGTTAACCAGACGTTTGCCCCGGTAAATCAGGTTTTCTTTATATAAACGGACAAAAGCTTCTTTTACGGCGTTGGACAGACCTTCATCCATGGTAAAACGTTCACGCTCCCAGTCAACAGAGTTACCCAAACGGCGCATCTGATTGGTAATCGTGCCGCCAGACTCTGCTTTCCACTGCCAGATTTTATCGATAAAAGCATCGCGGCCATAATCGTGACGGGTTTTGCCTTCTTCTGCTGCGATCTTACGTTCAACTACCATTTGAGTAGCAATACCTGCATGGTCAGTACCGGATTGCCATAAGGTGTTTTTACCCTGCATCCGCTGATAACGGATCATCGTATCCATAATAGTTTGCTGGAACGCATGGCCCATATGCAGACTGCCAGTCACATTTGGTGGCGGGATAACAATACAGAAGCTTTCGCGGCTGGTGTCACCATTAGGTTTGAAATAACCACTTTTCTCCCAATGGGTATAAAGAGGCTGCTCAATTTCTTTAGGATTGTAAGTTTTATCGAGAGATGGCTCGGATTGCGTTTGGTTAGCGGGTGTTTTTTCCATTTTATCTTGATACTTAGTCTGTTGGCGGCGTTGCCATGGTCAAATTAAAGCCGACGCTGCGATATGTTTTATATCGTTCACGCGCCAACTGTTTCAAATTTTCATCTATAGGAACGAAGTCTATCACTTCATGGAAAGCGGTGGCAAAGTCTGCAAAGTGCGGTAACAGATTTATCAGGATATCACGGGGGGCATTTCCCCGTTTTTGTGGCCAACATAACTCAACCGGTGCGCCGTATCTTGGCCCTTCACCCGCGAGGTTATGCGGGACGAACTGATGAGGTTCCCGTTGCCATAAAGCTTCATCTAACTTTTCTGCCTGTTGTTGATCTTCACAGGCAATCAGCACCCGCTTTCCTGCTCGCCATTGGTCAGCCGCAAATTGACATGCCAGCCATTCATGAGCCTGCAAATCCTCTTGAGGTGATGGCTGTTCCAGTAAATAAAACGTGGCACTTTTCATTAATGTCTCTGTTACGAAAAAAGGGCATTGTAAATGCCCTTTTAATAAGCGGGGGAGATCAAATCAATCGTCGTTATTGATACCGGCATTGCCTGCACGATTTAACAGGAATTGCGACAGTAATGCAACTGGGCGGCCTGTTGCGCCTTTTGTTTTACCTGAACGCCATGCAGTACCGGCGATATCCAGATGTGCCCAGTGATATTTTGTGGCGAAGCGGGACAAGAAGCAGGCTGCGGTAATTGCGCCACCCCCACTGCCACCGGTATTTGCCAGATCAGCGAAATTAGAATCGATTTGCTCAAAAAACTCATCGGTCATTGGCAGGCGCCATGCGCGATCACCTGATTGTTCAGAAGCATTTAGTAGCTCATGAGCCAGTGGATTATGGTTGGATAGCAATCCACTGTAATGATTACCAAGGGCAGTGATGCAAGCACCAGTCAGCGTGGCGATATCAATGACTAGTTCCGGATCAAAACGTTCAACGTAAGTTAACGTGTCACACAGAACCAATCGGCCTTCCGCATCAGTATTGAGTACTTCGACAGTCTGACCAGATAGGGTGGTTAAAATATCTCCTGGGCGGTAAGCTCGGCCCCCGGGCATATTCTCACAGCCTGCCATGACACCGATAACATTGAGTGGTAGTTGCAGCTCAGAAACCACACGCATAACACCATAAACTGTTGCCGCACCACACATATCGTATTTCATCTCATCCATGCTACCCGCAGGTTTGATTGAAATACCACCAGAGTCAAAAGTCAGGCCCTTGCCAACCAGGATAATGGGTTTGGCATTTTTATCAGGACTGCCTTTATATTCCATGACTGACATGAGAGATTCATTCTGAGAACCCTGACCAACAGCCAAATAGGCGTTCATTCCCAGCTCTTTCATCTGCTCTTCACCAATGACTTTGGTTGTAATATGACTATTGGTAGAATCTGCGAGTTGGCGTGCCTGAGAGGCCAGGTAAGCTGCGTTACAGATATTTGGCGGCATATTGCTAAGATCTTTGGTCGCTTTGATACCGGCAGCAATAGCAAGGCCGTGTTGGATCGCACGTTCACCACTAGTCAGCTCCCGGCGAGTCGGAACATTGAAGACCATTTTACGCAGTGGGCGGCGTAACTCATTTTTATTACTTTTAAGCTGGTCGAAAACATAGAGAGACTCTTTGGCTGTTTCTACCGCTTGGCGCACTTTCCAGTAATTATTGCGGCCTTTAACATGCAACTCTGTTAAGAAGCAGACTGCTTCCATTGAACCTGTTTCATTAAGGGTGTTGATCGTTTTGTGGACAATCTGTTTATATTGACGTTCATCTAGTTCTCGTTCTTTACCGCAGCCGATGAGCAAAATACGTTCAGATAACACATTGGGAACATGATGCAGCAGCAGAGATTGACCAACTTTGCCTTCCAGTTCACCACGGCGCAGCAAGGCGCTGATATAACCATCACTTATTTTATCGAGCTGTTCGGCAATAGGGGAAAGGCGGCGGGGTTCGAAAACGCCGACAATGATACACGCACTGCGCTGTTTCTCCGGGCTACCGCTTTTTACACTAAATTCCATGCGTTCTCCTGAATCTTAAAGACAAAGACGGACGC
The DNA here is from genome assembly GCF_011189495.1 of Photorhabdus stackebrandtii. Lineage (NCBI taxonomy): Bacteria > Pseudomonadati > Pseudomonadota > Gammaproteobacteria > Enterobacterales > Morganellaceae > Photorhabdus > Photorhabdus stackebrandtii. Next base: position 137,619 of record NZ_PUJV01000001.1, read on the forward strand.
TATCGTTAAAATATAGCGTTCCGCATTAATCTACCCCATAGAAAGTTCACTCTTTATGTTAAGCTAAACGCACTACTTAATAATTGTTTAGCTAACTATTTAAGTATGTTCTGATTGGGAACCTAAATAAATATGAAATGCTTCGAGAACATTTTAGCAATAGGGAAGCCAAACTGATGCATATAATAAATAGTAGATATACAATGAAGTTAGCCATTTTCCTGCAAAAAGACAAGTTTTCACAGGCGTAATAAGCGTGATCATCATTAGATATCTGGTACGGGAAACCCTGAAAAGCCAAGTTGCGATACTCTTTATCCTTTTACTGATTTTTTTCTGTCAAAAATTAGTAGAGATTCTGGGTGCAGCAGTGGAAGGAAAAATCCCGGCAAATTTGGTTTTATCCTTGTTAGGACTGGGTGTGCCTGAAATGGCCCAGCTTATTTTACCCCTGAGCCTTTTTCTTGGGGTGTTGATGACTTTCAGCAAACTCTATACTGAAAGTGAAATTACTGTTATGCATGCGTGTGGCTTGGGCAAACGCGTGTTGGTGGTTTCAGCACTTATTCTGGCATTGTTAACTTCCGCGCTGGCGGCGGTGAATGTCATTTGGGCAATGCCGTGGTCCTCAATATATCAGGAACGTGTGCTGGCTGACGCCAGGGCTAACCCAAGCCTGGCGGCGATAATGGAAGGAAGATTCAAACCTTCCAATGACGGTAACTTGGTGCTCTATATTGGCAACGTGCACGGCGACAAATTCGAAAACGTATTTCTTGCCCAGCTTCGTCCGGCTGATGACCAGCGCCCTTCAGTTGTTATCTCGGATGGCGGTCATATGGTGGAACGGCCTGATGGTAAACAGATGGTTGTCCTTAACCACGGTACCCGTTACGAAGGTACTGCAATGCTGCGGGATTTCAGAATTACCGAGTTCAATGATTATCAAGCGGTTATTGGGCATCAGGCTTCGGCTGTAGATGGTGATAAAATTGAACAAAAGTCCATGACTCAGTTATGGCAAAATGATGATAAAGATTCCCGTGCTGAGTTCCATTGGCGCTTGACCTTGGTGCTCTCGGTATTGATTATGACCATGATGGTTGTACCGTTAAGTGCGGTGAACCCACGTCAGGGCCGGGTACTCAGTATGTTGCCTGCAATGCTGCTTTACCTAATCTTCTTCTTACTGCAAAGCTCCCTGCGTTCTAACGGTAGCAAGGGCAAATTGGATCCGATGATCTGGATGTGGGCGGTTAACGGGGCTTATCTGATGCTGGCGCTGATTCTCAATATCTGGGATACCGTACCGATGCGCAGGATTCGGGCCCATTTCAAAGGTAGAGGAGTAGCCTGATGTTTGGTGTATTGGATCGTTATATTGGGCGGACTATTCTACAAACTATTCTGATGACACTATTTATGCTGGTATCACTCTCCGGCATTATTAAGTTTGTTGACGAATTGAGAAGAGTGGGGAGGGGGGAATATACCACTCTTTCCGCAGGTCTTTATGCTTTGCTGAGTGTGCCGAAAGATATTCAGATATTCTTCCCGATGGCCGCTTTACTTGGGGCCTTATTGGGGCTTGGCACGCTGGCAACCCGCAGCGAGCTGGTGGTTATGCAGGCTTCTGGTTTTACCCGTATGCAGGTTGCTGGCTCAGTCATGAAAACGGCAATTCCGCTGGTGATCCTGACCATGGTTATTGGTGAATGGGTTGCGCCACAAGGTGAACAGATGGCACGTAACTACCGGGCTCAGAAGATATTTGGTGGTTCTTTGGTTTCAACAACCAGAGGTATGTGGGCGAAAGACGGGGCCGATTTTATCTACATCCAGCAGTTAACGAGTGATACAGAGATTAAAGGCGTTAATATCTATCATTTTGATGATGAAAAAAAACTACTCTCTGTAAAGTATGCTGCCAGTGCTATTTACGATGAAGATAGTGACTTGTGGAAGCTTTCTCAAGTGGAAGAATCTGACCTGACAGACAGCAAAAAAATCACGGGATCACAGAGTATCTCTGCTGACTGGAAAACCCGGCTGACACCACAAAAATTGGGTGTTGTCGCACTCGACCCTGACGCGCTTTCCATCAGTGGCTTGTATCAGTACATCAAGTATCTTAAACAGACTGAGCAGGAATCAGGGCGTTATCAACTGAATATGTGGAAAAAGATATTTGCCCCATTTTCAGTTGCGGTAATGATGTTGATGGCGCTTTCCTTCATATTTGGCCCCCTGCGTACCGTACCTATGGGGGTTAGGATAATCACAGGGATCAGTTTTGGCTTTTTGTTTTATGTCCTCAACGAGATCTTTGGCCCACTGAGTTTGGTTTACAGTATGCCGGCAGTTTTGGCAGCGCTGCTACCCAGTTTTCTATTCCTTACTGTGAGTATTTATTTACTGCTTAAGAGACAGTAACTTTTAGAAATTGCGGTGTGGGTGATGGGAATCAGATATTAGAGGAGCCGCAGGGATGGAGAACTAAGCGGGAAACTCCATCCCAGGTATCTTGATTTATAAAACTCAGATTCAAACTTGTTTGTGATTCCTCGACAGTGCAGTTACCAATTGATTAACCCCGGTCGTTACGCGGCTGAACTTACTGCGTTGCTTCCGGGTAATCACCACAAAAACGCCGATATTCTGCTCGGGGATCATTGCCATATACGTATTGAACCCACCGCCACCACCGGTTTTCTGATAAATGCCCGGTACATCACCACGGGCGTTCATGTAAACCCAGCCAAGGCCGACGCCATCTGCCTGACCGGCAACATCCATCCCTTTAATTGAAGCCAGATCGGAACGCTTAAAATAAACTCCCTGTTCGCGGCTGGCGGTCTGCTTACGTAACTGACTGTCTGATGACAAAAACTGCTGCATCCAGCGTTGCATATCTCTTGGCGTTGAATAAATTCCACCACTACCCGCTGCTGCAACAGTGTTAAGGCATGGGCTGGATTTATCACTTTCCATCAGACGGGCGCACTGAGAGCGGCTTGGTGTCAGTGTGGTGTCTTTCATGTAATAAGGGCCGGTGATCTTATCGTGCAACAAGCGGGTATATGGCTTACCTGCGGCCTTAGAGAGCGCATCCGCTAATAAATCGTAAGCCAGATTGGAATAGGATACAGTTGTGCCTGGAGATACATCTAATTGAGCGATTTTCAACCAAGTCCAGCGATTGGCTTGTGTAGGCCAGACAAAAACAGGGCGCGCCCATTGACCTCCAGGTTGTTCACGAGGTAAACCACTGGTATGGCTTGCCAGGTGGAACAACCGGATAGGCTGAAGAGGGCTGTATTGAGGCACTTTCACGCCATAATAGCTGTAATCCTGCAATGGATCGGTGGAACGCAGAATCTTATCCTCTTCCAGCTTGATCATAATCTCACTGGTCATCAGCTTAGTCAGCGAGGCGATGCGGATAACGGAATCAGGCTTAGGACGGATGCCGTTATCCGGATGGGTTTCACCGAAACTGCGGTAAACTACCTGATTATTATCAATCACCACCATCGCCATGCCTTGGGCATTGCTGCCATTGAAAATATCCTGAGCGTACTGATCAACCAATTGCGAAGCTAACTTTTTAGTTCTCGCGTTTCCTTCAAACACCTCCCATTTCAATGGTTGCTTCTTTGGTTGCAGAAACTTTGGCGAATAGGTTTTATCGGAAGAAGAACAGGCTGCGAGAGCCAACACCATGGCAGAAACAGGGAAGATCTTAAAAAACTGTTTATTCATTTTGAATTAACCAATCAGGCATACTTCCAGTGAACTTACGGACAGGATAGAGATATCAAAATACGGTTACTTATTCTTTTTAAACAGCATCATCAACGCACCAATGACAATGCCCAAAAAGATACCGGCACCAATCCAGCTAATAATCGTCATAACCATTTACCTCATAGTGAATTATCATCCAGATTATATAAGGTGATTATAAGTTGTCTATCGGCGTCAGGTGTTTCAGCCAACTATAGTGATATAAAACTGTTTTAGGTTTTTTTTCGGTTGTGAGCTGGTGTTGAATAGGAAGATTAATTTTAGACTGAAAAGATATTGCTGAGTATGCTTTATACTTGTCTGGGGCTTTTGTGTTTAAAAATTGAGCGTGCATTTACATGGAATAGATAAAAATGATCTTTTTTTCGACGGTTAAACTAAATCAGTAGGATAACTATTGCTAACAGATCACTGACAGGTATAATGGCCCCGTTCTCCGCATACTACTTCAGTGCCGAAGTGGCGAAATCGGTAGACGCAGTTGATTCAAAATCAACCGCCTTCGGGTGTGCCGGTTCGAGTCCGGCCTTCGGCACCATTTGACCTTCCAGAGATGTCCATAATCTTCCATAACTATATGAAAAAACAACAAATTACTTAGTTTTTGAGTCTATAATCGTCCATTCGTATCCGTTGACATCCATGATATTTGGGGGTCAAATTGGGGGTCATTTCTTTTCGATAATGAGTTGACCCCCAAATTATGCCTTTAACAGACATGGAAGCTCGTGCGGCAAAGCCCCGTGAAAAAGAATACAAACTTACCGATGTACAAGGTTTGTATCTTCTCATCAAACCCAATGGCTCAAAACGCTGGTATCTGAAATATCGGTTTGCGGGTAAAGAAAGCCGGATTGCTTTAGGTGCATATCCTCAAGTAACACTGGGGAAAGCTAGAGAGCAACGCGATAGTATCAAGATAATGATCCGTAATGGCATCAATCCCAGTAAAAAAAGAGAAGTAGAAAAACAAGAAGCAATTGCCGAAACCTTAACTTTTGAAAAAGTGGCTAGGGATTGGCACAGTAGCAATAAGCGTTGGTCAACAACGCATTCAGAACGAGTACTGGGTGATCTCCGACGTAATGTTTTCCCTGCGATTGGGAATAAAAGTATTGCAACTTTAGAGGTCAAAGATCTGTTGGCACCTCTCAAAGAGATAGAAAGCAGTGGTCGATTGGAACTCGCTTCCAGACAACAACAAAGGATTACTGCTATTATGTGCTATGCGGTACAAAATGGCTTGATCGCTCGCAATCCTGCTCAAGATCTCAAAGGTGCGTTGGCGACACGCAAATCAACTCATCGTCCTGCTCTTCCTCTTGAAAAATTACCCGATTTTCTTACTCGTCTTGAACACTATAAAGGACGCCACTTAACTATTTTAGCTGTCCGACTGACTCTATATATATTTATTCGTTCCAGTGAACTCCGTTTTGCACGCTGGAGAGAAGTTGATCTGGATAAAGCACTTTGGACAATTCCAGCAGAAAGAGAGCCTATTGATGGTGTTAAACATTCTCATAGAGGTTCGAAGATGCGAACGGTACATCTTGTACCTTTATCCCACCAAGCTCTTGAATTATTAAAACAGATAAAAAAATTATCTGGAGATAATGAGTTAATCTTTCCGGGCGATCATAATCCAAATAAGCCAATGAGTGAGAACACAATAAATGCTGCTTTAAGGACGATGGGTTATGACACTAAAACAGAAGTCTGTGGACATGGTTTTAGAGCAATGGCTTGTAGTGCTTTAGTTGAATCAGGATTATGGTCAAAAGATGCAGTTGAGCGGCAGATGAGCCATCAGGAACGTAACAGTGTACGAGCTGCTTATATTCATAAAGCAGAACATTTGAAAGAACGTAAATTAATGGTTCAGTGGTGGGCTGATTACTTGGATCAATGTAGAAAGGAGTTTATTGATCCCTATGAATTTTCAAATAAGAAATAGGGTTAAAATAACCATATAGAAACACATTAATTTACTGTGTAAAAAGGCCCACTTTGAGTAGTGGGGAATAGATGTTTTGAGTGAGGGATGTTTTTTTAAGAGTTATAAAGTCTCTCTGACCTGGATATTTTAATATTGTTACCTTTTATAACGGGAAGGCCAGATAATTTCAGATGAAATCCCTAACGCATCAGCAATAATTCTTTCTCCTTTAGGCCAGTGGCGTGTCAATGCGTTGGCTAGTGTAGATGAAGCTAGTCCAGCGCTCCTTGATAAAGCAGCTAATGTTATTCCTTTCTTTTTTAGTCCGGCAATAATATCGGCTGGATGCCAATCTTGTTGAATCATATTTTATATTCTCCTGAGTGGCGACATAAAATAATTATCCTTTCATGGATTCTATCTGTAAATAGTTAAAGTTAAAAAATACTATTATTTTACTATTCCCCCGTTTAAATGCCCCCATTCATTACCCATTTCATTCCCTTTAAATAAAGAAAAGACGTTTTTATAATTACAGAACAATGTAAATACTCTATTGAATGTCACTGAATAGGATTGTTTTAGATATTATATTATGAACGGGTTAAATAACTACATGTTCATAGAAAAAATATACCCATGTTTCCCCCGTTTTATCCCCCACGATATATGGATTTTTATTTCCCCCACATTGATATTATTAAAATCGCTTAAGGTCAGACAGAATAAGGGTTTCACGTGCTTCCCCCTTTTAGGTGTACTTAATAAGTGGCAAGTGGGGAGTATTGCCGGATTTCTGACAATATCCCCCACATTTACCATTTATTCCCCCGTATTGGAGTGGCGTTGATTAATGCGGATATCTTCACCCAATACGGTCAATAAGCCATCATTTTCCAGTTTGTCCAGCCAACGGCTGAATTTCTTTGATACATCGATGCCTTTTGCTCGTAAGTCATCCCGTACCTGTGATTTTGTGCAGGAATCGCTTTGGGCTGTTCGGTTACGAACAGATTCCCATAGGGCCAGATGATTGTCTGACAGACGCCGGACATGGGCCAGTGCCACATCACTGGCTGCGGTATCTTGAGGTTGTCTGGGCTGATCTGACAACACCAGAGAGGTAATCTCTTCACCATCTTCATCAATACAAATGCTGACCGGATGCAGGTCGTAAGCGACTTGTGGCGGTTCATCAGCATCTTTCATTTTAGTACAGCTTAATATCAGTGCTTCTTTATCATTTTCACGGCGGATATTAAACTCCGCATCCAGTGCTGCCCGAAAGGCGCTGGAGCCTCTTGCGCCTTTATCTTGGTCTTTGCCGGAATGGTGCACAACAAGTACGGTGGCGTTTGTTTTGGCTTTGATATAGTCGCAGCCCTGAATAAACGCGCCCATATCTTTAGCGGTGTTTTCGTCTGAGCCGCCAAAACAACGGGCGAGGGTGTCCAGTATAATCAGACGAACAGGTAATCCGGTTTCCTGTTCGACATCTTTGGCGGCACAAATCACCTGTTCAGCGCTTTCCGGGTTAGCAGGAAATACTGGGCAGTCTATACGGTAAAGGGCGTCTATCGGGCTGTTATCATTCAGGCTGCTTTCCCATGCCCGGATACGACGAGGAACTCCCAGTCCCCCTTCACCCACCACATAAACCACCGCTCCCCGATTGACTCGTTTACCTGCCCATGCTTTACCTGTGGCAATATGACATGCCCATGACACCGCCAAAAAAGATTTATAAGAACCACTGGGGCCGTAAATACTGGCTAAGGAGTTACTGGGCAAATGGCCTTTAATCAGATAATCCTGATGAGTATCAAATCCTTCAGAACTTCTGCGTAAAGGTAATGATGTGCTGTAAGTCGTCGGAAGACAAGTTACAGGAAGGGGACTGATGATTTTATCTGTCTGATGATAAAAGGCTGTTCGGGTGGCTTCATCACCGTATTGCCTGCGGTAATCATCCCAGTCAGCCTGATAGTCTGTTGGTGGCAGGGCAACCTTTCCCTGTATTGCATTAGCGGCCTGTTCTGCCTTAATTTTTCCGGTGTTCTCTTCATCTGCATTAATATCATTATCCCCCGCGATAATAAAAACACCGTGGGGATGTTGAGCTTTAAGCGTTTTTGCTACATTGAGCAGATTATTAGCGGAAATGGCGGCATAGATTGCACTGTTACGGTTAATAACGGCCAGTGATAAGCCAGTGGCATAACCTTCTGTAATGATAATGTCATCATGAGAATCAGGCTCGCGGACAGCAGCAAAAGCCCCTTTTAACTGACTGCCGGATAATAATCGCTTACTGCCGTCAGGGTGAATCAATTGGGCACCGCAATATTCTCCCGAAATATTAACCAGTGGCAACACCAGTGTATTTTCTGGAAACATCACATTGCCTGTTTTTTGACAGTAAGCCGGCGGGAACAGAAAAACGGGTTCAGCTAAATTTTTGCGGAGCAAATAAGGGCTTGCGCCCTTAATGCACTGATTTAATAATAAACTGACCCGTTCAGCAATCGGCACCTGAATAACAGAAGCTTTTTTTCTGGCTGGCGCTGTTGACGGAAGTTCTGACAACTCAGATATCCACCTTGCCGCTTCAATCAACTGACAGCCTTTAAATTTTGCCAATAAATCCAGTCCATCTCCATGACCGCATTCAGCCCGATTACAAATCCATGTACCATTACCGTCTTTATCATCAAATCGGAACCGGTCTTTCCCTCCGCACATGGGGCAAGGCCCATGACGATGATTGGCAGGCACAACAATGCCCGCCTGAGACAGAATCGCGGGCCAGCGGTGGCGGGATTGCCGGACAATATCAGAAACGAAGGAGGGCATGATTTTCCTCCTCAGTGGTTTCCCCAACCAGCATTTTACTGAGCAGTTCAATGCGTTCCCATAAAATGAAAGCTAGGATTTCCTTAAACGCGAGATTATTTTGCTCAATAATACTATTGATAAGTGCCCGGCAGTGGTCGAGTACTTCTTCTGAGTTTTCAGGGCGGTAATCATGCATAAAACACCCCTGCCAGAGAAAAAGTCTTAGAACGGGAGAATAGTTGACATTGTAGATAAAACAGCCAGTTTTGGGGTGGTAGGTAGAGGTTAAGAGGGGGTATAGCCATAAGGCAGCCTCCATTGTGTGCGAACTATCGCTACCACCAGAGACGCTAACCTCAAGGGTGGCAGCCCAGACAGGGTTAGCGTTACCGGACACAATGGAAACCGGCGCTTCTTTCGAAGCCCCTGCCTGAGCCACCATAGACAACAGGTGTACAAAGGCACCAGCATTGAATAGCCTAAAACAGGCGTCTAATGCTGCCATCATGTTAATCGGAACGCTAACTCCGGCTGCGGATTTTGCCGCAGCGCGTGAACTATACCTCAGTAATTTACTGATTATCAATTTATAATTAAGGTTAAAAGCCTCATTCAGACTCATCCCTGTGTTTCCTTGCGATTGTTGATTTTATTGATAATCCATTCATCAATTTCTTTTTCTACCCATGCAACTGAGCGTGCTCCCAGACTGACAGATTTAGGAAACTCGTCTTGCTGCATCAAATGGTAAATCCATGATTTCTTTAAACCGACTTTTTTCATGACATCCGCCAGACGTATTAAGGTTGTCTCTGCCATTTTTCAATCTTCCTTTTGACTATAAACTCGTTCAACATAACGCCCGCGACCATCACCGTGACCTAAATCCATTGAGACTAAGGCTCTGGCTTCCTGACGAGTAAAACCGCTTTCTTGGTAAAACTTCAATGCATCCTGTGCCCATGCGTAGCGCAAACTGTGCGGGGCATAACAGCCTGTTAATCCCAATTGTGTCGTATGAGCACGCCAGTAGTTCATAGCTTGTTTGAGGTTGGGTTTATCAATCAGTCTGCCGCCGTGTTGTTCTGCAATTTCAATGGCTTTCTCAACGGCTTTTTTCACGGCTTCCACATTCAGTACATGGGTTTGCCTTGGGCGACCACCTTTTGTACCGAAAATTATATGAAGTTTAGGTTCAGGCTGGTTAAGCTGTTTTTGCCAGCTTTTCAGCGAAGCACTACACTGAACGGCTTCCTGAGAACGCAGCCCCATCAAACGAGTAAGCTGGAGAGTGACAGCCAGTCCGGCATCGTATTTTGTTGCTTTCTGATAAACCGCCTGAAAAAGCACATCAGGAATGGCTTGTTTTGTCCCTGCTCGGCTGGCACCACTCAATCCCAATGCCTGATTACTCAGCCGGGGAGAGGTGCTTAACTTGGTCCGACCCGCCAGAAGAAAGATATGGCGAAGTGCCGACATTTCATTTTGCAGGGTACGTTTGGCTATCCCTTGAGACAGTCGGGCATGGATATAACTTTCAATGTGTTTGGTCTTTAAATGGCTGAGGTTTTTCACCTGGATATTCAGCCTTAGCAAAAACTCGCCTAATCGTCCCGCTATCCTAATGCGGTCATGGCAGGTTTTATGACTGCCTCCGGCTTGTCGGGCAAAAGTTTGCATTTCCCTGACTAATCGACTCATATCACCCCTTATTTTTCACCTGATAACATCAAATCTCTGGCGCGCGACAATTCTGACAAAACAGAGGTTATCTGTTTTGCCCTTGAACGATACCTGTGCGCCAGAGTGAGCTCTGTTGAGGTATTGCGGGGCATCGGTTTCAGTACGCTGTACTACCGCCTGTGTGAACAGGTTATCCCCTCTGGCAAAAGCCAGCCTCGATATCGTCAAGCCTTCCTTTTTAATGTTTTTTTAATCTTAATTAGCAGTGACAGAAGCACTGATTTGTTGAACGGGCATAGCGGTGCCCGTGATGCTGCTTCGCATCCGCAAAACTACGCTCTATCGTCTCCTTTCTTCGTTTGTAGAGCTTTTTCCCCCACGGGGTTAATCGGTTTTCTCTGGCCTGCTCTTTACTGGCCTCCCAGACATGGCGGGTTAGCATTTTTCCGCCTTTCGCGTGAGTGCAGGCATCACGCTGCGGACAGCTCTGGCAGATAGTCGCCGGCGCTTGATAATGCCGGTATCCCTGACGGTCGGTTGGGGGTATAAATCAGGTTTTCGCCCTGCGGGCAGACATAGCAATCTTGCTGCCTGTCATAGGTGAAGTGTTTCTTCTGAAAGGTGTTCGGTCCCTTGTTTGGGCGGCGATAACCGATAATGGGCGTAATGCCTAACTGTTCCGTCAGATAACAAACCGGGGCCGTAAAATAGCCCGCATCCAACCCAACCGCAAGGGGATTGAGAGCAAAACGCTCTAACTGACGCGTCAAACGCTTGATAAAAGGCTGGCTGTCGTGGACATTACCTGGTGTGGCGTAGGTATCGGTGATAATACCGACTTGCCCATCCACGGTACGGTGGTCAAGGTAAAAGAACCCCCTGGGTTTGTTGGTCCGGGGCATAAACCCGCTTTCCGGATCGGTGGTACTGACTTTCGTCTTTCTCTGCCGTTCCTTAAGGGCTGGCTTCAGGCTTTTTTTCCGGCTGCCGCCCGGTCTTGAGTGACGGCTTTATCCAGTGTGTCAAAATAGGCGCCGGGGGGAACCGACCGCATGACATTCTCCGATTTATGCGGATTGGCACTGGCTTTCAGGTGGGTGCTGTCGGTATAGAGTACGTGTCTGCCCACAAATCCTTTGGCTATCGCCTGTTCAACAATGTGGTCAAAAATCTGTTGGAAGACCGCAGTATGATTGAAACGGCGGCGGCGGTTCTGGCTCAGGGTTGAGGCATCAGGGACCTTTTCTGTCAGTCCGAGGCGCAGAAACCAGCGGTAAGCCACATTAACCTGAATTTCCTGAACCAGACGGCGTTCACTGGGGACGCCAAACAAGTAGCCGAGTAACATCATTTTAATCAGCATGACCGGATCGATAGCAGGACGGCCATTATTGTGGCAATACAACGGGGCGACTCATTCGCGGATAAATTCGAAATCAATGGCAGCATCGACTTGACGGACCAAATGATTTTTAGGGACCAGCTCGTCAAGCGAGAGCGTTTCTGGTGGGAAAGTCTGGAGAGGGGGTGTTCTTAACATGGTGGCAAGCTCCGTTGAGTGAACGGAACTTAATTAAAACAAAGTGTCGGATAAAAAACCAGCACTTTGTCAATAATCTGGGGCCATGCCTCCTTCGGGAAGCATGGCCTTTTTGTCTTTAATCTCCATATAAGGAATTAGCTATGACTCGATTAGCCAGCCGCTTTGGTGCGGCCAATGTTGTACGTCGTGACCGCCCTCTAACCCGTGATGAACTGGCGCATTACGTGCCAAGTGTCTTCAGCGAGGAGAAACATGAATCACGCAGCGACCGATACACTTACATCCCGACCATTACCCTGCTAGATAATTTGCAGCGAGAAGGCTTCCAGCTGTTCTTTGCCTGCCAGACCCGCGTGTGCGACCAGAGCAAGCGTGAGCACACCAAACACATGCTGCGCCTTCGCCGCGAAGGACAAATCACCGGCAAGCAGGTGCCAGAAATTATTCTACTTAACAGTCACGACGGCTCCAGTTCATACCAGATACTGCCGGGTCTATTCAGATCGGTTTGCCAAAATGGACTGATTTGCGGTGAGAGTTTTGGTGAGGTGCGTGTCCCCCATAAGGGTAACGTGGTGGAGAAAGTCATTGAAGGGGCTTACGAAGTACTGGGGATTTTTGACCGGGTGGAAGAGAAGCGCGATGCTATGCAGTCACTTTTGTTACCTCCACCAGCACAACAAGCAATGGCGAAAGCAGCATTAACCTATCGCTTTGGCGAGGAGCACCAGCCGGTCACTGAATCACAAATCCTTTCCCCGCGCCGCTGGCAGGACGAGAGCAACGATCTGTGGACCACGTACCAGCGCATTCAGGAAAACCTGATTAAAGGTGGACTGTCGGGGCGAACGACCAAAGGTAAACGCGCCCACACACGCGGCGTTAAAGGTATCGACGGTGATGTGAAGCTTAATCGTGCCCTGTGGGTGATGGCCGAGAATACGCTGCAGCTTGCTTCATGAACCTTTTTATAATCCTTCAGGCCCTGCTAATAAACCAGCGGGGCTTTTTGTTTTAAGGAACAATTATGTCTGCATTCAATTTATCCCCGGTATTTCCTGCAAACGAGCAGCGAGTCATCCTTCGAGCGTTGCGACTGTTGGAGAAATACCAGCGTCAGCCGAGTGAGCCATTTACCTCCACCAGTTTCACCAAAACCTGGCTTCAGCTACAGATGGTTCATCAGGAGCGTGAAGTTTTTATCGTGATGTATCTCGACAATCAGCATTGTCTGCTGGAACGAGAAACACTGTTTACCGGCACGCTCAGCCATACCGAAGTGCATCCCCGAGAAGTGGTTAAATTGGCCCTGAAGCACAATGCCGCTGCGGTAATTCTGGCGCACAACCATCCGTCCGGTACGACAGAAATCAGCCAGCAGGATAAACATATCACTCAGCGGATCGTGAAAGCGTTGGCACTGGTGGAAGTGCGTGTGCTGGATCATCTTGTGGTTGGGAACGAAGTAGTTTCTTTTGCTGAGCATGGTTTGCTTTAAACGGAGGTTTTCATGCCATTAATACCACCCCATGAATGGGGACTGCAAAGCGATATCACCCCACGCTTTGGCGCAAGGCTGGTTCAGGAAGGCAACAGGCTACATTACCTGGCTGACAGGGCTGGTTTGACGGGGAGCTTTACCCCGGAGCAACTGCAGAAACTGGATCTGGCTTTCCCTCTGTTTGTAGAACAACTGGAAAATATGCTGCGCTCCGGCGAACTAAATCCACGACAGCAACATCAGGTAGCAGTTCATCTTGCTGAATTCACCTGCATAGCTGATACCCGTGGTAGTTGCGGCTACGTTTACATCGCTATCTATCCTCAGGCTTTAGCCACGCAGTAACACCTTCTCTCTTCTTCTATTATCAGGACTTCACTCATGCAAATTTCAACTGTACCGGCCACGGTGCCGGTTTCGTCACGCCTGTCACCCGTCCAGGTCTGGCAGCAACTGTTAACTTATCTTTTAGAGCAACATTACGCCCTTACACTCAACGACACGCCATTCCATGACGACACGGCCATCCAGGAACATATCGAGGCGGGGATCACGCTTGCTGATGCAGTGAATTTCCTGGTTGAGCGCTATGAACTGGTACGTACTGACCGAAAGGGATTCACCTGTCAGGAACAGACACCGTTCCTGACAGCTACCGATATTCTCAGAGCCCGGCGAGCTACAGGGCTGATGAATACGTAAATTCTTCGAGCCTCATTCCTGTTTTTTACCTCTGAACTCTCCACTCTTTTTATTCATCGCATAATGCGCCTGCCACTCCCGGCAGGCGCATTTACTTTTATGGACGATTAACGATGCAAACAGAACCCGATGTGTTAACGGAACACAGCGAACTCATCCTTTCGACCAGTATGGAACGCATTGTCACTGGTCGCGATTCCGCACTTATGCAGATTAAACAGATCATCGAGCAGCTTGATGCCATTTCACGGTTAACCTCAGAAATCGGCGGTGGTACAGCGCAAGGCTGGGCGATGAAAGCTGGACATCGTTACGACAGTTGGCTGACTAAAAAGGCTGATAAAGCGATGCCTGCTATCACCCGTAATATCGACCGCAGTATCTGGCGCGATTTAATGTTGAAATCTGGCATGATGTCGCTAATGGATGCGCAAGCTCGCGACCAGTGGCATAAGAACCTAGAGGAAGGCGATCTTCCTGCAATCAGCGAGGCGAATATACTCAGTACCTTTGAGCAGTTGCATCTGAACAAAATAGATGTGTTTGAACGCGGCATTATTAATGTTTTCAAAGGGCTGTCATGGGATTATAAAACCAATAGTCCTTTCAGCTTCGGTAAGAAGATTATCATTAACAATCTGGTGACGCATAACCGCTGGGGTTTTAGCCTCAGCTGGGGTTGGCGGCGGGATCAACTGGCAGATCTTGAAAGAATGCTTTTTCTGCTCGATGGTAAACCGATATCTGACAATCGTGGTGATATCTCTATCCGGTTGATGGAGCATATTCGTGATAACCCGGCGAAGGAAGTTTACGAAGATGAGTTCTTCAGCATTCGTTACTATCAAAAGGGCACTGCGCACTTGACCTTCAAACGCCTGGAGTTGGTTGAGAGGATGAACGACATCATTGCTAAACACTACCCGCGAATACTGGCTGCAGGGTAAGTTAAGTGTCGTATGTTTGCTGTTAAAAATGTCGTATGTTTGCTATGATGAAGAAATGACCAAAGGAGGATAGCATGACCACAAAAGCTCGTATTCAGTCACGACTGAAACGCTCAAAGCGTTATGTTTTCACTCGTGACGATTTCAAAGATCTTGCTGGCTACGATCAAATTGGCAGAGCACTGCGTGAACTGGTGAAGGAAGGGCAACTGCTGAAAGTAGGTTATGGCGTCTACACCAAAGCGCGGAAAAATGCGATTACCGGTAAGTTGATGCCTGCTGCTCCCGGAGGTTCTGCTGCGGTAGTGATTGAAGCGTTGGACCGCTTGAAAGTGGATTACCGCCTGGTAGGAGCAACAAGCGCTTATAATAGCGGTAAATCCACTCAAATCCCCGCGTCACTGGAAATCAAAACCTCACCACGTTTTAAGAGAACGTTGTCAGTAGGGAACAGCAAATTAAATGGATGATTTAACAAAGCTATTCCCAGACGTTGCCGATGCTCTGGGCATTGAATCAGTTGCAATTGTAGAGAAAGATTATTACATCGTTGAGTTATTGCGATTGCTCCAGCCTCTGTCTTTTGATACGCATCAACTGGTTTTTGCCGGTGGAACTGCATTGTCAAAAGCGGGGATATCTTTGAACAGGATGTCGGAGGACGTGGACATTAAGCTTGTCCCTGTCGCCGGTTTTTTCCAGCAATATTCCAGGGGGCAGCGTAAAAAAATCCGTAAAGGTGTTATTCAGATCATTATCGAAACGATTGCCGCCTCAGATACGTTTCGCATGGATGAAGAGTACCCAAAGGTTACTCGTGATGAATATCGCTATAATGAAATTCCGGTGCGTTACCCGCAGGAATATGCACAAGCTCCCTGCTTAAGGCCATTTATCAAACTGGAACTAATGGAAACGGATTTGCTTGAGGCTGCGGAAAACCGCGCTATTAGCTCATTGGTAATGGATCTAACAAAGAAAGGCGAAGTAGTAAGGGCTTTTCCCTGTGCAACTATCGCCAGCACGCAGGCTGAAAAGCTGATCTCGATGATGCGCAGAACGGCTGCAAGTATGCGTGATGTGGAACGAGCAGTGGATGAATCATTGGTGCGTCATATCTACGACAATTTTTGTATTGTTAGAGAGAAAGGTGCTGATGTTCCTGTTTTGAAGCACTTCGTGCAGGAATGCATTGAACAGGATATTGAACGTTATGGTGCCCAGTACCCTGAGTTCTGCGAATCACCTGTTGAAGAACTGAAAAGGGGGCTGGAAGAACTCGTGAGCAATCCTGTTTATAAGGAACGCTATCTGCAGTTTGTCACACCAATGGTATTCGGCGAAAGCCACGTTTCCTGGGAAGAGGCCTATGCCTGTTTTCGCCGAACGGCATTAAATGTAGTTGATGCATAGCGACAGAGTTGTGCTCGATTATTAGTATCTTCCCAGGTAATTCTTGCCCCGATTCGAGTCCCAAAATCAACGATTTAATGTGTTGGTATATTATCTAAAAGTTATTTTTTATTGTTTTTAAATCAAAGGATTAATCATTATGTGCGAGTCCGGCCTGCGCACCATCTAGTACGAAATCGACGTTTACTGACGTTTTTTTATGCCTAAAACCCAGTCCCCGTAAGGTTTCTCCCCGGTTTTCATTCAATTTACATCAATCTGAGTTACCCCACATCAACATGCATGTGAGTATAGAAGCGAGTATATATGCTGGTTCGATAACGCTTGTATACTCACGGCAGCATATGGAAGGATTACCATCATGGCCTTGACTGATATCAAGGTGCGTTCTGCAAAACCTAAGCAAAGGAATACTCGTTCGTCGATGGTGATGGCATGTTTTTGCTGATACACCCTAATGGCTCCAAATACTAGCGCTTTCGCTTCCGTTTTGGCGGTAGGCAACACCTGATGGCATTCGGTATTTATCCTGAAACATCGTTGGCAGATGCCAGACAAAAACGAGAAGCCGCAAGGAAGCTTGTTGCAGCGGGTATCGATCCTCGTGAGCATAAGCATGCCGTGAAAGAGGAACAGGCTAAAGAGGTCATCACCTTTGAATCTGTTGCCAGAGATTGGCACGCCGCCAACAAGAAATGGTCGGAAGAGCATAGTCGGCGTGTGCTTAAGAGTCTGGAGGATAATTTCTTTCAGGCAATTGGAAAGCGCAGTATTGAAGAGTTGAAAACTCGCGATCTTCTCGCTCCAATCAAAGTGGTCGAGGCTACGGGCCGCTTCGAAGTGGCTTCACGTTTTCAGCAGCGCACAACCGCTATTATGAGTTATGCGGTGCAGAGTGACTTAATTGACTATAACCCTGTACAAGAAATGGTAGGAGCAGTAGCTTCAAGTAATCATGTCCATCGTCCGGCGCTTGAGCTAAAGCGAATCTCTGGATTACTTCATCGCATTGATGGCTATTCGGGGCGACCTTTGATCCGGTTAGCTGTTGAGCTTACATTGTTGATCTTCATCCGCTCCAGTGAGCTACGATTTGCTCGCTGGTCGGAGATCGATTTTGAAACGGCAATGTGGATCATTCCATCTGAACGTGAACCGTTAGAAGGCATTAAGCATTTTCACCGTGGATCGAAAATGCGTACTCTTCATCTGGTGCCGTTGTCCCGTCGGCATTAGCAATCCTTAAGCAGATTCATAAGTTCAGTGGCGATCGTGAGCTGATTTTTATTGGCGATCATTATTCTCGTAAGCCGATGAGTGAAAACACTGCGAATAAGGCGCTGTGGGTGATGGGCTATGACACGAAAGTTGAGATTTGCGGGCATGGTTTCAGGACGATGGCTTGTAGCTCGTTGATCGAATCGGGGTTGTGGTTGAGGGATACGATAGAGCGGCAGATGAGCCATATATATGGAACGTAACTCCGTGCGGGCGGCTTACATTCATAAGGCAGAGCATCTGGATGAGCGGAGGTTGATGTTGCAGTGGTGGGCTGATTTCTTAGATGCGAATAGGGAGAAGGTGGTGAGTCTGTTTGATTTCGCGAAAATAAATTTCTAATAATAGGTCAGGAGTGAATTCCTGGCTTCCCATCAAAATGGGAGATGCGACATCAACTCAGACATTACAAAGTTAGGTAGAGATAATGTACTCATTTATATAAAATGGTTATTATTTTTCCTTCGAGACCATACGGTTATGAGCGCAATCACATTACGTAAAGCGTTGGGTGTACTTGCTAAGTCCTCTTCATTTTCCGTAACGACGGAGACTGATCGACCAAGGGACGTGTTCGATGAGTTAAAAGAGCAACTCTTTGTTAAACAAGAGATTGAAACCGATTTACAACGTTGCCTGGATATTGCAAAGTCTGGCGAGATCATTTTTTTATGTGGCAGCAGCGGGGATGGTAAGTCCGAAATTTTGACCCGCTGCCAGTCAGTGCTGCGTTATCAGCAGCGATTTAGCTTTCATCTGGACGCCACGCATAGCTTTGCTCCCCGACAGTCAGCCATTGATGCATTGAATGATTTATTTTGTAATCATCACCCGCAATCACGCCCGTTACTCATCGGCATCAACACGGGGATGCTTGCTAATTTTGCCAGAGAAGGGGCTAAGTGCCACAAGGCAATCCGAGCTGCTATTGATTTATTTCTGTCGAAACAGCGAGAAGAGCGTGGCCCTTACCGCAATGAAAATTGTTATTTTTTTGATTTTGAAGACTATCCGAAGTTCCAGTTTGATGAAGATAAACAATATTCCCCCTTTATTAAAGCATTATTAGATAATTTAACTTGCGATGATGATAACAATCTGTTTTACACTATTTTTCGACGTGATGAGGCAACAGGGCATGATTTAAAGACACTTGCTAACTTTAAACTACTCCGTATGCCCGGAGTTCAGAATGTATTAATTACGCAATTATTTAAAGCCAGGCTAATTAAAGACCAATTTGTTACCACGAGAACATTACTGGATTTTTTGCATCATCTGCTGATGGGGCCGGGCTACTTATTTGATAACCTCTTCACCGGCGCAGAGAATGATTTGATTAAAAAGGTCTCTGATTTTGATCCTGCCAGATTGCATACCTATGAACTCGATCAGTTCATTTTGCGATATGAGCTTGGGCTAATAGATCCTAAACTGGATGATTTTTTAGCAACGCTTGAGCAATTACACATTAAATTTGATCGCCAGAATGTTAAGCCGGGGGATGCTGCTTCATTGATTCGACTTTTCTGGTTATTACAACATGAGCCTCTGGGGAATGATTATCACCGGGATTTTTTGGTGTTTTTTAATGAATCACTGTTTGAACGTTACTCACACATCTGGCATTTACATAAAAACTACACAGCAGAATCAGAACAGAAAAAAGCTTTGCATCGATTTTACACTTCCGAGCTTATCGCTGGCATTCAGCGCTATGCGAACCGCAAAGCGCCAGAATTAAGCATGCAAAAGGAAGAGTTCTTTTTAGGCGAATTTGGTGGGGTTAAAATCACAGCTCCGGTGGCGCTGAAACCAGACTGGGACGCAATTTTCAAGAAAAACACGGCTCACCCAACCTGTTTCGATGCTCATTTAAAAGTGGGGCAAAACTCACTGCTGCCCATCCGTATCGGACTTAATCTGTTTGAGCTCTTGAACAAACTAAATAACGGCTATCGCCCGAATAAATACGACAAAAATGCCATTGTGTTACTGGATGAAATTGTCGAGTTGATCGCGGAACAGGCCAAATCCAGCAGTGAAATAAAATTTTATGATAGCGGGCAGCGGGTTTATAGCGCAAGGGCGGATGACGATATGATCACCATTAGCGGTATGGAGGGATAGCAGAATGTATCCCATCTCAACAACGTTAAAAGTGGGTAACAATCAACTTGATAGCTACCTGCCTGTACGCAATAAAAACAATAATATTGACTGGCAATTCGTGACTGGCTTGGTACTTAGCTATGCCCTTAAACGTAAAATCGAAGCTTACGATCCCGATAAGTTTCGCGATGATTGTAAAGCGCACCTGCAAGCACTGATTGATGAGCCAGCCTTCTGGTCTGTGCTGGAACGGATGTATTTTTCCAGCCAGGATATCTTTCGCGTCTCACCGCTGTTTTTGCTGTTTCACGCCCAGTTTGACGCTGAAAAAATAAGTGCAGGTTCCATGGCGGATAAACGCCTTGGAACGTTGTTTGCCAATTTGATGGGAGATTTCAGCCTTAGCTACCCGATACCGGGCAAGCTGAATTTCATCGAGCAGCAACTATTGAAAAAGCTTGATGAAAAAGTTATGCCATTTTTGGGCAGAGGCCCATTTGCTGCAGAGCAACCTTATCTGCCTTATATGGTAACGTGCTTTCAGTCCGATTTGGCGTTTTTGGCAGAGCACCCACAGTATCTTTTACAGGAATTGACCAATACCCTGCGTTTGTACGCCTTTAGCTGGTGTGCCCAAGTGGCGCTCAATCTGGATAACTGGCAAGACGGTGAGCCGCAAAGCAAGTCGTTATTTTTTATTCTTGATACCGAAAAAGCCAGCTCTGAACGGGAAAAAGTGAAACGTTATGGCTATAAACTGTTCGCCAGCCAAAGTGAAAAACTTTTCCCGATGCTCTCTGCTCTGGAGGTTTTGCAGTGGGGGAAAGGGGAGAGAAAGCGTCCGTTATGGTGGGTCTATCAGGATGCCCTGAATTATTCAGATTCTCCTTCTCAGGTATTAAATGCCCTTAATGACTATTTGCAGGATTTTATTAAGGATCGCGAGCTCCCGCCTCGTGAACGAGCTGCAAATCTGGAAAGTGCCTTCAAACAGCTATTATCCGTTGCCGTTGAACAGTTTCAGGGTAAAAAATCTGAGCGGGCAAAGGTGAATCGGAAATACGTCAACGAACTGGAAAACCAGATTTGTACTGACTTCATCCAGGTGCGTGGCCGGGCTGGGAAAGTGCTGGTACTGAACCAGGATCGCCTACTGCTGCTGACCAACCTCACCGTTGGCAAAAATGACAAACTCCGACTGTATGAACTGCTGCGTGGTTTTGAGCAACGCGGATTTTATCTGGATAACCAGTCCGCGCAAATGCTGGTTGCATTTTATGAACGCATGGGAAACGTGGAGCGAATGAGTGACAGTGGAGACGCCGTGTATGTCCGTAAAACAGTATGAAACCTATCTGGCGGAAACTTTTATTAAATGGGTTAGCGTTACCATCCAGCCAGGTGAGCGCTATCAGTTTAAATCTCCCGACCCCGATAATGCCTTAAAGCTCTGGCAGGCTTTTGTCACCCTGGCAGATGGAAATCAACTGGAGATTGCACCGGCACAGCATCTCGCCTGTATCTCGTGTAATGGCATTCAGCTTATTCTGGTTCTGCACGGTACCGCCGCTCCTGCGTTTACGGAAAACTATATTTCCCATCTGCGCGATAAAGTGGCTGGTCGCAGCGGGGTTTTTGCCCAAACGGCTTTGCTGATTATTCATAACAGCATGCTGGATACCCTGATCAACAGCACTAAAGACGTGGCCGCACCGGATGCTATCTGGTATCCCGAAACCTTCCGCCACCAGTTGGAGAAATTAATCACCACGGACAGCAACCGTTCAGAGCTGTCCCGCTGTTTGCTGGACGATCAACTGACAACGGTACTGGAGGAAGGTGCAACCGTATTTGGTTTTTCATCGTTATATCGCCTGCTGGACGATGGTAACCTGGATTTCTCCGAGCTAAAGCTATTCAACGATGGTGAGTTGCTAAATTTTAGCCATAAGCAGCTACGCGCTCGGTTGAATGAAAACCGGAAATTATATCGCCAGATAGAAGACAGTATTGAGCGTTACAGTGGGCAACTGGAGAATGTACTGACCGAATTCAGTACCAAATTCATTCAGGAGCATTTCGTTGATAAAGATGACTGGCGTGAGCTTGATTTTGCTGACTATCTGGATGAAAAAAAACAGAACAGCGAACAAAAGCTGGTGCTGGATAACGTCTGCGTTGAGAATGGTGAAGTTTGGCAAAGAGCCAAAAGTATCAGTAAAGCGGGCAAACGTGACATCAGTTTACTGGTACAGGTACAACCAGGACAATCGCAGGTTGAGTTGGAGCTCAGCTTTCAGGGCAACGATCTTCAGGATAATCAGATAAAAATTGCCCATCACCGGCGATTACAGAAAAAACACTTCTGGCGCACCAGCCGGGCCGGGGGAAAAACTTCCCGCATTATGGCGTCGGTCCCTTTCGATGGACATCCCTGCTTCTTTAGCCTTGAACTGATCAATCGTAATAATTCGGCGGAGGAGTATAAATTTCGTCTGTTACTGGTCGAACAGGGGCAATTCTGGCTGAACGATATTCAACATTGCTACCGTGTTGAGCCGGGTAAAGGGCAACTGACACTGCAACTGGAAGACAACGAGTTGCGTATTGCTGAAGTAGGCGATCTGATTTGTACGCTGGATGAAGACAGTGATGATATTGACTGTCGACACTATGCATGGGTGAATTTTGAGACTCTGGCAAACCAAAGCGAGTTGATTCAATTTGCGCTGGTTTCAGGCGATTCCCGTCTGCCGCTCAACATCGAAGGGCCGGGAGCGGAAGAAGGGTTAATTCTACCTTTGCTGTTTGACCAAAGTCGTTTCAGTAAGTTGTTCAAAGAAGAAGGTAATGCGGCTTATAACCGGATGAAAGGGCGCGTTATTCTGGATAATACTGAACATAGCGTAGTCGGGGTGCGCCAACAGTTGCTGATGCTGGAAGCTTCACTGATTGAACGGAACCATCTCGGTACAGGAAATGACGATAGTGTGTTTACACTGGATGAACTTCGTGCCAGCTATCCCGATCTCCACAATGCGTATCATCAACTGCTTGCTTACTATCAACACCGTAGCGCCTTGCCGAGCCTTGTATCGTGGTCAGCTGAATACCGTGCACTGGTCAGCCACATCGTCACTACGTTTGAACAGGCACTACAGCAAATCGGTCTGAGTAGGGCGCTGACCGTGCAGGAAAAGCGTCTGTTGCATCTGGGAATTTGTCGTGGCGATAATTATGAACGTCTCTCGCCGCTGCATCCCTTAGTTCTGGCTTACCATTTACAGCTGACGGAAACGATTATCGCGGAGCCAGAGCAGCATTCATTTTCCTCATTACCGCAAATTACCCTCGATCGTCTTGTGGTCTCCGGCTTAATGCCGTTTGTTTATCATAGCGAACATGAATATGCGCAACTACAGCCGGTAGCGGAAAACCGTTTCTGGATCGACGTTGTTCCCCAGCGTCAGATGAGTCATGACTACGTTAAACGGCTAGTAAAAGATAAACTTAATGAATTCACGGACGCCTATGCCCGGCTGTTCCAGAATGCCGGAAATAATGCGCTGATTATCAATGCCATTAACCAAGGGAACGCCAGAGAGCTGTTCCTAGGATTAGTGGAATATTTTAAGCAGGAAAAAGAGCGTGCTATTTCGGTGCATGTGAACTGCTACGATGAACGCCTGCTCCCTAATGCTTTTGATCACTTTGCCGAAAGTGGTAGCTATGAACGGCTTAAAAACGATCTTGGTCTGAACAGCGGCGCATGGCGTGCAGAGGCCGAGATGCTGATTGATCTGCTGCGAAGTCGATTAACGTTCAGCAAATTTATTCTGCCGCCGGAAAGCGACAAACTGGCTTACGCCCATCTGGCATTTTTTACTAATACCGCGCCAGTGGATTGCCGCCAAATCCGCATCGAAGATGCTTCCAGCGGGGTATTATGTCATGGCCTTATTGCAGGTGAAGGTGCGGAAACCCAGGGTGATGCCTATTTTACCGCTTTTGGCCTGCGTGATGTCGATACTGAGCCCTACTGTGCCCTGCGACTTGCCCGATTATTGGGTTGCCTGTGGCAACCGGCGCGTCAGAGCAACAGCCAGTATCATGGACAGGGGATTGGCTTGGCAGTAAGCGGTAACTTTAAGCAGTTACTTAACCGTTCTTATGACAGTTCACTTTGGACAACCATTATCGACCCCAAAGTCACTCTTGATTTCTTTACCAGCCAGAAAGACGTGGTGCTGATCCATTACTCTGACCAGTACACCAGTTGCGTGGGCTATGACGCCGTTACTGTCACAAAACAGGTCGAACTGTTCTTGCGCCTACTTCAGACGTCAGGTCAGACCGGACAACCTGCCGTTGACAGCCAGCACCTGCTTGCTGAATTTAATGCCTTTAACGGCGAATGGTTGCTGAAAATGCTGTGTTCGGGTGAAAAGGAGCGTAAAGAGAAACACGGTATCATCGGCGCGTATAAATTCGTGCAATCCATGCTGCATCAATCCGATATTTGTTGGATTCCGTTATCGGTGGCGGAAATGATCCGTGTGTCCGGCAATGTCGGGCTGAAAATGAAAGAGAGCGATTTATCCCGTAACTTACAGGGCTATCATAAAGGTGCGATCTCTGATGATGTGCTCTTTGTTGGCTTCAAAGAGAATCGCCTGTATCTGTTGCCATTGGAAGTTAAGACTGGGGCACGGCCAGATTACAGGTATGCAGGACAGCAGGCCCGAGAGCTGAAGCGCTATTTACAGCAGGATATCTTGGAGCCGCAAACGCTGGCATCACAGCTGTACCGGGCGCTCTTTATTCGTCAGGTATTAATGCAGGTAGAAAAACTGCGTCTGTACGGCGTACTGGACAGTGACAAGCTGGCCCTCTTGCTGGAGCGGCGTGAATGGTGGCTAACTGGTGATTACCAGTTGGGTAACCTGGCAGGCTATGCTGATGGCTTTGTTGTAGCTCATGTGGACAGTGAAAGTTGTTTTGATCTCTCTTATAAAGAGACATCAGATAATATCTTACAGATTGAAATTCCTTATTCGCTGCTGCCGTCGCTGATCTCCACGAAAGGGGATGAACCGCCACTCGCGGAACGTTATCGGGTGCCGGAAAAATATCGGCTTAAGCCGGGTTGTGATGCAGAGTCATTACAACCTGCGCCGGTAGAACAGGTTGTTTCTCTGCCCGAAACGCAATCCATTTCTGAACCGGAGTTGCAACAACCCGTTGCACTGCCGCAATCTCCCGACATAAGTGATACACCACTGCAAATTTTGTTTGGTCATGATGCTGTGCGTCAGCGTCCGCTATATTGGGAACCGACCAATACCGCGAAGTTTATGAACACCAATACCGGTATTATTGGCACGATGGGCACCGGGAAAACTCAGTTTACCAAATCGGTGGTCACGCAACTGATGAGCAATCAGTCCTGTAACGTTGATGGTAAGCCAATTGGTTTGCTGATCTTCGATTACAAATCAGACTATGTGGACGATGCTTTTCTGGAAGCAACTGGTGCTAAAAAATATAAGTTATTTAAGCTGCCGTATAACCCACTCTCCCTGTTTGGCGATACGCCGATGTTGCCGATCCATACCGCAGGCGGGTTATCGGAAACGATGGCGAAAGCCTATGGTTTGGGCCACAAACAGCAGCTTAAATTAGAAAACCTGATTTTAGAGTGTTATGACTCGGCGGGGATTTCGCCGGAAGATCCGACAACATGGTCACGAATCGCACCAACGATTGAAGATGTATGGCTGCGTTTTCTCGACCAAGAGAAAGTCGAAGAAGATTCGCTGTACGCGGCGCTATCTAAACTGGCGCGTTACAAAATATTTGAAACTATCCCTGAACAGATGACCAGCCTGTACGAGTTGATCGACGGTGTAACTGTGATTGAGTTAGCAGGTTATCCGCCGGAAATACAAAATCTGGTGGTCGCACTGACTCTGGATCTGTTCTATGCGCAGATGCAAAAAAGGGGTAAACCGGTAGTGTGTGGGGATTATCGACAGCTAACTAAAATGATTCTGGTGGATGAAGCTGATAACTTTATGCGTCAGGATTTTGCCAGCTTGCGTAAGATCCTTAAAGAAGGTCGCGAGTATGGTGTTGGCGTGATTCTGTCAACGCAGGAGATAACTCACTTCAAGACAGGGGATAATAATTATGCCTCCTATATTTTGACTTGGGTGATCCATCGTGTGTCAGAGATTAAGAATGCAGATATCAAGGCGGTGTTTAACGTCGATGATAAAGGTGAGCAAGAATCCCTGATGGGGCAGATTCGGCAACTGGAGAAGCATTTTAGCCTGTATATTGATGGGGATAAACGGGTTAAGAAGATGCGGGATCGGGCGTTTTGGGAACTGATTAAAGGATAAACGACATGATCATAAAAGATACTACAAATAAAATAAAAAGTGTTTATGCGGATATTAAAGATGGGGAGCTAGATCTTAGACCTGACTTCCAACGTGGTGAAGTTTGGACGACGAAAAAAAAGAAATTATTAATCGACTCCATTCTTCGTGAATGGTACATCCCACCAATACACACTGTATCTATTGGCAATGGAAAAGCTGAAGTTTTAGATGGACAGCAGAGACTGACTGCTATTCGGGATTTTTTGGATAATCAATTTCAAATTGATGGTCTTATCGAACCTAAGGATGAAGACATTGTCGAACTACATGGCAAAAAATTTAAAGACTTACATCCAGATATCCAAAGAAAGATTGAGCGTTTTGGTATTACTATTTATGAGATAACTGAATATAATCAAGGTGAACCTAGCGAGCTTTTCTATAGATTAAACCAAACAATAAAGCTGACCTCATCTGAGGCTAGGAATGCTATCTTCGGTGATGTACGTGATGATATATCATCCTTTGTTTCTTATATGGATGAACTTGGTGTTGATAAAGGCATTCTTGGATTTAGTAACTCTAGGATGGCTTACAATGATTTACTTTCTCGTGTTTGCCTTCTTCTTGAGAAGAAAAGTATTCGCTATCAACTCAGTGATGCAAATTTAACCAATAGATATCGTAATGATACCAGTTTCGATAGTAAAATATCTATTGCTATTAAAGATACGATAAAGATATTTGGTGCTTTTAGTTCCCATATAAAAAACATGGAAATAAGCACTAATCTTACGAAAGCATCGTCTTTGAACTGGATATATCTAATTTCATGCATGAATATCTATGGTGAAGATTTTGAAAATAAACAGATATATAACGCATTCTTTAATTTGGAATCAGCTAAGGCCCATGTTAAAGCAAATGAGAAAATTCCATCCGAGATTTTATCTTTCTTTAATATTGATGAGAAATGTCTTCGTGAATTATTAATGATTTATATTGAAAGAAGTTCTTCACGAGTTATGTCTATTGGTTCGATTATTATTAGAGATATTATACAAAATTTCTCCTGTCTCAGAGCGGGGATTGGTCTTTCATGTTTACAAAGAAAAGATAACAATTCTCTTAATGAATTTGTATGTCTTATGGAAGATAAGAATGTTAATGTAAAATTTATCATAGAAGATCTCGCGGAAGATTGGAAGGAGTGACCGAATGAGGCTAGCCAAATTTTGTGATGGGTGGCGTAGAACTCAAGATTTATCTAATTATAATTGCCAACTTCGTCAAGTTTTAATCAGTGATGCTAAAGGGATATCTGATAAATTTTGCTTAGAATTAAATAATGGCATTTCGGTAATTTGTGGTAAAAATGGAATAGGTAAGAGTACTATCCTAAAATCAATCTATTCTCATATTAAGAAAAATGATCTATATAGAACGAGATTAGATGAAGCTGATATTAACATTTCTTTAATAAAGGATAACTCTGAGGTTGAAAATATTGAAGATATTTCTGTTAATTACCTTGAGCCATCAGTGGAATGTAATAAAATTATAAATTTCTTGAATAGTTCTGAGAATATTGAGGATTTTATTGAGGGGCTTGAACCAAACGGATTGTTGGGAAAAAAAGAAAATATCAATGTAATAGGAAATGTCATAGGAAGGGTTTACTCAAAAATAGAGATTTATGAAGTTGAAGGTGCATTAGAAGATGATTATACATTCCCCTTTATCAGAGTCACCCTGCCTAATGGAGTGGAATATACTTGTCTTGAAATGGGGGCTGGTGAATATTTATGTATGTATATTTTTTGGTTCGTAAATTGGATCGATGCTCATTCTGTTTTACTCATAGATGAAATAGAAAATTGTATATCTGTGTATAGCCAGGAATATTTAATGGACTATCTAGCTTATATATCATCACAAAGAGGTATTTGGATATTATTGTCTAGTCACTCTGAGTCGATTTTAAATAAAGTTGGTATTAATAATGTCAGATTAATTTCTAATATTAGCAGCGCAGGGATTAACGTTGTATCCCCTAAACATGAAAGAAAGTATTTCACTGCACTAGGTATTAAACCAAGAAAAAAAGGAGTTTTTATTGTTGAAGACAAGTTTTCTTACTTATTTCTTAATGGTATGTTGAACCGAGCTGCTTCTGACATTGCCTATGACTATCATATAGTAAGCTTTAAAGATGGTGAGTCGGATATCGAAAAGGTAGTAAAACACTTCAACCCTAATAAAACCATAGGGTTTAATTTTTTTGCTGTTTTTGATGCCGATATGCGTGCAAAAATAAGTAAACTTGTTGGTAAAGTTATACCAGTTATATCCTTACCATCAATTGATGGTTTAAACCCAGAAGAAGAATTATGGAGAGCCTTATCTGATAATATAACTGATATAGCTCAAAAGCTGGGTATCGAGTCCGATGATTTATTTCAGTACTATGAACAATGCATTCCTTTAGATCACCATGATAGATTTATGAGTTTAGCCAGATATGTCAATGTTAGTGAGGAAGTATTGTTTAATAGTATATTTCCTGTTTGGTTTATTAATAACGTTGAGTTAGTTAATAAGTTCATTTTCTCAGTCATTGTATCCAGTTCCGATATGAACCAAAAAGAAATAAATACTCTTGCCTCAACAATGGGACTGGAATTATTTCAATTTCAGAAGGATTCAACTGATAAAGAAATAATATTTTTTGATAGTAAGGACCTGTTATTGAAATAATTTCAAGTTTGTAAGGGATATGGAAACTAATATTCCGTATCCCTTTTATTTTTGTTTATATTCCCATGAAAAAATCTCTAAGACTACGATAATTCCTCAACGCAGCAATCCCATCCTCAACATGTGCTGCCCACGCCTTAATCATGTCCTTCTGCGCTATCTGCGGATAAAGCATCTTCAAGACAAGCTCCGTAACTTGCAGTGTTTCCCCTAGCCACGTAATTTTATCCAACACAAGCGTGCCATCTAGCTTTTTACTATCCCGCTCAGGCGAATAACGAAACTCACTTTCTACTGAACGGAAAAATGCCAGCCGGGCTGCGACATTAGGAGTGATCCCGGTATACCCTTTTAATCTCTTAAGCTGCTCTTCTGTCTGACGACTGAGCTGCATTCGATTCGGGAGCATCAGATAGTCTCCTTGGTTAATTCCCAGAAATAGCCGGGTTTCAGTGTGGATGATTTGGTATGCGTATTAAAAACGATCTCATAAGCATGAGAAATATCATCACGCAATTGATCGACAAAATAACGTTCATCCACTTCTGTATCAGTAGATAACAGCACAACCTGATGGCTGGCCTCCGGAAAATAATGGTTAATTAGCTTATCCCGATGCTGAGAATCCAGACGTCCTAACGGCGTATCAATAATCACCGGTAAATCACGGCCAGAGGTTTTTGCCAGTGCTTCAAGGATCGCAATCGCATAAATCTGCTTTTCACCAGCTGAAAGCAATTTACGATTAATTATCGAGCCATTTTCATCAATCAACTCTACATCAAATGCTTCCGGGTTGATATGTGCATTAAGTTGCAAATCCTCTTTACGGGCCAGCTTACGGTAGGCCAGTTCAAAGTTTGTAGACAACGTTTTTACTCGCGCCTGAGTTAATACGTCGCTGTAGCGATCGAGTAAATTTATCGTTTCTTGGGCGTTTTTAAATGAACTGCTAAAACCATACTGATAGCGGGCAGCATCATGTGCTTTTTGGACCTTGCGGACGCAATCCAGTTGCTGCTGTTTTTTGCGTTTAGCTTCTTCCAGTAGTGAACGATATTTCTGCCGCTGAGCTTCGCGCTGCCGATCCAGGTAGCGTAATTTCTCAAAGAAATCCATTAGCTGATCGTCTTCCGGAGCGCGGGCAATATTAGCGGCAGCTTGTTCTAACTGTTGTTCAATCTCAGCCAACTGTGTACGGTAAAGATCGAAACGCTGCCATGCTCTCTTGCTGTCCCGATCAATTGATTGCTGGAGCATGCCTGCTTCTCGTTCAGAGATATCAAACAGCAAATCGCCTTTGGGTTTGGCCGCCATATACTCTTTCAAATTATCGGTAATGGCTTCAGTTGCAATTTTGCTGGTGGTGCTGGAGCGCAATGCAATATCGCTTCTGAGTTGAGCTAAAAACTGGCTCAGTTCTTTCTCAAAGCTTTTTGCCTGCTTGATCTGTGCTTCATCAGCAATTTGTTGTAGCAAAAGGGATAAGGTATTGGGAGCGAGCGCATAGGGTAGCGATCCATCACATTCCTGCCGCAATGCTTTTTCCAAATGTTCTTTATCTTTTAGCAGCGTTTCAACTTTCTGTTTTTCTTGCGCTTTAGTCTGGGCAAATGCACCCCCCTGCGCATTCAATAACCCTTCGTAACGGGTAATGTCTTTAGATAGAAACTCAATTCGCGTTTTGGCAAAATCGGCTTTTTCCAGTATTTCTTCCGTCTGACAGGCTAATTTTTTACTTTGTGCCTCAAGCTCCGCAAGCTGTTGTTGCTGAGAGCTTGCTAACTGACTAGATTGCAGGCGCTTAACAAAAATCATTAAGTCATTACGTAGCTTGGATATCAGGTCCAGACCCAACAGACGGCGCACGGCAGTACGCAGGATATTACCGGATTCATCTTCCGCCAGTTCCGCAATTTTCTCACCGTCAAAAAAGAACAGATCGGCGATACCATGCGGGATTAATTCATTAAGAAACCCTTGACATTGGTCATAATCCAGCTCATCAAGAAGCTGCCCATCCTGTTGTAGAGAAAGACGATCTTTCCTGCCTTTTTTCCAGGTTCGTGTGACGGTAAATTCTGCCTCATGGCCGCCTTTATTGTAGGTGAACGTCAGCGCTACTGCCGCTTCTTCCGGTTGTTCGATATAGTACGCGCCGTTGTGAATCAATGCGCTAAGCTGCTCGATATATTCCTGTTGCTGAGTTGCGAGGCCAAACGCCAAACGACCATACAACGCCAGCCGAATTGCCGATAAAATCGAGGTTTTTCCAGCGCCGTTTAAACCACCAAACAGCACAATAGGTCGGGGATTCACGTCATGTGGGCGCTTTCTGGGGGCCAGATCAATAGCATGCGTACCGCTGAATACCCGAAAATTACGCAATACTAGTTGCTTAATTAACACGTTAGTTTCCCTCACCTACAAATACAGATGATTCACTGGCATCGACAATTCTGCGCTGTAAAACCTGAAGCTCAGCTTCCAGCTTTGCAACTTCTTCCTGATGAATATCCCGGTCATTGCGTTTTTGTAACATTGCCTGCTGCTGCTGGATCTCTTCAAGACTGCCCCAGTCTTGTTTTAAAATGGCGCCGAGCTTGTCAAAAATACCCTGACGGCGGCTTAACCCTTCCATTGAAACTTCCAGCTCAATCAGTTTCATTACCATCTCTGGCTCAACATTAAACCCCTGAGCTATTTGCACCAGCAAATCAGCATCGCTGGCGTCAAAGCGTGACTGATCGTCGACCACCCAATCCAGATCCTGCTGATACACTTCGCGGTAAATACCGGGCAGAGTGTCGTACCAATCTGGCTCATTGGGATCTTTTAGCCACTCCTGACGGATTGCATGCAATTCCGGTTGCGTAATTAACGTAATGGTGTGGCCCTGAGCATTCAAATCGCGCTCAATTTTCAGCAACTCTTTTATCCACTGCTGACGGTATTTAAGCCAGTAGGGACCGGGAACATGCTTACGCTCTGCACCAGGATCTTCACCATCTTTGGCGTACTGATAACTCACCTTACCGGTACGACGCTTATAGTTGCGGTACTTGTCTTTATTCGCAGGATCGGTCGTAAAAGCCAGTAGATCGCGATATTTCAGCAATGGGGACATCCACTCTTCACCATTCTTAATCAGGCTTTCCATTGCTTTATCTTTGGTGACAACGGTACAGGTCCAGCAGCCAAAACGAGAGTTACCGCAGGATGGGGTACTATCATCAATCACTAGTGGGCACTCTCCCTGAGCAGATGAGTCCATATAGAGCGTCCATAATGGGCGGTTATTTCCCCCCCATGGATTTTCCCACTCTTTTATATCATCGGGAGAATAGCGAAACGCGCCTCTCAACAATTTCCAAACGTCTTCCACATCCCAAGTATCGATGGGGGTGTAGATAAAGGCATTAGGTAAGGTGGTATGTCGGGCAAGCCGTGTGCCGTCAATCTTATGTTTCGCGATAACCTGCGCACGTGATGCGCTTTCGCTACTGCGTGAACCCAGAACAACAATCACTTCATCAAATTGGCTGACTTTATCTTTAATAAAATCACTGACCGGGTTGATTTTCATGCGCTCGGTACACCAGCGAAAACTACGGGTCGGGGCCGGATAACCTTTACCCAGCAGGTTGACCCAGAAGGTTTCATGGATTTTTGGCGTCACCGAATGTTGAGTGATCGGTAATCCGTTACGCTTTGCACCGGCCTCGATTTGCAGCATAGTCTTTTTGATCAAATCCACCACTACAGGGGTTTCTACCAGCGTATCGGATGACACCACAAAAACATCTTTGTTGCGCATTTCAGGAGGCAGGCCCAGCAAGGCCAAGTACACCAGCGTAATAACCGCTGAAGAGTCTTTACCGCCGCTATAACCAATCACCCACGGGCGTTTATCCGCGCAATAAATTCTTTGAACTTCAGCAACATATTCGGCCAGAGGGCGTCCAACAAATTGCTCTTGATTAATGAAATCTTCATACTCGGCCAGATCATAGGCCTGAATCAGTTTACTCATGAGATAACCATTTGAGCCTCTAGCTCCTGTTCTTCAGGAGTGAGAGGAAGTGAGAGGGCATGTTTAAGCGCATTACAGGTTAACTGAATGGCTGCACTGGTTTTACTCAGCTTTCCATGCTGCATCGCCCGTTTACTCAGTTCGGGATTGCTTTTACGCCAGTCAAAGGCTTTAAGTTCAGCTATTTTCTGCTGCCAGTGTTCGGGATGTTCTGCCAGCAGACTACGTCCCAGCAATCCTAGCGCCTGAAGGCCAATACCATGAGCATGTACATGATCTTGACGCAGCTGTGCAGGGGAAACTTCTTTTTTGGCCGCTAGTTGCCAGTCCGGCATAACGTGGTAAACAGCCTGCCAGTAGAGTGTGGCAATGTGTGTGTTTTCTTCGAGATCCCCTTCTTTAGGATCTTTACCCAACAGAGCACGGGTCGCTTGTTTAATGCTGCTTAATGTAAATAACTTATTGGATAGTTTGCTGATACTGGACTTCTCCAGTTCTGTCAGCCCGGCAAACGGCTCAACGGACATCGCCAGATAGCGAGCCAGATTTGAGCTGATATCACGGTGATCGTACAGTGCCGATAGTGAAGGACTGGGACGAATGGCATACTTGTTTAGGTCTGCAAACATTTGCTGGCTGCGCTTCAACCCTTCGTCGACAAAAAACAAGACGGGAATATTATCTTGGCCCAATTCCGGCATTTGTTCCAAAGCATCTTCAATAGCTTTGCGGCGGTGTTGACCATCGTTGATAAGTATCTGTGCTTCCATTGGAACACGTAATGTACCAAGATTATTTGAATCAGAAAACTCATCAAATCTTACATCAATAGCAATCGATGCGGTCAGCGCAGAAAAAATATAATCTTTCGGATTTTCAATTAGATATCTTGCCATTTCAGGAATGCGTGCTTTGTTCAAACTTCTTTGTGCTCTTAATTCAGGCGGAACTTCATTTTCATCAAAGCTAAAAATTTTAGGGATGACGCGCATTGGGCACATGGCGACGTAAAAAGGTTTACCAGCCTGAATACCTCGCAGCGCAGGGAATGAGTAGCAGTAATCTACATCAATGTTAGTCATCATTTTGTCCGTTTTTTGATCAAATTGTGTAAGGTGAATTACGTTATATTTTACGTAATTTATGATTTTTTTATAGTTTTTTTCACGTAACTATCAAAAATAGGGGAGGCCTTATCAATAGGAAGTTAATGTAGGGTTTCCAAGTTTGTTGATCCGGACATCCGCTCTGACTTAAGGATCCAGATTTGCACATCTCATCAGGGCTTCCTAGAGGCTAAACCTAGGGCATGTTCAAGCTAGGTGGGGTTCCCTGCAAACCCGCATGCAGTATCAGCCTGCAGCCACAAGATATGCCGGTCCATATTCTTCCTTCCACTTCGCCGACAGCCTGTTGGGCGTTGACCAGATACCCTCTCGGGTTTCTGGCGAGATAACATTTCATAAAGCACATGTGTCTGCGCCGGATGTTACTGATTCCGCCAGTAGTTGTTTCACGACTAAAACGCCCGGTACCGTACGACAAGCAATAATGTTCCCCATAATAATCAGTGCTACATTCCGTACAGTGCCAGTCAGCTTTGCACACCCTCGGGCTAACATCAGGTACAAATCGCGCAGGCGGCTAATCAGCCTCGCTTCTCCGGCTTCTGGATTCACATAGGGGCAATGCTATTGGCCGCTCCTTCAGGGTATCGTGGGTGTGCTCGAACCATGGGCGTTCAGAGTCGTACGCCGGGTGGTATCGCAGTGTGCTGCCGCACAGGTGGCAGGTATAACGGTCATAAGGCGCTGTCTGTACCGTTTTGGCCCCGATTAAACGATCGTTACCATCT
This sequence comes from Photorhabdus stackebrandtii, assembly GCF_011189495.1. Taxonomy (NCBI): domain Bacteria; kingdom Pseudomonadati; phylum Pseudomonadota; class Gammaproteobacteria; order Enterobacterales; family Morganellaceae; genus Photorhabdus; species Photorhabdus stackebrandtii. Next base: position 172,410 of record NZ_PUJV01000001.1, read on the forward strand.
AAGGCTATGAAGGATTTTGCAAACACAATCAGACTCCTGCAGGCAGGCGTAAGCTGTCCCTTGTGGACAGACAAACGTCATGTGGATGAAAAGCTTAAATGGATTCAGAGTGGTATTGCTGTGTGGTTGTCATACAATGGAAATCTGAAGTAAAAAACGATGGGATTAGCAATCAGTACCGATACGTGGACGCCCCGCAGGCGGACGCTCAGGGACTTCATTGCAATCGTACAGTAGCAGGCCGTCTTTCTTGTTGGGTTTTGGTCATATAAGCCAGCACCTGCCGGATGTTGGCGATACTGTCCGGAACCGTTATAGCGTACTGGGATATTGATATTGGTGCGGTAGTGAGTCTTAAATTCGCACCGGTGATGTCAGTTATCCTGGAGGGTTATATCATTCCAGAGTGAACCGGCTTTTTCTGCCCAGGGATAAGTGTTCTGGGTTTTACTACCATCCAGCCAAAAGGCAACATGAGCGTGGTAGTGGTGATCCTGTTGATAGTATTTTGCGATTCCGTTTTGATAGAACAGATCCATGCGTAATGCCCGCAGGCAGGCATATCGGTCTGTCATATTATCGATATGCCAGTTCAGGAGAGACGACAGGAACCAGTCTGGCGTCTAGGTTTGTTTTCCATATGATTAATTCTCAAAGGTTGGATGAGGCCAGCAGGAGAGATAAAGCTCGTAAACTTTTGGCAAACAGCGTCGATCTGGGGGATAAAAAGAAAAACGATAAGATTGAGCAGAGTGAAGCCCATACTTTCGAAGAGATTGCTATCGAGAGGCATGCAAGGTGTTCCCGACAGACGAAGCAGTGTGTAAGGTGATTTATCTGGCGATACAGGATGCCACGAAAAAATGGAGCATGCTGATCCACAACTGGCGGCTGGTAATGAGCCGTTTTATGATTGAGTTCGGTGATCGTCTGGATGGTCACCTTTAATAGGGGGCAATTACACAGAATGATTTACAAGGTCCCTTTTTGTGGCGTGCAATATTCTGTGTTTTGTAATTCCCAGAATCCATCACCCTGTAAACGCCAGAATGGCATAGTGGGGTAATGCTCTCGTCGCTTTGGTCCAAAGCAAGTCAGCAGATCAAGCAGCGGTTGATGAATTTCATTACCGTAATCGAAGAATCGGCCATGACCTTTTTTGTATTCAGACAATACATACAGTAACAACAATGGCTTATGCGGTGCGCGCTGATCACCTTTACGCCAGATGGTAAGGTTAGATATGGCAACTTGCAGTGTTTTACTGGTTGTCATGGGTTGTTTTGCTAATAGATTGAAGTTATTGCGATCATGCTCGCAAAGATGATGGTTTTCAAGGTACTTGTTACAACGCTGCGTCTGGATAGTACAAATTCATTAGTGGCTACGCATCTGCTGTCAGTTCCATCAATTATGAGTGGCATTCAGTCGAGAACTCAAACTTTTATATCGTTTACCCTGCGGGAAAATATATGTCAGGGAAAGTACGGAGTTTGATCGATTATCTGCAAGATAGTGTAAAATCTATCGTATAAATGTTTTCTGAAAAAGAGAGTTGAATTCAAATCGTTAGTGGGATTTAGCACAATTCGCCTTATGTCCCTGTTAGCATTGAACGAGGGGCTAAAGTTGGTTTTGCTAAGAAAATAGTATCTAAATGAAACGATGTTCGGGCAGTTAAAGAATATTTCTTAAATAGAGTATTTGAGGCACTGTTTTTCAATAAATTTTTTCCTGAGAGTGGCAGCAGGATTAATTGTATATATTTTTTAACTAAAAAAATAATAGCTGTTTTTAGGTGGAATTAAGGTTGATTTAATCAATGTTATGGTTGTCCTAACTTAATAATGTAATTAATCTAACTTTTGATTGAGATTATTTTATGGGGGAATTATCTGCTGCGATGATCTCTAAGATAAAAATTTTATAGTGACTTTTATCACAGTGTGAGTTTTTGTAAAATACTTCTATGGAATTACATATTTCTATTTGATATATTGTTAATAACCAGTTAATTTCTCTGTCGATATTTTTGTGGTGATTGAAATGTCACTATGAAATATTATTTTATTTGATAGATAGTGTTATTTCAATTAATAAATAGAGATGATAGTTACTTTAAAATAAAATTTTATTTGTAGAGATAAAAGGAAGGTAATATGGAATTTATTAAAAATAGATTTTGTCACTGGAACGGTGAGCATCTCGTTGTAGATACAATGGCGAGAAATCACAAAATGGTTAATAGTATGGGTACGGGCGAGGGATTAGTTTCGTTTGATGGTTTTGGTGCTGATCTAATTCGTTTCAGTAAAAATGAAGGGATGCAAAATCATACTCACTTAGGGCATCATATCTTATTTGTACTTGCAGGAACGGGTTATGTTATTTATGCCGGTGAAAAGCATGAAATAGAGCCTGGAGTTTGTTATTTTGTGAATGGGGAAATAGATCACGCGATTAAGGCAACCAGCGATTTGGTCATGGTTGTTGTTGGTAATAATCATTGCGCGGTTGATTCGCAAGATAGGACGACGCTGGTACCGTATAGAGATGGAACCCCAGAGGAATTAAAGGTTTAACTTGGGGTAAATTGAATGAAACATGCGCTAGTGCTTGGTGTGTTGCGAGAATGCCATGATATTCTGCCAGAAGTGGTTATAAATTACTTTAGGTAATAAAGAGAAATTAATTAGTTGAAGGTAACTGGCAGAGAAGAATATCTGATATTATATTTATGAAGATAACTATAACTCAGGAAAAGTAATTGGAATGATAAAAGGATAATGTGAAATTTTTTCAATTAATATAATATGGCATCTCATGAAGGGGAGCCGGTACTAGCCTATGAAATATTAGATTTACTAGTGAAAAATAGAAAGATATATTAGAAGTGATGTTTTTTTATAATAATAAAGGTGTAAGGTAACTATTTAGATTGCCTCTGTATAATGTTTAGTTTGGATAATGATTTCAATGGGTATTGGTTATTAACTCATGAATGAAAGTTAATTTAAAGAAGTAATAATTAAGTCAATATAATATTAGGGGCAGTGTTCCCTGTGAATATAATATGACTGTTGTTTGATTATGATTGCAGGGGCTGAATATATTATCGAGGTAACTTTTTGTTATTTGGAGTTAATAATGTAAATATATATAAGTAATGGGAATGATAGAATGTAAAATATAGTGCCGGGATAAATATATATAAGAAATATATTGATGTTGTTATAAACAGTTTAGCTAACTAACTTAATCCTAATACCTCTATACTTCTGTTATTCCATGTTGGCTTTCTGGGAAAGGGCTGACAGCTTCGACTACATAGCGATAGCTGACTTTTCTTGCGCGTTTGTGCAATGTGTCGTCTAGGTAATATTCTTCCATTGGGTAGGTTTACTGGTAGTAAAAACATCTCATTCTTTCCAGAAAAAGTGAATTTTTATCCTCTAAAGCTGATAGATTCTATAATATCCCCTTAAGGAGATAAAATTGACTTATCCTTTATTGGGGATAAAATATAAAAATCCGTTATGCAGGATAATATGAGTATCACATCTACAAAAATGTTAGCGCATGCTTTGCATAATGAGCGTAAGAAGCGCAAGTTAAGTCAGGATAAAGTTGCTGATAGCATCGGTATAAAACAGTCAACGGTTTCAGAGTTCGAGAATTATCCTGATGGAACCAGGCTTGAAACATTATTTAAGTTGCTTGCGGCTCTGGATTTGGAACTTCAAGTTACCAAACGAGGTGAGTTATCACGTATCTGGTCGTCTTCCTCTAATATTACTCAAGACCAAGAGGGTTTGCATGATCAGCAGGGTTGGGATCAGGAGTGGTAAGTAATGGATAAACTCATCGTTACTTTGAATGGGGTTATTGTCGGATTATTAGAAAAATCCACCAGTGGGGCTATGTCGTTTACTTCTTATGAATAGCAATGATATAAGCTATATGCTGACAGCCAGTAACTTATTCAAATTACTGGCTGTAGGTCAACAAGGGTGTAAAAATCTGTTTTACTGGTCCTTTGTAAACGTTCAACTTTGTCGTTGAGATCTTATGTCATTAGACAGCTTTTTCAGCCATTCTTCAACATACATGCTCTTTGTTATTACCAAGTACTGTACGCATCAGAAGCAAATCCAGTTTAGTATCCGGGAGAAGTTTTTCATCTTTTTTCAACTCGCGGCGGGTAAATGAGTCATCCAGCTCGCGGCGGATAAAGTCATGGATGTGCTTAAAACGTGGGCTATAATCCGTTTCGTCGGCGTTACGTTTGATAGTAAGCAGAGTCTGTATTTCTTGCATCAGAGTTGCATCCTTAACAGTTTCCGCCAGCAGAACGTCGAAACGCATTGGTGGTACGCCTTTACCTGCTTCTATCCAACGTACAGCCAGCAACGGGCGCAGTACATAAAGATATTTTTTCAGCCGTATTTTTTCGCCTTGCAGATAATCACGGAAGTTTTTCTTCGCCATTGACAGATAGTGATACCGCGCTTTGTTGTTGGAAAAGTAGTCTGGCAATAGGGCGCGCAATGCTGTCATAAACTCTGTATCCTCATGGTAGACCACCGGTGAATCAGTCCATTCCATCAGTGTCGGGTTGGCTCGTTTCAGCAGCCCCAGGGTTTTGCGCAGTTCCCAGCCACAAATATCCAGTTCGTCGCTGATCGGTAATTCGATCACATCTCTTGGTGGGTCAACGCGTAAGTACCATGATGGGGTATGAACATAGATAAAGCGCACATCGTAATCGCTGTTTGTCGAGGCAAATCCCCAACCGCGGCTACCGGATTCGCAGGCATAGAGTATTCGTATTTGCTGTTCCGTTTCAAGTTGCGCCAGTTTTTGGCATATGTGTTGTTTCATGGTGTCACTGACACTCAATTTTTCTTTCATAGTGATTATCCTTTTACGCAAACCACCTGACGCAGGGTGTGAACGATTTCTACCAGTGAAGACTGAGCTGCCATTACCGCTTCAATGTCTTTGTAGGCCATCGGAATTTCGTCAATGACGTCGCTATCCTTGCGGCATTCCACATGTGCTGTCGCGCGCTTCTGATCCTCTATCGTGAAGCGTTTTTTTGCTGCCGTACGGCTTAATACCCGTCCTGCACCGTGACTGCATGAGCAAAAACTCTCTTTATTCCCCAGGCCACGTACAATAAAGCTTTTCGCGCCCATAGAACCCGGAATGATGCCCATCACTCCTTTGTGTGCGGCCACAGCGCCTTTGCGTGTCACTAGCACGTTTTGGCCGAAGTGCTGCTCCTGTTGCACATAATTGTGGTGACAATTTACCGCTTCCATCATGGCACTGAATGGCTTTGTAATCACTGTCGCCAGTGCTGCTAGTGTATGTTGCATCATGATTTCACGATTATGGCGGGCGAAGTTTTGTGCCCAACAGACAGCTTCCATATAATCAGCAAAGTGACGGCTGCCCTCCTTGAAATAGGCCAGATTACGATCAGGCAGGTTAGTGATATGTTGTTTCATGTCCTGTTGGGCGAGGGTAATAAATAGGTTGCCAATGGCATTTCCTACGCCACGTGAACCGCTGTGCAGCATCACCCATACCTGGTCGGATTCATCCAGGCATAGTTCGATAAAGTGGTTACCGGTACCTAGCGTGCCTAGATGTTGATGGTTATTGGTTTTCAGTAATTGTGGGTATTTATCGGTCAAGCGCTTAAAGCCTGCCTGCAATATGCTCCAGTGGTGATCGACGGTTTCTGGCGGTTTTTGCCAAGAGCCTTTATCGTGGCCGGTATGGTTTACGGTCCGACCGTGTGGCACGGCGATTTCAATAGCGTGGCGGATAGCATACAGGTTGTCCGGTAAATCTTTGGCATTCAATGAGGTACGTACTGCCATCATTCCGCAGCCGATATCTACGCCTACTGCGGCTGGAATAATTGCCCCATGTGTCGGGATGACGCTGCCGATGGTTGAACCTTTACCAAGATGTACATCAGGCATAACTGCCAAGTGGCTGAATATGAAAGGCATTTTTGCTGTGTTCAATAGTTGCTCACGAGCATCTGCTTCTACTGGGACGCCATGAGTCCACATTTTTACGGGTGCGCTGTTTGGTGCAGTCATTAATTTGTAATCGTTTGTTCTCACATTGTTCTCCTGGTTATTTACCCATTTTATCCGTCACTACTACTATAATTTAAAGTAATAAATATTTTCCCCTTTTTAATCAATGCAGCTAAATTTACTTTCATATTAATTTCCTTATGAATCATTGAAAAATATTGTAAATAAAAACTTTATTCTACTATTAATATATTATTGCGCTTAATGAAAAATGCAATTATTTTATTGAATAATATTGAAATTGTGATGCCAATCGATATAAAAAGGTATTGTGAAAAATTATATGTGAATTTATTAATGATATTTAAATTGTCTATGGTTACGATTAAAGATAAAATATAAAACCATTAAGTGATTATATAATGTTGTTATTGGAATGTTATTTTATTTACTATTAAGTGAGATGTTGGTAAATATATGGCTAATTACTGTGTGGAATGATATGTTTAATTTTTGTCAAAATATGTTTAATATCTCTTTGTAAGTTGATTTTTATTGTGGTTAAATTGAAATTATAAATTTTATTTAATGTTTTCATTGAAAGTGTCAGGATGTACAATATATGGCTCCTAATGTTTTTATTAATTTATTTGTAGTTAATTTTCATTAATATCAGTATCTTATGATTTTTTTGATTGCGAAGTGACTTTTTGTGATTTGTTTTTATTTTTTTGTGAATAATATTACATATTCGGTAATTTATAACGCATTAATAATTTATTATTATTTAAATACACATTGGAATAATAACGAATTATATTCTGTTTTTCGATGATTATTTTATTTTTAATGTTCATAAAAATAAAATATATCCTCTTAATCATCATTTATGTAATTGTACATTATCTTTTTGTTATTTATAGTTCCCGGCATTTTTTAGCCTGTTTACCTATTTATTATTAAGTGTAATAGCCGCTTGATTTATAATTTAAGTATATAGTTTAAAAAATTTGAGAAATCGTTTTCATGGGTAAGAATAAACGAATTTTATTGTTTTGATTGCATAAAAGCTCAAAACCATATTGAGAATAAAATGTCTGAGCAGCATCATTTAGGCAGTCAACAATTACCGCATACGCAGGCATATGATGATTAATTTCCCAAAGGTATTCGAGTGATTTTATAAGAGTAATTTTCCCTAATCCCTGACCATGATAAGTTTTATGTACAGCTAATTGAGCTAATAAAAATACAGGTATGGGGTAGTGTGGTAGTTTCTTTGCTTGTTCCTTCGAAAGCGTATCTCTTTCAATAGAACTTGGCGCTACACAATAAAATGAACAAATGGATAAAGCTGATTTGGTAAAGTCGTCGTGGCAGGTAAAACCATTGTACGGCTGATACCTGCCTGCATGTGCTTTGCTGACTGAGTTTTAATGAAAGTGTTGAGTTCATACTCGCCACACTCAAAGGTTAAATGATCATGCGTTTTTTTATTTAGCTCAATGAATGACTTAGACCAGATCACTTGACTTCCTGCTCTTTAGTAAAGGCAACTGCGTTTAATAATGCTTTATTCGGTTTTTTAGCCTGTTCGCAGGCATTGACGAAATGATCAAAAATATCACCTTTAATAGTCATTCTTTCGTATTCAGACATGACTTGATTAGCATCTCTTTGCATCAGATGTACAACATACTCTGTCAGGCTTTTCATACCTAATAGTGCAGATGATTTCTCTGCTTCTGATTTAATCTCTTCATCCAGACGAAATCTAATCTTGCTGTAACCATAATTTTCTATTTTTTTAGATTGTACGGAGAGTTTCCGTACAATATGGATTATTGGGCAATGTGAGTGTAGTGTTAAGTTAGCTTCTTGGAAATTAACCTGACAGTGTCATGACTAACTTCCACCATTAATACTCGCCAGCACACTTCCCGACTGTTGATAAGAGTTTTCCTCCGCATGGATAACAATTTTCCCAGAACAATGTGCGGTCAGTTGTGTTTCCATCTTCATGGCTTCCATCACAGCGATGACATCACCTTGTTTGACTTCATCGCTTTCCTGCACATACCAGGATTGTAAAACCCCGGAGATGGGGGCTAATACATGATGAGGCGCTGTAATTATGCCCTCAGCTTCACTACCTTTATCCTTGGTAACAGAATTTTGCCCAAGATTAGATAATGAAAGCCCTTCTAATAATCCGGCAGGTAGCCCCAGTTCGTGCCGACGGCCATCAATTTCAATAAAAGTGCGTGTTATCTTTTCTTGAGAGTGATTTTCCTGGCGCGGAACCATTTTTACATCATTGATAAAGTCGGTTTCGATCCAACGTGTATGAACTTTGAATGTGTTATCAGAAATGAAATCGGGATGTTCTATTACTGCCCGATGAAAAGGCAGCACCGATGCAAGACCTTCAATATTGAACTCCTGTAATGCACGCCGCGCTCTGGCAATAGCTTGTTGGCGTGTTGCTCCGGTGACGATCAACTTAGCCATCAGCGAATCGAAGGTTCCGGGAACGATGGAACCGGCCACTACGCCGGAATCTAATCTTATTCCAGGGCCGGAAGGCGGCGAAAATAGTGTCACTGTTCCCGGTGCGGGCAAAAATCCTTTACTCACATCCTCTGCGTTAATACGAAATTCAAAGGCGTGCCCCGATGGAATTGGCGTTGCTGTCAATGATAAAGGTTTACCTTCAGCAATCCGGAACTGCTCTATCACAATGTCGATAGCTGTGGTTTCCTCGGTTACAGGATGTTCGACTTGCAAGCGAGTATTCACTTCCAGAAATGAAATAGTTCCGTCTGCACTGAGCAGAAACTCCACCGTACCTGCCCCGGTATAACGGGCTTCGGTACAAATATCCTGTGCTGCCTGATGAATACGCTGGCGCTGATTATCGGTCAGGAAAGGGGCTGGTGCCTCTTCCACCAGCTTTTGATTGCGCCGTTGCAGTGAACAATCACGTGTGCCAAGTACCACCACATTGCCGTGTTTATCAGCCAGGATTTGAGCTTCAATATGACGAGGTTTATCCAGAAACTGTTCGATGAAGCATTCTCCACGGCCAAAGGCTGCGGTTGCTTCACGAACTGCTGAATTATAGAGTTCGGTTACCTCATCCAAACGCCACGCGACTTTCATGCCACGTCCACCGCCGCCATAGGCCGCTTTGATTGCAATTGGCAGACCATGTTCTTCTGCGAATGTCAGCGCTTCCTCTGCGTTTTTCACCGGTTCTTCTGTCCCTGAGACCAGTGGCGCGCCTACGCGTTGGGCAATTTTACGTGCTTTAACTTTGTCACCCAGAATATCAATTGTCTCTGGTTCAGGACCAATCCAGATTAACCCGGCATCAATGGCCGCACGGGCGAATTCTGCCCGTTCGGACAGGAATCCATAACCTGGATGTATCATGCTGGCACCTGAACGTTTAGCAATATCCAGCAGGTGGGGAATATTAAGGTAAGTGTCAGCGGGGCTGTTTCCTCCTAAACTGTAAGCCTCATCAGCCAGTTGTACATGGTGCGCATTGATATCGGAATCAGCGTAAACGGCAATGGAGTGTAAACCATAATCCCGGCAGGCACGGATGATACGGACGGCAATTTCACCACGGTTAGCGATTAAAACTTTTTTCATATGGTTTTCTTTATTATTCAAAGTCATTGTAGTACTCATAAGTCGTAATCACTCCCTTTTATTTCGTGAAATTCACTGATTGGGTTGAAGCGGATACGGGCATTGACGGGAATTTGCCCGGCAAGATCAAGATGGTAACTGGCAACTGAACCAATGACTGGATAGCCACCGGTCAAAGGGTGATCTGCCAAAAACAGAACCGGTTGCCCACTGGCGGGAACTTGAATGGCGCCAGCGGAAGTTCCCTCACTGGGTAACTCTTCATGGTTAAAACGCGATAAGGGGATGTCTCCATTCAGGCGAATACCTACCCGGTTAGATTGTGGTGTGACCTGCCAGAGTTGGTTTTGTAACAGGGATAGCGCTTCTAAGGTGAACCAGTCGGTACGTGGCCCCAGAATAATATCCAGTGTGACGATATCGTCAGTGGCAGGCATATTGAAAGCCGGGCTTTCGTCCATTGATACAGCGGAACCCCGCGTGACAGTAAGAATATCCAGAATATCGCCTGTAGCGATGGGTTTGGGGCCAATATTTGCCAGCGTATCGTAAGAAAGGCTGGAGAGAATAGGCGTTTTGGCAAAACCGCCACGGACTGCCAAATAACAACGAACACCCGCTTTGGGCGTGCCCAGCATCACTTTATCACCATCATTCAGATCTACAGGTTGGTAGCCATCAATCTGAAACTTCCGGCCAGATGCCGTTTGGACCGTGATTGAGCCGTCAGCGCCTGTGACAGCGATAATAACGTTGCCATGAGTGATGAAGCTTAATCCGCCTTCTGTAATTTCCAGACAGGCGTTATCCGAAGGATTACCGACGATACGATTTGCACTTCGCAACGCTGTTTTATCCAGAGCGCCAGCAGTGGAAATGCCTAAACCCGCTTGCCCTGAACGCCCTAAATCCTGAAAAAGTGTTTGTATTCCGGTTGATAAGATTTCCAGTGATGAATGTTTATCAACCCGTGAAGATATGTCGCCTTCTGGGTGAACAACAGGATTTTCAGGTTGGGTGACGGTGATTGTTGCGCCTTTGCCTTTATCTCTGAAACGTACTCGAAAGCCCGGCTGCAACAGGGAAGGAGGATGACGCGAGAGATCCCACATGCGTTCTGGTGTGGTGCCGATGATTTGCCATCCTCCTGGGCTGGCTTGTGGGTATATTCCACTGAATTCTCCTGCCAGCCCTACCGATCCTGCTGGGATGCGGGTTCTTGGTGTCATCCGGCGGGGAACACGCAAAAGATCAGAATCTGCCACTAAATAAGCAAATCCAGGGGCAAATCCGGTAAAAGCAACGGTGTATTCACTTTCTGTATGTTGTTTGATGACTTCCTGTGTGGTGATACCAAGGGTTTCAGCCACTTCAACCAGATCTTCACCATTGTAATACATTGGGATTTCAACGAGTTTTCTGATTGTTTTATTCCGTATATTCAGATTGCGACCACTGATTTTCCTGGCAAGTTTGACTGCGGAAACGACATTGGGACGAAATCGAATCAGAAGTGTTCTGGCCGCTGGAATAATTTCTTCTATGCCTGGAATTGGGCTGGCGTTAAGTGAGTCAAATAACGCCAGGGTTTCATCCAGATCGCAAAGTTCGACAATAATGGCATTCAAATTAACAGGTAAAAAACGCACTAGGCACTCCTGAGCATGATAAGCGGCATAAGAAGGCACGTGATCTAATGATGACTTACTGGTTTTGAATAAAGGATTGTACGGTGATCCCGGCTTGTTGCAGGGTTATTTTCACCTGATGTGCCATTCCCACAGCTCCGGGGCTGTCACTATGAACACAAATGGAGTCTGCCTGAATGCGTGTAAAGCTGCCATCAATCGCATCAATGCCTCCTTCAGTAACCAGTTGCAACATGCGTCGGGCGATCTCGTTGGTATCATGCAGTACCGCCCCTTTTTCCCGCCGGGAAACCAGAGTGCCTTGTGGCGTGTAAGCTCTGTCGGCAAAGGCTTCAGCAACGGTACGTAAGCCTTTGTTTCTCGCCAAATCCAAAATTCTTGAACCGGCTAATCCAACCAGCGCCAAGTTGTCATCTACTTCACGAATCGCTGTAATAACAGCAAGTGCCTGGTACTCATCGTTGGCAATGGTGTTATACAGTGCGCCGTGCGGTTTAACATAACTCACAGTAGTTCCTGCTGCTGTTGCCAGACCTTGCAACGCACCAATCTGGTAAATAACATCAGCGATCAGCTCATTGCTGGAAATGTCCATATTACGGCGACCAAATCCAACAAGGTCGGGGTAGGAGACATGGGCGCCAATAACTACCTGATTTTCATGGGCAGCTTTCAGGGTTCGAAGAATCCCGGCGGGATCACCGGCATGAAATCCACATGCCACATTGGCACTGGTGACAATGTTCAACATGGCATTATCGTCACCCATTTTCCATTGACCAAAGTTTTCGCCAAGATCACTGTTTAAATCAATAAATTTCATAGTTTTAACTCCAATAAATTGATATTCAAAGAGATAATGAAAAACTCAGGAGGCTTATTTGCTCTGTATGATCACCTGTGATTTAGTGGTGGGAGCAAGTCATATTAGTGAGTTGTTCCGCCACTTATGACAATATCCTCACGGTTTTTTAGTGCCTGATTAATCGCAATTTTCAGTGACGTTGTTATCGTTTCCAGTGCCATGCTTGGTGCTCCAGGATGTTTTACCGCCTGTTCAGGCAGATAGGGAATATGGATAAATCCACCGCGAACTTTAGGATTAGTGAGTGCCAGATGGTGCAGTAAGCCATACATGACATGATTGCAAACATATGTACCGGCGCTTTGTGAAATCGAAGCAGGGATCCCTGCGACTTGCAGGCTATTGGCGATCGCCTTAATCGGTAGTGTAGAGAAATAGGCGGCAGGTCCTTCTGGCACAATGGGAGTATCAATGGGCTGATTGCCTTGATTATCAGGAATACGTGCATCATTGACGTTGATCGCTACACGTTCCACCGTGATATCTGGTCTGCCACCTGCTTGTCCCACAGCAATCACCAATTCAGGTTGTATTTCATCAATGGCAGCATACAGGCAAGTTAGGGAAGTGTTAAATACACACGGGAGCTGGCGAGTTTCAATATGTACTCCGGATAGCTGCTGATCCTGTAACCGTCTGACTGACTCCCACGATGGATTGGTGGTTTCACCGCCAAAAGGCTCAAAAGCGGTAATCAAAACTGTTTTCACGGGATCCTCCTATAAAAACATCAAAAAATAGAGCAGAAAAACGTTGGCAATTAACAGCGTCGTTCCGGTGGGGATTTGTGCCTTAATGACCGCATTGCGGTTTGGCAGTTCCAGCAGTGCGGCGGGAACGATATTGAAATTTGCCGCCATTGGGGTCATCAGTGTACCGCAATAGCCTGAGAACATGCCGATGGCTGCCATCACTGCCGGGTTACCGCCGTGCTGTAGTACCAGAATTGGAATACCGATCCCGGCGGTAACAATCGGGAAGGCGGCGAAGGCGTTGCCCATCACCATTGTCAGTAATGCCATGCCGATAACGTATGTCGTTACAGCGATAAATCTGTTATCGACTGCCAGGTAGTTTTCAGTTAGATGAGAAATGGCGGTACCTACGCCCGCTACGGTAAATAAGAGTCCCAGCGTAGCTAATATCTGTGGCAGGATAAACGCCCAGCCGATTGCATCCAGCAAGCGACGTGCTTCTTGGGCTGATTGAGAGATGTCTTCACGTGTCATTTTCAACGCAATGCCGTATCCGGTTAAACAACCCACAGTCATGGAAAACAGTGTCACCAGTGTGGAATGGTTACCGGTACCGAATAATGCCTGTTGTAGTCCAGGGACATGATTAAATAGTAGCACTCCCACTACAGTGACAATAGGAATCGCCAGTGCGGGAAGGAAGATACGATGGCCCAGGCGAGAGGCACTTTCCTGTCGTTGCTGAGGTGTACGCTGGTGGTAGCTGCCGAGTCGCACACCGCCAAGACCGGCTATCAGCGCCATCAACACGACGATCAGCCCTACACTGATATTCAGCATTTTTTGAGCCTCAGCTTCGCTGCTTGCCCATAACTCCATCAAACGGTAGGTCCAGTCACCAACTAGAAATACGATTCCGTATAGCGTCCAAAATAAGCTGGTGGTCAGGCGGCGGGGGTTGGTGTGATCACACAAGGACATCACGGCTACGGCCAACAGGATCACGCCAGCCAGCCAGTAAAGATACTGTTGCTGAAACATTATCTTGCCTTCCTGTTGTTTTGGTCCATGCCATTCAAGGCTGCCAGCTCGTTAGCGATGTGGTGGTCAAGTCGGGATAAACGGAAAGCGTGGATCAGGAAGGCGCAGATAGCCGTAGGGATCCCCCACATGGCGATATGCAGTGGCTCCGTTTGGATGCCGCCAGACTCCAGCATGAAGTTATGCATAAAGATAATTGCCCCAAAGGCGACGAAGATATCTTCACCGAAGAAAAGGCCAACATTGTCGGTTGCTGCTGACATAGCACGTAGACGATAGCGCACATTGTCAGGCAGATCGCTGTGGCGGTTTTCCGTTGCGCCTTCCACCATAGGAGCCAGCAATGGGCGCACCATTTGCGGATGTCCACCCAGGCTGGTCAGGCCAAGTGCCGCTGTTACCTCACGAATGAACAGATAGACAATCAGCAAACGTCCGGCGGTCGCTGTTTTGATATTCCTAATCCAGGTCTGAGCCTGCTCTTTTAAACCGTGTCGCTCCAAAAGGCCAATAGTTGCCAATGGCAGTAGCAGGATCAATGGCAGATTTCGGGTATTAAGGAAGCCGGAACCTAACTTTTCCAGAATATTTGTGATTGGCATATGTGCCGCCAGCCCGGTGATGATTCCGGCGACAATCACCACCAGTACGGGGTTAAACCTCAGTAAAAAGCCGACTACAATGACCGCGATTCCAATCAGCGGCCATAGATTCACTATTTGTTGCATGTTGTGTTACCTCTGCATATAAAAATATCTGTTGTTATGTAGATAGTTACGCTTTTAGGGAGAGGAGCAGTCAAATTCAAACAATGCCACACTAAAGGGATCACTCAGCCCGAAAGTAGGATCAAATTACATGCCCCATAAAAAAATGTGAGTCAATAGCTTCTTGGTAAATTCAAGTGATATGCCATTAGTGCTATTTAGCCGCTTCAAAGGTGTACTGGATGATATGATATCGATTAATTTCTATCATAGAAAACATATCGCTTAAGGCGTAGTTACTACCTAATTCAGTATGAGAAGCGTACTAACTATATAAATCTAAAAACAAAGCAGCTTGGGTAGAGTAGCTTGACTGTGCGGTTTAACGCCGATTGAAAGCAATGACAGGCTGCTCGAATAGAGAGAATTATTTATCATGGCAACATTAGAAATATTGACTATTCCAGATGAACGACTGAGACAAAAATGTGTTGAAGTTACAAATGTTGAAGATATCCAAGGTCTTATCGATGACATGCTTGACACCATGTATAGCACTGAGAATGGGATCGGTTTGGCTGCACCGCAAGTTGGACGAAAAGAAGCGGTGGTGGTCATTGATATTTCAGCGAATCGAGATCAGCCCTTGATTCTGGTCAATCCAAAGATCGTTGAGAAAGAACGCAGTGTTATGGGGCAAGAAGGGTGTTTATCTGTCCCAGGGTATTACGCTGATGTTGAGCGGTTCGAAAAGGTAAAAGTTGAAGCGTTAAACAGGCATGGTGAATCCATTACGGTAGAAAGTGAAGATTTCCTGGCTATTGTGATGCAACATGAAATTGATCACCTTCATGGCAAGATTTTTATTGATTACTTATCACCATTGAAAAGGCAAATGGCGCTGAAAAAAATTAAAAAATATCAAAATAGCAGAGCATCTTAACCGGGTTTAAACCTAAGTAATCAAGGGGCAAAACTGAAATACCAATGTAATGTAGATTAAGTTTAGACAAGCCCCTTGAAGCATTTGGCTTTGTTGATATAACGCTGGGGGGCACGATTTATCAAAAGGAGAATTAACCCGTCATTTCTTCTTTAAACATAACTGGCTGTAAATCATATTAGTGACACGACTTATAGGAAAGCGTGACTTATAGTCCGTGGTTAGATAAGTAACATCGTTCGATACTTATCGGATGAAAAAGCCTAATACAATAAAATCCCTTTTTGGACAAAGAGTGAGACATATCAGACTGATATCTGGTATGTCTCAGGAAGCGTTTGCTGATAAATGTGGGCTTGATCGTACTTATATCAGCGGTATTGAACGTGGAGTCAGGAATCCCACGCTTGAAGTTATCAATGTTATTGCAAATGGTTTGCAGATTGAGTTGAAAGATCTGTTCGATTTGAGTATGGAAAAAAAGAGTTAACCGGCTTTATTTGCGCATCATGTGATGACTTTATTTGTTCCGCTATTTCCCTTCAGAAGATTTTATCTCAACGAGTGGTATGAAAGTATGTTGGAGTAGCTCATCTTATTGATTGATGAACTACTCCATTTTCGATCTATAGCCACCTACCTCATGTACCTTGAAGGCCATATCTCGGCGGGATCGCAATCTAAAGCATCTGCAATGAGCCGCTGCCCTTTGGGCCAACGGCGTTGCAAGGTATTGGCAAGGGTTGATGAGGCTAACCCTGCCTTTCTTGAAACTGCTGCTAACGATGTTCCCCGTTTTTTCAGTGCTGCGATGATATCTGCTGGGTGCCAGTCCTGATTTTTCATCATTAATTCTCCACGTTACGGATAACTTTGATATGAAAAGATAAATCGTTACATAGTAGACTATAAGTCACATATGATAACATAACTTACCGTGAAAAGTGACTCATAGTCCGTGGTCTGATAAGTAACATAATTCGATACTTATTAGATGAAAAAGCCAAATGCTGTAAAATTCCTTTTTGGACAAAGAGTTAGGCATCTCAGACAGTCGTCTGGAATGTCTCAGGAAGCCTTTGCCGATAAATGTGGAATTGATCGTACCTATATCAGCGGCATTGAACGGGGGATCAGAAATCCTACGCTTGAAATTATCAATATCATTGCAAGTGGTTTGCAGATTGAGTTGACAGATCTGTTTGATTTCAGTACAAAACCAAAAAGCTAGCCGTACCTTTCCCCTTATTTCTTAGAGGTAAGTGTGATTGAGGAAATGTCAAGATGAGTAAATTGCATAAAGGCATGAGTCAAGAAGCGTTTGAGAATGGTTATTTTTACGCAGCTGAACTGCGACAATTTGCTAAATCTTTGGGAATTACCCCCGATAACTTGAAAAAAAAATGAGCTTGAGCTGCATATTCGGTCACGCTTGTTTGGTTATTCTGGTGATTTGCCGATTGCTATACCTAACAAAAGAGATCGGGTTGGTCGAGATTTACTCACCCTGAAAAGTTTGGTCATAAATTATGTGAGTGACAGACAAACGAAAAATTTCTTGCTAGAGCAGGTGAGCGGCCAATATGGGATATTACCGGATAAATCCGGCCAATGGTATTGGCTGAATCACTGGCGTAAGGCACAAATTGCTGATAATAACCAAATTACCTATGGCGATTTGATTGAACATTTGGCTTCTCTGAAAAGGCAAGCAGGGAGACTTCCACAGATCCCTTCCGCCCGTTTGAATAATTTTATTAGCGATTTCATTGCCGATCCGGAAAATGAAGGTAAAGGGAAAAAACAAGCGCTGGAAATATGGCAAGATCTGAAAGAGAAAAATTTACCTAAAACGTACCTTGCTTATAAACAGAATAAATAATCAACTGAGGAATAATTTATAAAGGGAGATTCAGGTTCTCCCTTTATAAATAGCATGATTAAATATTAATGACTTGTTGAGCGCCATTCCGTTCAATTTTTATTGTCAGTTTACCCGATGGTGTCTCTGACAACTGATTGCGAACATAGGTGATATTTTCAGGAAGGATTTTCTGGCCGTTGACTTCCAGCACAATATCACCATTTTCCAAGCCAAATTTCTTAATATCTTTTGGTTCGTTATAAAAGATTTCTACTTTGTTATCAAAATAGCGAACTGCGATAGTACGAAGGAATTTATTATCATAACGGGTAAAGTTTTTGGCGTTAAAACAGAGCAACATTTTATTGGGAATAAACAGATAGTCATCAAAACGTGAGAGGAAACTCATACCAAGATAGTATTGGTCATTTTTGTTTTCACTGATTCTCAGACGACCAACAGGCAGTTGTTGTAAATAAAAGCCGTCAATCAGGTACTCTTTCCCACTAGCAAGCCCACTGGCGGAGGCGTATTTAACATTGATTCCTTCAGAAATTTTATCTTTATGATTTTTTTTCAGATATTCAATAAGCTCTTGAGATGCATAGCTATAATCAGCTCCGGTATCTATGTTGAAAATGACATTAGAAACCTGGATTGCGGGAGATTTCCCATAGCTGTCACTGTAAGGTTCACATTGTTGATAATTGAGGATTGAAGGTGCATGGCGCCATACTGTCAGGGTATGGTTCAAGTTATTCACTTCCCAGTTTAATTGGCGGAAAGTATCAATTCCAAGGATACCATCCAGCTTCTGACCAATGGATTGATTGAAAAGATTTATATCAATGCCAATCCAGGGATCAGAAGCCGGCACGCTATAATTACCGATGGTAACAGCAAGAGGCTGCCATAATGTCAGCTCATCTCTGTGTAATCGCTTTTCACTGGTTGTAATTAATCCATTGGACAACATATGGTGAAATGTCACCGGTATTTTTGATTCTGGCGTGATTTGGGTCAGTGTCTTAGCCAGTTCATTATCAATGAAGGTATAACTGGCTCCGGTATCCAGCAGAAATTGATATTTTTTACCGGAGAGAGTGACAGGAATAATGAGTGCTGTAGGCTGATAGATGTTCAGCTTAGTGGAGAGTACAGGCTTGTTTTCTTCTGAAATAGGTTTTTTTTCCGTATGGCTACAGCCGGTTATCAGTGTCAGCAAACTCGCGATAATAATTGCCTTGGAGGTTATTTTCTCCTGCTTTCTCATAAGATTGGATTCCTTTTCTGTGGTGTGGAAGATAAAAGTCTATATTCCTGTGAAAACTTAACCTGGGCACTGGCAGCAACAAGATTGGGGTAATACACGTTACCAGTACAGGTTAACCTTAATTGTGAATATTATTATCTGCTTCTTTACTACAATCAAAGGTAAACAATCACATTATTATACCTGATTGAGATGAAATTCAGTCAGTTACTGTGTAGTCACGAATAAGGTAGCACTGAAAGCCGTTTAGTCTTAACTAACGGCTTTAATTATGATTTTCATTCCTGTGGTAATTTTCCACCTTAATCGCAGGTATCACCAATGTTGCTCAACGCATCAATGATCAATTGCCAGAATCGCTGTTGATCCAATTTGACTGCAACTTGGGTGTGGCAATCTTCTGGTCGTGGAAAACGGAAATCCACCACGGTCATACCGACGGTTAAGGTGCCGTTCAGTTCAATATTGACCGGCACTTTTTGTGTCGTCATCAACGTAGGGTCAATCACATAGGCGACAGCACAAGGATCATGTATTGGAGGGCAATTGAAGCCGTGTCTCTCCTCGTAACTTTTGCCGTAGAACTCCAGCATGTCCACGACAAACCGGGAAGCTTTGGTATTGATACGTGAAATTGCTTCCGTCACTTCTTGTGTGGCTCGTGCCTGATGTGTGAGATCCAGTCCGACCATCGTCAGCGGCCATTTTTCATTGAAAACAATATGTGCTGCTTCCGGATCAACTTTGATATTGAATTCTGCAACTGCACTTCTGTTAGCCGTGTGATATCCCCCTCCCATTAAAACAACTTCTTTTACCCGTTCAACGATCTGTGGTGCTTTACGGACAGCGAGAGCAATATTGGTCAGACTGCCGACAGGAACTAGTGTTACTGTTTTGGGGGGATGAGACATGATGGTATCAATGATCAGATCCGTCGCGTGACGGGGATCAAGCGTCCGTGAATGTTTCGGGAGTTTCACGCCTCCCAGACCCGATTCGCCGTGAATATCCGGTGCAGTTTCGAGATCACGGACCAATGGACGATGACAGCCTGCGGCAAAGGGCACTCCATTAATACCGCCAATATGCGCTATCGCCAGCGCGTTGCGAGTGACTTTATCCAGTGTCTGATTACCGGCAACCGTGGTGACGGCTAATAGCTCAATATCAGGATTACCCTGTGCCAGTAACATCGCAATGGCATCATCATGTCCCGGATCGCAATCAAGAATAATTTTCTTGGTGGTCATTTTTACTCCTTATCAGAGAAAGTGATATAAAAAATGAGAATAATCCAGTTAAAAAATCTATTCCGTGATGAGGTCTTAGGTCTATGTGAGGGTTCTCATAAATAATTAATAAAATGTTTCATAATTGTGATTTTATTAGCATATAAACAACAATTGAGTTGTATAACCAGTTTGAGTGTGATTTTTATATAGTTTCGCTATGGAATTGGCGGGCAATATCTACTTCGGATTTATTGTTAATTTCTTAATAATTGCGAGGGCTGGAATGGATATTCATGTGGATAGATTGTCAGCAGTGATTGAATCTGTGGCAACCAGTGAATTTTATCCTAATCTACTTAACTGGTTGGAACAATTTATTACCTTTGATAACGCCATTGTCTATGCCTTCGAGCAAGGCGCTCCTCCACGTTGTTTAAGCAAAGCAGAGAAGAAAAACAGCGATGCGGTAAACCAGATTTATCAACAGGGTGCTTATCTGCAAGATCCTTTCTATCAGGCTTTGATAAAGGGGGCTGAGACTGATCTACTTACCTTACGGGAACTCGTTCCTACAGGATTTTATCATACTGACTACTATCTGAATTTTTATCGTAAAACCGGCTGGCGGGATGAAGCGGGCGTTTTGCTGAAACTCTCTCCTCAAAGGCAGCTTGGCCTGTTTTTTGGTAATGAAAATCAGCCATTTTTCATACAAAAACAGCACCAGAAAAGCCTGCGAACAGCGCTGGAAATTATTCGCAGTGTCGCCCGATTACACGGTGAAATGGTGCAGCAAGCCTCTTCTGCTGACATGGTTTATCTGGATACCCAGGCCCGTTATGCTTTAACACCAAGAGAATGTGAGATTGTTGAATTGATATTGCAAGGTAAAGGATCTCCACAGATTGCTGAGAAACTGTTTATCAGTACTGGAACAGTGAAAAACCACCGGAAAAATATTTATCAAAAACTGCAAATCAGATCACAAGCAGAGCTGTTTAGCCTGTTTTTGACGTCTCCTGTGCGTTATTTCGCTTGAGTCACAATTGTTAATACAGTGTTGCAAATATCCCTAAAGGGACATGGTGATGTGACTCCGCACTACAGATAATCCGGTGATTATGTCAGATGCTAATTGGGGTATCACATGAACAATAATGTTGATTCATTAACTTATTATGCAACGACCAAGAAATATGATCTTCGTTTTCCGATATTAAAAGAAGATCTGGATGTGGATGTTGTCATTATCGGCGGTGGATTTTCCGGTATTAATACCGCGCTTGAACTGGCGGAAAAAGGCATCACCAATATTGCGATTCTGGAAGGGCGTCATCTTGGCTATGGTGGTACTGGCCGTAATGGTGGTCAGGTTATGGCGGGTATTGGTCATGATCTGGAAGTGATCAAGCGGCATGTTGGTGAAAAAGGGCTGGAGACGATCTTTAAGATCAGTAACCTCGGTGCCGGCATCATTCGTGATCGTATTGCGAAATATAACATTGACGCCGATCTTTGCCGTGGTTATGGCTATCTTGGCTTTAATCAGCGGCAGGAAAAAACGTTACGTGGCTGGCTGAAAGAGTTTCAGGCGGTTTCTCCTGATGAAGAGATTGAGCTGTATACCGGCTCTGATGTGAAAAAGGTTGTGGGTTCTGATGTCTATACCTGTGCGTTGAAGCATATGGGGGGCGGGCATGTTCACTCCCTGAACCTGTTATTGGGTGAAGCTAAAGCCGCGACAGAACTTGGCGTAAAAATCTTTGAGAACAGTCAGGTGTTGAATGTTGAATATGGTTCCAGGGTGACGGTTCGGACCTCGATGGGATCTGTTCGCGCTAATAAAATGCTGTGGGCTTGTAACGGTTTCCTCAATGGCCTTGAGCCTTACATCTACAAGAAGACAATTAACACTTATGCCTTCCAGCTAATGACGGAAGAATTATCGGATGATTTGATCAAGAAAATCAGTCCGATCCGTGGTGCATACAGTGATATTCGTCCGGTTATTGATTACTACCGGGTGACTAACGAAAATCGTCTGTTGTTCGGCAGTACAACACCTTTAATTGAACACATTCCAGCGGATTTGAAGGCCTGGAACCGCCATTTGATGCTGAAAGTTTTCCCCTATCTGAAAGATGTGAAAATTGAATTGGCATGGGGAGGACCATTGTGTTGCAGCGCCAACCTGTTCCCGCAAATCGGCTCTTTGCCGCAGCATAATAATGTGTTCTACGTGCAGGGATATTCCGGCTTTGGGGTAACGCCAAGCCATATCGTTTGTAAGGTTTTGGCTGAGGGGATAAGTGAAGGATCTGAGCGTTATGACCTGATGAGTTCAATTCCTCATGCGAACATTGTTGGCAAAGATACATTGCGGCATCTGATGGTGTCGGCGGGCAAGATTTGGCATCAAACGTCAGGATACTGGAAAGGCCGCCGTTAATTTATTGAGATTTTAGGTATCAATAGCGTTCACTGAACGATTTATAAATTCTTTTATTTAAAGCGAGAACATCATGATTAAATCACTTTTACTGAACAAATCACTGCCTGAACTGTTGGACATTGGTAGCGTAAGCAATCTGGGTGCTACCGTGGTGGAAGGTGATCCGCAGGCAAGTATTGCAATGATATTTGGTGAACCGGCTGATAATCTGACTTGCGGTATTTTCGCCTGTACCCGTGGCAAATTCAGTATGGTGTATCCGTTTGATGAGCATGCAACCGTCTCGGAAGGCTCGGTAAAACTGACCGATGTGAAAACCGGTGAGACAGTTGAATATCATCCGGGGGATTCCTGGTTTGCCGCGAAAGGAACTGAAGTGTTGTGGGAAGTGACCGCAGACCGTTTTGTGAAGCATTATTTTTCTTGTATTAAAGGTTAAAAAGCACCTGTTTGATCAGAGGTAAGTTAAGTAATGAGTGATATAACCCTGTTACAGCAAGTTACGGCCTTTCTGCAACGCAATCATGGTCATTATATTCATGGTCAGTTAGTTGGTGGTCAGGGGAATGAAACATTTTCCGTGGTGAACCCTGCGACTGATGAAGTGATTGCGACAGTGAATCAAGGCGGTGAAGCGGAAGTCAATGCGGCTATGCAAGCGGCACATGCTGCATTTCACGGTGTGTGGGCGCAAACTTCACCTATGGAGCGTGGTAACTGTCTGAATCGTCTGGCAGATTTATTACTGACACATCGGGAAGAACTGGCGCAATTGGAAAGTATTTGCTCTGGTAAAACTATCCAATTGTCCCGCATGTTGGAAATTGATTCTTCTGTTCAGTTCCTGCGTTATTTTGCCGGATGGTCAAGTAAGATCAGCGGTGAAACGCTGAATGTTTCTTTGCCCTCTTTTAAAGGTGAACAATACACGGCGTTTACCCGTCGTGAGCCGATTGGTGTTGTGGCGGGGATCATTCCGTGGAATTTCTCCATCATCGTTGCCATCTGGAAAATGGCGGCTGCACTGACCTGTGGTTGTACCATTGTGTTGAAACCAAGCGAATACACACCGCTGACAATGCTCAGGGTGGCTGAATTGGCAAAAGAAGCGGGTATTCCTGATGGTGTCATCAATGTGGTTAATGGTTCAGGTTCAGTATTAGGCCCTGCACTGATAGGTCATCCATTATGTGCCAAAGTAACTTTTACTGGCTCTGTGTCAACCGGTATTGCTGTGGGCCAATCAGCGATGGAACAGGGATTGACTCGCGTTACGTTGGAGCTTGGTGGTAAAAACGGTGCGGCATTTTTGTCAGATATGTCTGCTGAAAAGATTGTTGATGGTGTTCTGGAAGCGGGTTATCTCAATCAAGGGCAAATTTGTGCTGCGGCTGAACGTTTCTATATTCCTGCCAGCCGCATGGATGAAGTGTTGAAATTGTTGTCTGAAAGACTTGCTGCAATGAACATTGGTTCCCCGCTGGATGAATCAACGGAAATGGGACCGCTGGCGAACAAAGAGCACTATAACAAGATACTGTCCCTGTTTGACAAAGCCCGTCAGGAAGGCAGTGAAGTTGTTTATGGCGGTTATGCTCTGGAAGGACCTGGTTGCTTTGTGGCGCCAACCGTTATTCGTGCTAACAGCCCAGAAGATTCGTTGATGAAGGAAGAGACATTTGGTCCTGTAGGGACTTTCCTTAGCTATGACGACGAGGAAGAGCTGATTGGGTTGATGAACAGCACGCCATTTGGTTTAGCGGCGAGTTTGTGGACTAATGATCTGAGCAAAGCTATGCGTATGATCCCGCGTATTGAAGCTGGGACTGTTTGGGTCAATATGCATACATTCCTTGATCCGGCATTACCATTCGGCGGTACGAAATCTTCAGGTATTGGCCGTGAATTCGGCAGTGCCTTTATTGAGTACTATACTGAATTGAAATCAGTTATGGTTCGTTATTAGATTTGGTGTTCGAATCAAAATAGAGAAGGCCCCTTGAAAGGGGCCATTGTCAACGCAAAATCGTCTTCGAACCAAATTGAAAACGTTATGATTACTTTGATAAGACGAATGGTCATATTCAACCCTTCAAAGGCAACGCAATAGTTTATAAAAATAGAAATATACGGCAATAACCGCCGCAAAAAATAAATATTCTAAACCATAAAAGAATCTGCTAGTTTATAAATTATGAAATATACGGCAATAACTGCCGCAAATTATGGATTTTATAAACTATGCTAAACATTGAAGCACGTCGACAGCTAAAAGAACTACTTCCTGTTGGTATGCTGGCTACTAAGCAATGGCTCGTTGCTCAAGGGCTTAACCTTCATTTTGTGGATAATGCTGTGCGTAGTAAAACACTTCTCCCTCTTGTTACAGGTGTGTTTAGTCAATTCAGCTGCCAGCTAAATTGGCAAGGTGTTGTTGCTTCATTGCAGCGTATGTCTAAAACACCTGTTCACCTTGGAGGGTTAACTGCGCTGGAAATAGCTGGGTTAGCTCACTACATCACCCGCTCCCATATCCGAACGGTTCACTTATATTCCAGTGGGCCGCTACCCCGCTGGCTGACCAGAGTGCCTTTAGATGTGTATTTTAAGGGACACCGGACTCAGGTGTTATGGCCGGAAAGTCTGATAGTTGATCCAACTTGGTTTAAGCAGGAACAATGGCTGGCGGGAATGCCTGCTCTCCAGTTCTCCTGTCCGGAGAGGGCTATCTTCGAAGTTTTGGTGGATGTGCCCAAAGCTGTCAGCTTTGAGCATGCTGAGCAACTAATGCAGGGATTATACAATTTGTCACCACGCAAACTTGATGCTTTGTTGCTGACTTGCTCCAGTATCAAGGTAAAGCGACTCTTCCTCTGGCTGGCAGAAAAGCATCAGCACACTTGGTTTAAGAAGTTGGAGCCCAAAAAGTACAACTTGGGGTCTGGCAAACGCGTCATTGCTAGCGAAGGGCGGTTGGATAACACTTGGTTTATCACTGTGCCTAAGGGGATGTAGGGAGAAACTATGGATCGCAACAGCATTTATTACCGACAAGTTCAGTTGTTATTGCAACTGTTGCCTTTTGTCGCCGAACAGGATTGCTTTGCCTTGAAAGGAGGTACCGCTATCAATTTGTTCGTTCGCAACTTGCCTCGGTTGTCGGTCGATATCGATCTGGTATTTCTGCCGATATTGCAACGTACAGAAGCCTTAACGGCGATCAAAATTGCTCTGAATAAGATTGCGGTTGCCATCCGGGCTGCTATGACAGACGCGGAAATTATCGAATCTTTCCGGGATAAAGACGATGCCTTGCGGTTGATTATAGGAAGATCAGGTGTTCAAATAAAAATTGAGTTGTCACCGGTTTTGCGTGGTACTGTGTTTGAACCAAAGGTAATGACAGTCTGTGAGGCTATGGAAGATGAGTTTGGTTATGCCGAAATTCAAATCATTTCCCACGCTGATCTCTACGCTGGGAAAATCTGCGCTGCGCTGGACAGGCAACATCCTAGGGATTTGTTCGATGTGAAATGGTTGCTGGATAACGAAGGCTTTACCGATGATCTTCGCAAGGCTCTGATCGTCTATATGGTGAGTCATAACCGTCCTATTGCCGAACTGCTCAGGCCCAGTTTCAAGGATATTACTGGTATCTATCGTGGTGAGTTTCTGAATATGGCGGAGCAGCACGTCGAACTGGCCGAATTGGAAGCTACACGAGAACGCTTGGTTGAGTTGATCAACGACTCTTTAACCGAACAGGAGCGTACTTTTCTGCTATCCTTCAAAAACCGGGTGCCAGACTGGTTATTGCTGGGGCTAGAAAATGTTGAACAACTGCCAGCCATCCTATGGAAACAGAGGAATCTGGCGAGGATGGGTACGGATAAACATGCTAAGGCGTACCAAAATCTGAGTCATGTACTTGGCGTCGATTGAGTTGACACTGTTGTTGGAAGCTACCTCTTTACCTGAATAGATTATGTTAGATAGAAGGTTATTAAGCGTTGCCTGTTTGGTGTCTTCATAATCAGATTTACCTAATAACAATCCTTGATTGAAATGTATGTCTCGCAGTAATGGTGCAATAGTGCTGGCATTCCAATGAAATTTAGGTCAGTTCGGTTGTTCCTATATCCACATTGGTTTCTCTTGTGAGGAAAATAAGCCTTTTATTCTACTCAATATATGGATCGATCCATGGGGATTAACCGGAAAACCACTAAATTCTCCTGATATCGTTAAGTGGAGTAATAAAGGTGGTATAGTTTGGCAAGAAATAGATACCTAAACTTGGGCTTATAAATTTACCGATGCATCCTTAATTTTCTAGGCTTTCACGTCATTCACCGCACAGGCACGTATCCTTATCAGATTAATAATTTCTTGTTCTTTCTCGATCAGAATGGCCAGTGTTTCAGTCAGTAAATCAATTCAATTAATGGCAAGATAGTACAGAGATGGTTAAAGTTTTTTGGGGTAAATGGTGTATTCCGTAATAGAGAAATGCTAGAAATAATCTGGCTATGTTGGCGGATAAATATTTCTACAATGTCCTGTATGTTATTTTTTAGCATAAATTCATGGTGATATTTATTCTTCTTCGTTGGTGTCTGTTGAACCATGTTAATAGCATTTTTCTGATTTTGTACCGATATTACTGATTTTTACTGTCTTTCTCATCAAGAAAGAATATCGGGCTAAATAACCCGATACTATTAATTAAATTACCTGGACAAAACGGCCGTTAATTAATGAAAAAATTGGTGAGATAGTCGCTAGATCAGTATCGCCGTCCTCATCATTAACATAATAGGATATTGGCGAATTCCCTGGATCTGATTTATTCACCAGTCTGACCATTCTGCCTTGGTTCATGATCTTAACCCGGTAGTCATTCCAGTTAATCGGTTTCATTTTGAAGCTTTTTTCTTTGAAATCATGATGAAAAAATTTGTCAGCGAAGATACTCTCTTCATTTTCACCCGTTGCCCAAGCCCAGGCTTTGAGTGCAACTTTTTGTTGATCACGGATAGTATTTACATTTTTTGCATTATAGGCTTGCCAGACCGTCATATAAGCCTGTTGCAGTTGCCGGCGTTGCTCAGACGTATCCGTATAGGGGGTTGCTTTCACCCATTCCCAGTCAGGCAAGCCACTAATTTTTACTATCCGGCTAAACTGGTATAAAGTCATATTGGATGGAAATTCTTTGGGATCAAAATATTTTTTATCTATATGTCCAGCTTCTACATTGTCTGCTTGTATCATTTGTCGTACAACTTGGGTACTAATAACAGCGTATTTAGATTCATCCGCAGATACCGTTGCAATGGGTTGACCGTTTTTATCTGTTGCCACTTCAATCGCCGTCAACACCTCACTGTTTTTACCGCGCATGGCTGTTAACTCCAGCTTACATTTCGCTTCAGGATTGAAGTGGTTACGGGAGTTATCTGACATTTCATCCTTGGAAAACCAGCCTAACGCCCCAAATTCCAGGCTGATTTTGTTTTCACCGTTTGCCATTAACAACATGGAAGCTGTGCTGGCCGAACCAAATCCCCGGCCTTCCCGAGCTGAATTACGGTTACTGAACCCTGTTACATCATTGGTTTTAATATCACAGAAGGCATATTGAATATCAAATAAGCTGCGAATATACAGCCTCGGTTCATTTGCGTTAGCTGCGGACATAATAATCACTCCTAGTAATAACAATAATAGTTTTAATTTCATGTTTTACCCTTTCATTCTTGCTTACATTCTTGGGAATCCAGTGATAAACGGGATATTATCCAACTTAGGCTTAGGATTATAGCCTCTTTCCCATGGTGCTGTTTCAGCGCCAAGGGTAATCTCTGGCCGGGTAATAGGCCGTTCTTGTCCTATTAGATTAACTCTTAATGGAGATTCGTTGGCTCTTAACGGGTCTGCAATAACCCATTTCCACTTCTTTTTGACTTTAGCTACAGATTGTTTTTTCCCATCTGCTCCTATATCAGCAGCTACCTCAATCTCAGCAACAATCCCATCATGGTACCCGGCGAGATCAATCCCCCCATCATGTTGATCGAGTTTAAAACCGGCTGCCGTTTTTATAACCCCGCCAGCACTCATCGCAATTTCCATGATCATAATATGGGTTTTAAAGGCCGCGTTTATTTTCCCTGCCAGACTCAATTTCAGATCATTCTTATCACCGGCATCGAACGTCCATTGTTTTTGTTTATAGGCCGCGCCGAGCTGAAAGGACAGGTTACAGGTCAAAATAATGCAACATTCAAGCTCTAAATAGTTTTCATCCTTCGCATTTCTGCGTGCCAGCGCTTCCCTGAATTTGGCGGCAATACTCTCTATCTTGCAATAAGCCGCACCCAGTTGAATGAGATCCAGTTTTGCGCTCATGCCCATAAAGGGGGCAGCACTGAAACCCAAAAAATGGCTACTGTCATCGACTGAGGTGGTGCGGTCATAAGCATAAGCCAGCCCGATATTGATGGGGGTTATATTCAGGTCAAACAGCGGGTAGTTACGGGTCCCTTTACCGTTTGAGTCAGGATCAGGCACCAGGTATTTCTGGGTATAGCCTAACAGTTTTTCCACCCGCTTGATGGCGTCTAAACTCTGCCGGGTTTTCCTGACTTTGTTAACTTCGGCAAATTTGGCCGAATAATCTATATCCTGAACCGTTAACGCATACTCAACATGAAGTGCCGTCTCTCTGGAAATATAAAATTCATCCGTATTGACGGTCCACCCTGCACGCAGTTTATTGCCATTTTTAGGTTTAACATTTTCCATGGTATTACGCGCTTTTGCCTGTTCATCACGCCGTTCCTTCATTGACCGTTGACCATGAGAAAAATCAAAGCTGAATCCGACGGAAACCATAAAACTGACTGAGGGGTAAACTGCCATCGTCGCGTATTTTTGAGCACTGATACATCCCTGCGCTATTAACTGATAATAACGGGGATCGCTGTACATATCAGTCGGGTTGGCAAGATTAGACAGATACGACCAGACACTTTGCAAACCATTTTCAATCTCCGTGTCTTCTGACTTATCTTGGTAGAATAACGTGACCTCTTGAGGCGTATTAAACTCTATGGTTGCCTCTTTTTGTCCTCCGGTCAGCACAGCATGATGTTTAGGGGCGTTATGACATTTATCTTCAATGTGTATTGTGCCTTTTTGTCCTTTCCCATGATCAATCAGATCCATTTTAATCGCCGGCTTTTCAGGCCAGACCTGAGTATGTTGACCAAAAGTGATGCTTATTTTATAGATGCAGGGATCCGGGTTGTTACAGGTCATGCAGGCAACGCCGGCACGGGGTGAAATAGTTTGTTCAGTCATCTCAGTTACCTTATTGGCCGTTTAGTTGGGAATAAAACCTAATTCATCTTCTAATAATGTCTCCATCCGATAATACTTTTACTGTTATTGGCAATTGCTAGTTCGTCACTTAATCCAGCCGGCCATGTTTTGCGGTGTTATTCCATTAGCTGCCTCAGTGATAATAAAGACAAATAATCAGAGTCTTTATCCGTCTAATATACGACCAAGAAATTATAATAAAAAATTCAATGTGTCTTGTTTGTTTGCTTGATTAATATCCATTTGTGTTAAGAAGTGTGATTTAAATCACAAAGAATCTCAATGAGTTTATCTTTCAACCAAATTCTATGCTTATAACTCGGAGAAATTGCATGATTTGAAATTTTTCTATGAATATATCCTCGTGTGACAACGAATTTAAAGTTCATTATTAGAAAGGAGAAAGAATAGATAGTAAGATGAATCGCTATCACCAGGAGAGATAAAGAAATTTAAAAAAGCAGCGACGCAGTATATGGCATGTGAATTA
Organism: Photorhabdus stackebrandtii; assembly: GCF_011189495.1. Classification (NCBI taxonomy): domain Bacteria; kingdom Pseudomonadati; phylum Pseudomonadota; class Gammaproteobacteria; order Enterobacterales; family Morganellaceae; genus Photorhabdus; species Photorhabdus stackebrandtii. The sequence goes on from NZ_PUJV01000001.1 coordinate 202,729, forward strand.
AATGTCTGGAATAAACTTCTTTTAGGATATCCTCTTAGTTTAATCGATATTCAGGTTCAGCCGGGTAATAAACCCACTGGAAACCAGTTCAGTGCGGTTGGTGACTTTAGTTTTGGCAAAGATATTACGTAGGTGGGTTTTTACCGTAGACAGGGAAATATCAAGTACTTGTGCAATACGTTTGTTACTTGAACCTTCTCTTACCAGATTAATAATTTCCTGCTCTTTAGCCGTCAGAATAGCCGGTGTTTCAGGCAGTAAATCTCTGGCGGCTAATTCAATTAATGGCAAGATAGTACTGAGGCGGTTAAAGTCTTGTGGGGTAAATGGTGTATCCCGTAATAGAGAAATGCCGGCAATAATCCGGTTATGCTGACGGATAAATATTTCCGCAATGTCCTGTATGTTATTCGGCAGCATAAATTCATGGTAATACTTATTATTCTTCGTAAGTGTCTGTTGATCCATGCCAACCATATTTATCTCATTTTGCTGATAATTGGCAGGTCTCAGTGGATCTAATTGCTGGAAATTCGCCAGATAATTTTTATGTATTTCGTCTGAAATACCGTACAGAATGTAATTCTCCGGGTGTAACTCATTGTTCACCAGATAGAATGCTGCTGCTGAGATAGGAACCAGATGGGCAATGGTATTCAGGCAGCTATTGATTAAGGCATTTTCACGGCTGGCAGGGAGTACGGTAGACAAGAAAGTTCTCTCTTTAGAGTAGTACCTAACTGAATAAATCAATCATCGACGATTAATCAAATGCTAATTAAAATGCAGAATTAACACAAAACAAACATATTAATAACGTGATGTAGGTTGCAATAAACGAAATTTCCTAAGGTGATGATAACTCACTCATCACACTCTGTTGGTACATATCTGAAATAATTTCTTTATGTATTAATAAACGGGTTTGTTCCTTATTGATTGATATTTAACTGGTTATTTTTATTTTCCGCTATTTGTTTGTATTTTTCGTCATGCTCATTCAGTGATTCATCCCCCTTTGGATATCGTTCTTTAGGACGATGGTCGGTATTCCTGTTCACTTTCTATAGTGTATTTATCCTCGATAAAGTTTACAAAAAATTCACATATGAATCGTTGTGAGCGTTATTTTTACGACCGGAATAAAAGGGAACATGATGAATATGTCAACGCGGCTTACTTCGCACATTGAAAAGGGAGTGGTGGGGTTTCCTACCACACTGGCAAGTTCTGTCGGCGTTATCATGGCAAGCCCAGTTATTCTGACCGTGACAAGTGGTTTTGGCATTGGTGGTGATACTTTCGCCTTGGCAATGTTGATCAGTTTTATCATGATGCAGGCTCAGGTGACGACGTTTGCTGAGGCGGCAGCTATTTTGCCTACATCCGGCTCTGTCTATGATTATATCTCTTGTGGGATGGGACGGTTCTGGGCGATTACCGGCGCGCTTTCAGCTTACTTAATTGTCCATATTTTTGCGGGTACGGCAGAAACGATTCTGTCCGGCGTTATGGCGTTAGTTAATTTTGAGAACCTGAATACGGTGATAGAAAGCCATAACGCTTCGTGGATGGTGGGTGTTGGGCTGGTTATTACATTTGGATTACTGAATGCGCTGGGTATTGAAGCGTTCAGTAAAGTCGAAATTGTGCTGACATTCTGCATGTGGAGCACGTTGGTTATTTTCAGTATTTGTGGGTTATTGATACCGTTTGCTGTGCCGCTGGAGAGTTGGTTTGGTGAAGGGCTGAATCTGGGCGATCCATTGGCGGTACTGAGTCTGGTGGGTATGGCGATGTTTATGTTTGTCGGCTGTGAGCTGGTGACGCCGATGGCGCCTGAAATTAAAAACTCTGCAAGAGTGATTCCGCGGGCAATGATGACTGGCTTGTGTGGCGTGGCTTTTTGTATGTGTATATATGGGGTGTCAATCAGTCATCAGGTGGAAAATGTGCTGGTGGATGCAGAAAATAATGTTCGTTTACTTGAAACGCCAATGGCGATCCCTGCTTTTGCCGGTCAGGTGATGGGTGATTTTGGTAAGTATTGGATTGGTATCGGATTATTACTGGCGGGAGCGGCAACGATTAATACCCTGATGGCGGCGGTACCTCGTATTCTCTACGGTATGGCATTGGATGGCGCATTGCCGCGTATTTTCGCTTACCTGCATCCACGTTTTAAGACGCCAATATTTGGGATTCTGGTTGCAGTGATGATCCCTTGCTTACATGCCTTTATTATTCAGGGTGATTTGAACCGGATTATGCCGTTGGTACTGGCTGCTGTATGTGCTTGGTGTGTGGCTTATCTGCTGGTGACATGTTCGGTGATATTATTGCGTATCCGCAGGCCTGATTTGCATCGTGCCTATAAATCACCGTTTTTCCCGTTACCTCAGATTATCTCCAGTGTGGGGATTATCCTGGCGATTATTCATATCACTCCGTCGGGAATGAATCCAAGTGAAGTATATATTCCATTCGCCATCATATTGGGTCTGACGGCCAGCTATGCTCTGTTCTGGACGTTATGTGTACAACGGGTGAATCCGTTTAAACCTGTACCCGTTGAGCAGGTGCTTTCGCATACTTTTGCTAAAGGTGAATTGCCGGGGGTGAAACTTGAGCCGCTTCGTTCCCTTGTTTGATCGTGTGTGGCGGCGGCTGAATAAGCCCCGCTATCCTGCCGGCTATCAGGCCGGTGTGACCCTGAGCCGGCTGAAACAGAACCTGTCACCTTATTGTTGTGAGCGTTTATCAGCAAAAAGTATGCAAATCATTTTGCCTGATGGATTGCCGGTTGAAGTTTATGAAAAGCCGAAGGCGTTGTTTCTGGCCTACATTGTAAGTTGTTGTTTTCGTTTGCACGGAATAACTTCACTTAAGGAAAAAATAGTTATTAAAGCCAACGTTAAAGGGATATTTCGGCGGAAGTTGGTGACTTATTATTGTTGTCAGGGGGCAGAATCTGGACAGCAGGTTATTGATTTATTTAATCAGTATCCGTTAATTGGTGAAACGTTGGCGGAATTGGATTTTCGGCATCTCACATTGAATATTCATCAGGGGCAATGGCAGTTTGAGGTGGAGCATTTTGCTGCTTCTGAGATTGTCAGCCGATTGCCAGCCAGTCGCCGTTATTTACGCCTGACGACGGAACAACGTCATCTGTTGCTCAGTACCTTGTTGATGTTTAGTCAGTTAATGGGGAAACTTTAATTTAGGCAATTTCTCTGCGTTTAAACCATCAAGTAGGATTTAGCCCATACTCGTATGGGATAAATCCAGTGAGTTTATATTAATTATCATGGTGAAAAAATATATCCGCAATAAATCGTATTTCTATATATAAACTAAGATAGAGATCATGAGTACCCAGAAAATTTTATTGGAGTTTTTTATCAAATAATTGTTATTCCATCTAAACTTCTATGTATTAAATAAAAATACAGAATTGCAAATGAATTTTTTAATGTACAACGATTCATAAGGTTATATCAACGCGTTGAGTCCTTTCTATTTTCGACCGTAAATTATTTTATCTTGTTAGAGAATGATTTCTCTGAAATGTTTTTGCACATTTATCTCTGTATGGGAAAATTATCACACAATTTATTCTATTGATAATAGTAATTGTTATTATTATTAAATAACAATTTGATGCATGATTTGTCGCGGGAAAAGGGTTGAATATTTTTAACTGAAAATCAATAAAAGAGAAAAGAATGAAAATAAAGATAATGATATGTGCTCTTATGGCTTCTTTCAATGTATTTGCCTCTCAGTGTCACCAAATAAAATTCCAGCAAGATCAACAAGCAATAACGGGGAGTTTTGATTCTCAGGGAATGGCTTGTATTGAATTTAAGATTCGGGCTGGACATTATGTGCGCGGATCGGGACTGGGTATAGAAAAATGGGTGGTTCAGAAGGGTAATCAACAACATATTCGCACGCTTTTTACCGATAATCCGGCGGATGCCTGGCAGTCAATTGGATTTACCGTTCCTCAGGCAGGAAAATACCGATTGGTGGCTAGAGGGAAGGCAGGTGCGCCGTGGCAACTCACATTGTCATTTCCACGCTATATTCCCTGGGATAATGATTACGGACAGCAACCAGAAAGCCCGCGCCTGAAACAACTCCAGGCTGAAATAGTAAAAGGGAAAGGAACCTATGCTTTCTGGCGGGAAATGTCCCGTCATGGTACGCCACTGATTGAGGATTATGACGGTAAAAACAAGCGGGTAACTTTCCTATGGCGTGGGGCGAAAGCGAATGTTTTTATTCTTGGCGCGCCGAGTAACGATCATGATCCTATGTCACATTTGGCAGGAACTGATGTCTGGTTTCGTAGCTATATCGTTCCGTCAGATACCTTGATGCAATATAAATTGGCACCGGATTTGCCTCAGCTAGAAGGCACGGCTGATGAGCAGCGCAGAGCGATTTTGGTGACTGCTCAGGCTGATCCGTTGAATAAAAATGTAGTGCCGGCGGTGTCAGAAGATGTGTTCAATCATGATTCATTGTTGGCGTTAAGGCCAACTCTGTGTGATGTAGAGCGATTCAAGAAATTACCTTTTCATGGTGGTGTCAAGGTTCATCAGTTTCAGAGTAGAATTCTGGGAAATAGTCGGGAAATTGCGATCTATCAACCGGTTATCCCGATGAAACAACCTGCCATGTTGGTGTTGTTTGACGGGAAGATTTACCGTAAGCAGTATCATATCGATAGATTTTTTGATTCCCTGATTGAAGAAGGCAAAATTCCACGAATGTATGTGGTGTTTGTCGATAGCCTGGATAGTGCACGCCGGGGCCAGGAGTTGCCTCCCAATCCTGATTTTGCTGAATTTATGGCTAGTGAACTGGTGCCGTGGCTGGCTGCTCAGGGTATTGAAGCGTCGGCAGAACGTACCATCATTTCAGGCTCCAGCTATGGTGGGCTGGCATCTTCATGGGTTGCATTTAACCACCCTGAATTGTTCGGTAATGTCCTTAGTATGTCGGGTTCATATTGGTGGGCTCCTCAGGGAGAAGAACCTGAATGGCTGATCCGTGAGTTTGCTAAAGCAGAGAAAAAACCGCTTCGTTTCTATCTACAGGCGGGCTTGTTTGAAGTCAACCGGGGTGAACTGGAAGGTATTTTGCATAATAACCGTCGCATGAAAGAAACGTTATTGCAGAAGGGTTATCCGGTTGAATCCAGTGAAATTTCCAGTGGTCACAATTATGTTTCATGGTGTGAGACGTTGTATCACGGAACACAGTCGTTGATAACAAAATGGTAAATTGGATCTATTTTCTTCACATAATTGTCACATAGTTTATTTAGTATCTTTTTATCTGATAATGATGATTTTTACTCCGATTGTTTTCTAATAAGGAAATCCTATGTCTCAAAAATATACGAAAAGTTTGGTTGCAGCGATGATATCGGCCTTAATTTCTGGTGTCAGTTTGCCCGTGTTGGCGGAGGGTGGGCTGGGGGCTAATCAAATTATGGCGGAAGGTCGGGCGGTAAACGGTAATATTACGGAATTTGGTGGTGCTCGCCGTATGACGCAAAATCAAACTGAGGCATTAAGAGTGGCAATTAATAACAATAAAGCCAAGAATGTTATTTTGTTTATTGGTGATGGTATGGGGGATTCTGAAATTACTATCGCCCGTAACTATGCAGAAGGTGCAGGTGGATTTTTCAAAGGAATTGATGCCTTACCATTCACAGGCCAATACACACACTATTCTCTTGATAAAAAGACTCGGAAACCCAACTATGTGACTGACTCAGCCGCTTCTGCCACAGCTTGGGCTTCCGGTATAAAAACCTATAATGGCGCGTTAGGTGTTGATGTATTTGATCAAGATCACCAAACCTTACTTGAGCTGGCGAAAGCGAATGGCAAAGCGACAGGTAACGTCACAACAGCGGCAATTCAGGATGCGACGCCAGCGGCACTTTATGCACATGTGACCAGCCGTAAGTGCTATGGTCCAGAAGAGACAACTAAAGAATGTCCGACTAATGCGCTGGAAAATGGTGGACGTGGTTCGATCACCGAACAATTGTTGGTGGCTCGTGCTGATGTAACATTGGGCGGAGGTGCCAAGATTTTCGCTCAGAAATCGGTTGTCGGCGCTGGAAAGGGTAAAACGTTGGGAGAACAGGCGCAAGAACAAGGTTATCAGTTGGTAAGAGATGTTAACTCCCTGAATTCAATTACTGAAGCAAACCAGAAAAAACCGCTGTTGGGCCTGTTCCATGAAAAAAATATGGATATTGCTTGGGAAGGACCTAAAGCGGTTTATCACGGTAATATTGATAACCCGCCAGTGAGCTGTAAAGTGAACTCCAAACGGAATCCTGATGCGCCAACGTTGGCACAGATGACGCAGAAGGCGATTGATCTGTTGAAAGTGAATGAGAATGGTTTTTTCCTGCAAGTAGAGAGTGCTTCTATCGATAAACAGGATCACAAAGCTAACCCTTGTGGGCAGATTGGTGAAACCGTTGTATTAGATCAGGCGGTTCAAGTTGGCTTGAAATATGCGCGTGAACATGGTGATACGTTGGTTATCGTCACGGCTGATCATGCTCACTCTAGTCAGATTATTGAAGAGGGGGGAAAATCTCCAGGGTTGACTCAGGCATTATTGACCAAAGATGGTTCAGTGATGGTAGTGAGCTACAGTAATTCTGAGGGGAAAGAGCAAGAACATACGGGAACTCAGCTTCGTGTTGCTGCTTATGGACCTCAAGCAGCAAATGTTGTTGGTTTGACTGACCAGACAGACCTGCATTTCACCATACGTGATGCGATGGAGTTGAAGTAATTTTTGCCAGATGATGTTTTGAGTAGTTGAGAAGAATTAAGGCCGGATTTTTCCCGGCCTTAACTTTGTTTACATTGAGAGTACGATTTTTTCCTAATTCAGTGTTTTCCCTTTTTTAATAATTACGGCTAACGACTAAATAACGTTTCATAATTCTGCTACACACATCCATATTCAACCTATTGTTATATATAGAATTATGAGTGGTATAAGATGTATACCCGTTATCTTTCAAGTTGCCTCTTTGTTGGCTGCACTCGCTCACCCCGGTCACATAGTTCGCTATGCTCCCGGGGATTCGCTCCCTTGCCGTCTCGATGCATCTTGAAATCTATAGGGTATAGCACTATTTTGGAATCTTATTTAGAAAATTAAATATAGTTATGGAATAATAAGTTAGCGTAACAACTTATGACAAGTTTTTTTGAAAAATCGGATAATTAGAACCAATAAGGAATAGAAAATATGATATTTGCGACGATTTCATATGGGATATGGGTAAATAATATATTAATTATGTGTTTTCATAATAATTTACGTTTGATTTTAATGTAAAAAAAGAGAAGTAATGATGACTTCTAATATTTTGTTATAATAATGATCACAAAATCAGTTTAACAAGGTTTACAGCTTTGGGATAAGGCTGGTATTGTCCAAGAAAAGGAAATAAACGTGTAAAAAGGATTTGTCATATCTAAATAATAAAAAATTATGTAATGTAATAAATATATATTTATTACATTTATAAATCAATTATGGAAATGAGTTCAGATAACCGAATTTATTATTCATCCGTATACTTTTATTTCAGTGTCTTGAATCTTAATCGTCTTAAGATCTTAATAGTAGAGGTAATATGGTAAAGTCAGTATTAATTATAGGCGGTGGTACTGCTGGTTGGATGACGGCTGCTTACTTCTCGAAAGCATTTTCTCAAAATGTCAATATTACAGTTTTAGAATCGAAGAAAGTAAAAAAAATAGGTGTAGGAGAAGCGACATTCAGTACTGTCCGTCATTATTTTGATTATCTTGGCTTAGATGAAAGTGAATGGTTAGCCAAGTGTATGGGAAGTTATAAATTAGGGATTAGGTTCGAGAATTGGGATGGTCAAGATAGTCATTTCTATCACCCTTTTGAACGTTGGGAAACGGTTAAGGGTTTTCCCATTTCAGAATGGTGGTTAAGGAAAGGGATTACAAACCAAAGTCTTGATTATGCGACTTTCCTGACACCTCATCTTTGTGAGGCTAAGCGGTCTCCCAGAAGGTTAAATGGCTCGCTATTTGCTGAACCTTCTGATAGATCGCTTGGGCAATCAACATTAGCAGATCAGCGGGATCAATTCCCATATGCTTATCATTTTGATGCGGACGCAGTGGCGAATTTCCTTAAAGGTTATGCAATGAAGCGAGGTGTGAGCCATATAGAAGATGATGTGACCCGTGTAGAAATTGATGAGAGTGGAAATATTGGATATCTGGAAACAGTGATACATAGAAAACTTAAATCTGATCTCTATATTGATTGTACCGGATTCAAAGGATTATTAATTAACCAAGCATTGAAAGAGCCATTTGTCAGTTTTTCTGATGTACTGAAAAACAATCGCGCAGTCGCATTAGGTGTACCAAGAGAGGATACTCGTGATATTGAGCCGTATACAACAGCCCGTACTATATCTAGTGGGTGGCGTTGGACAATTCCTCTATATAAAAGAAATGGGTATGTCTATTGCGATGAATATTTGCAATATCTACATAACTTAGAAAGTAAAAACTGATATAGATAAAAAACTGACGCCTAATTGCATTAAGCAAACGTAAGACCTTGCTTAAAAATTTTCTTATTCGGATTAGGAACCATTATCCATATAAGCTATATAATTCTGAAAAGTAATAAGTAAAGTATTTATGCGGCATTTAGAGCGTCGGTAATCTAAGGGCGGTAGCTTGTCAGGAGATAAGTTAAGGAACTAAGTGAATTTTCATTCAGGTTATGCCACTTACTGCTTCATGGATAAGTCTTTAATCGCGAGGACCAATATTAACAGTGACATAAAGTTTTCGTCAGAGCTTACATCTTCCTTTACTGTGTATTTTAACCTCCCATTCGTCTTTTTCAAAGTTTCTGCGATTTATTCAACAAATCCTATCTAAATTGATGTATATATATGCAAACTGAGACGAGGATAAGGTAATGGATACAGAGTCGAAGGCTTCATTGGAAAATCATTTGTCAAAACGTGCTTCTGCTTCACAAATGATGGGCTGGAGTGAGTGTTAACCAATATGAATCATTGCATTTGAGACGTTTTAATATGTTTGAATATAAGTTGGATATTTCAGAAGAAACCGGTGTTATTGAAGGTAGAAAATTTAATAATTTGGATTGGAGTAATATGTATCAACCAGACCTGGTATTTAAAGACTGTGTTATCATTGACTCTAAATTCTTAGGTGCGGATTTAAATGGCTTGCGTTTAGAAAATTGTCAAGTGTTTAATTGTGACTTTAGTGAAGCAAAAATGCCAAATGGTGTATTTGAAAATACATTATTTTATAATAAAGAGAACCAAAAAGGTTGTGATTTCTATAGTGCAGATTTACGTGGTTCAACATTTGTTTGCTGTGATATTTCAACAAGTAACTTTTATCGTGCCGAACTATTCGATATAACAATTGATAGGTGTCAGGCTCAAGGATGTCATTTCGAACTGGCTGATTTTACAAAAGTAGTCAGTCGAAAAGTGATATTTAGTTCAGCAACATTAATAAAATCAAATTTTCAGTATTCAGACTTTGAGGGAGTCTATCTTGAAAAATGCGATTTGTCAGAAAGCAAGTTAGTTTCAGTTGTATTGACAAGAGCAAATCTTGATGGAGCGAACTTAACCAATACTATTTTTTCTCCGTCACAGTATGATGGGCTATCAATATTTAAAGCTGATCTGCGAAATGCGGAGATTGATAATATAGATGTGAGAGCATTAGATTTTTCTGGTGTAGAAATATTTGAATGGCAAATGATTTCTTTGATGGAAGAGATGGGGTTTATCATTCATCCAAATAATTAAAAAAACAATACGATATAAAATAATCAAGATAATACTGGTCGGGATAAAGGAGAGTAGACTCCTTCCCAGCCTATTGTGCTGGAGATTCCTTTGATTATTTAACTGTTAACACCTTTTGATAATTTACCGATTTTGCTGTTATCAACATTTCAGGCACAAAGTATTAATAGGAGTTAGGTAAAAAATGAAAATAAGAGAAGATATTATTGAATTGAGATCTAAAAAAGAAAATTCGGTAGGAAAATATATCAATAAAAAATACCAAGGTAATAATGAAATCTCCAGTACTCATGTAGCCACTCAATATTCAAACATGCCAGCTTAGAGATAAAGCAGGAATATTTGCCGAAAATGTCGACTGGTGAGATGATTGGATGTTTTGCATTGAGTGAACCTGCTGCGGGTTCGAATCCGCGAGGGATGGAATCAACCCTGACAAAGCATGATAATAATTCGGTGCCAATTGGCAGGCCGATTACAAATACGCAGTTTTATGTCTTGAATAGTGAGCAAAAGGTTCTCCAATTGACGCCAAAGGTGAGCTATATATTGGTGGCGTTGGCGTATCAAAAGGCTACAGAAAGAATCCAGAACTCACTGAACGACATTTCCTAAAAAACAGGTTAGGTTCTGATATAAGGTTTGACTCACTTTACCGTACCGGAGACGTCGTTAGATATTTATCTGATGGTAATTTAGAGTTCATGGGTAGAACTGATCATCAAGTTAAGATTCGTGGGTTTAGAATAGAAATTGGAGAGATAGAAAATACATTAAGAAAACATCCATTAATAAAGACCGCCATTATTTTAGTTCAGGAAGAATTACTTGGAAATAAACGCTTAATAGCATTTATTGAATTTCACCAAGAACACTATAGCACACCAATAAGTATCATAAGAAAATATCTGATTGAAAATCTTCCAGCTTATATGGTGCCTTCGGTAATCAAGGCATTAAATTTTTTACCATTGAATAACAATGGTAAAGTAGACATGAATAAGCTTAAGCAGATTGAAATAGAACTGGATAGGGAGGATAGCCGTTTGCGTTATCCGCGAGATCCTGTAGAACTGTCACTTTTCCTTATTTTGGAAAAGATTGTCGGATTTAAGAACCCAATGTTAGATATGAACTTCTTTGAAAGTGGCGGTGATTCTCTTCGCGCGGTTCGTTTGATTTCTGAGATTAATAAAGTTTTCGGCAAGCATTTATCTCTGGATACGCTATATGATGGAAGAAGTATTGAATCTCTGGCATTAAAAATAAAGGGAAATGATACAGACAATACGGGCCGTATTCTAATCCCTTTTGCAAGAGATAAGTCTAATAATAAACCTGTATTTATTGTTCATCCTCTCAGTGGTAGTGCAATGTGCTATATCCCATTAGCCACAACGTTAGCTTTCCCGCTTTATGCTTTTCAATCACCGTTACTTAATAAGCAATCGATGTATAAACCAATAGATACAGTTGAAACACTCGCTGCAATGTATATTAAGGAAATGCTAAAAGTTCAGGAGCAAGGTCCTTTTGTACTTGGAGGGTGGTCTTTCGGGGGAATTGTTGCTTTTGAGATGGCGAGACAGCTTGAATCAAATGGTCATGAAGTGTCTAAGTTATTTTTGTTTGATAGTGCGGCCCCCGGTAAAGCCTATAAAGAGTTGAACATGGTAAAAATTCTTAATCTTTGTCTCGAAGAAATTGTTGAGCAATTTGGTACTCGTATTGATATTGATTTAAAGAGTATGAGTGAGCTGACAAATAACGAGATACTTGATGTTGTATTGAATACAATTAAGGCACCGGGTGGATTTGCCCCAGATGCTGATGTTGCTATGCTTGAACGCATGATTGATACTTGTCTGGTTAATTCCAGAGTGTCATCAGAGTACACCGCTGGTACTGTAAACACTGATGCTATTCTCTTCCGAGCTAAGGATAGTTCACATATGGAAGAGATGCTGGTATCCCCTAATGAGGTTAAAGAAAGAGGTTTGGGTTGGAGTCAATATATTTCTGGTGATCTGATCGTTGAGGATATTGATGGCCATCATATGTCAATAATGTTCCAACCTAATGTTAACGCCATTTCTACGGTAATAAATAAGTGGATGGATAATAATCATTAATTGGATAGCTAGTTTTCATAATGATTGAAATAAGATGTTTCTACATACTTTTATTAATAAGAGTATGTGTCGGGTATTTCATTAATCTTTTAAATTGATAAATGAAAGAAGAGATATAACTTCACTTAAAATGATAAGTGGTGATTCGAGCCGTATTTATTTTTAAACCTGAAAAAGTAGGGTGTGACACTATGAATATAATAGGTATCTCTGCAAATTTCCATGATTCTTCCTGTGCGCTAATCAGTGATGGTCAATTGATAGCTGCTGTTTCAGAAGAGCGATTTTCCAGATTCAAAAATGATTCTAGATTGCCGGTTAGAGCTTTTAGGTATTGTTTAGAAGAGGGCGGGATTGATATTACTGATGTTGACTGTGTTGCTTATTATGAGAATCCTTATAAAAAGTTATCCAGGCAACTCGCCTCCAGCTTTAATTTTTCTGCCGCCAACGGTCTTCATTGGTTGGATTGTCACAAGCCATTTCGTGATATTACTGAAGTATTAGGGTATGAGAAAGAGATTAAATTCTACGATCATCATATGGCTCATGCCGCCGGGAGTTATCTATTTTCTGGTTTTACCGACGCAGCTATATTAACTTCCGACGGTGTAGGTGAATGGGAAACATCTACTTTTGGCTATGCGCAAGGCGATAATATTAATTTGTTCGAAAAAATCGAATATCCAAGTTCAGTCGGCCTCTTTTATAGCACCATGACTAACTACCTGGGATTTAAAGTACTCAGTGGTGAATATAAAGTTATGGGATTAGCGCCTTATGGTAAGCCAATCTATGCCGATAAGTTACGAGAAATGTTCATTATGGAGAAAAAGTTCAGTTTTAAGCTGAATATGAAATTCTTTGATTTTAGCCAGATGAACAGAATGTACACGGATACTTTTATCGAATTAATTGGGTTTCCGCCAAGAGAGCAAGAATCTGTGATGTTGCAACATCACATGGATTTAGCGAAAAGTTTGCAGGTTGTTCTGGAAGAGATTCTCATCAAGCAAGTTCAAGATCTGCGTGAAAAAGTTGATTCAACAAACCTATGCCTATCAGGAGGTGTAGCCCTAAACTGTGTTGCTACTCATGCCATCCGTAAAACTCACCTGTTTCATCATATTTTTATTCCTCCCGCCGCTGGAGATTCCGGCTCTGCCTTAGGAGCAGCAGCATTGGCTCATATTGAGATGACTGGGAAACGACACAGTTATGAGCCATTTACCAATCCTTATCTCGGTCCGAAGTTTGGCAATGAAAAAGTATTGGAGATGCTAACTTCAATGGAGATTGAGGCTTTGGATTTCCGGGAAGATAGAGAAGGTTTTGAGCAGACTATTGTGGAAATGCTGATAAATGGCAAAGTCATTGGCTGGTTTCAAGGCCGGATGGAGTTCGGTCCGCGTGCTTTAGGTGCACGAAGCATCATTGCTGATCCCAGAGATCCTTCTATGAGAGATCGACTAAATGCATTGGTTAAAAAGAGAGAGGGCTTTAGGCCATTTGCGCCAGCCATTCTGGAAGAGGAAGCGGCAAACCATATTGAATTATCAATCCCAACTCCATTCATGCTTGAAACTTGTCAGGTAACGTCAAATCTCAGTTTACCCGCAGTCACGCATGTTGATGGTTCTTGTCGACCACAAACCGTCACTGCTGATACGAATCCAAAGTTTCATTCTCTACTGAAGGCGTTTTATAACGCAACGAATTGCCCAATATTGGTGAATACCTCATTCAATGTTAGGGGGGAGCCAATCGTTTGTATTCCACTTGATGCGATAAGATGTTTCGGTAATTCAGGCATTGATGTTTTGGTATTGGAAGATTTCATTATTGATCGTTCTATGCTTTCTGACGCATTTTCTAAGATGGCAGAAAGAGAGTTTAATCTTATTAAGCCATCACAGGATTTCTTTACTGGACAATCTATAGAAGCTATCTATACCTTTATCTAGAATAAACTTAAGTGCTTAGGGAAATAATATGAATCAATCTAACGTCAATACTGATAAATTAGCAACATTTCTTTCTGATAATAAAGAAAATGCCTTGGAAGTTATGCGATTGGCTCAAATTTATTTGATGAATGAAGATCAAAATAATAATGATGTGGCATTTTTCAATAATATTCCTTCATGTAGTGAAAATGTTGATGGATATACTACTATCGGTACATGGTATCCAGTGAAAGTTGATGATGAAATTACTTTTGTAAGACGCGATCAATCTGATTCTATCTTTTGGGAAAGCTCACAGCAGCAGCTGACGGTGAATAAGGAAAAAGGCGTGAAAAGAATATGTCTTATCGGCGAATCTGCCGCGCTTGGCATGTTTTTCTCTCCTCATAGTACGCCGGCTAAAACATTAACTTATTTACTTAACCAGCATTCCAATATCGAATGGGAAGTCATCGATCTTGCAAGAAGTTGCATGAATGCCGGTGGGTTATTGGAGACTTGTAAGGCGAGCTTACAATTACAACCAGACTATGTGGTTATCCTTGCGGGTAATAACTGGTTTTCAGATGTATTGTTTGAGCATAACGCACCTTTGGAAAGACGAAAAAATTATGCCAATGTGCTTGCAAACTCAGGTCCCAATGGCATTGCGGTTGAATATAGGGAAAAATTAGAAAAGAATGCAGAAATATTAATAAATAGAATAGAGGCGATATCCAGAGAAAGCAGTGCTGAATTTATTTTTGCTTTACCCGCATCCAATTATGCAGACTGGGAGCGCAAAACACCACTTCATTGGTTGGGTAATGGTAAAACCGCTGAGTGGTATGAATTATACCGAAATGCTTCACAAGCAATTATGAGTGGGCAGCATGTTGAGGCTTTAGAATTGGGCCTAAACATGATCGATATTGATGGCGGTACTTCCGCCACGTCTAACCGTATTGTGGCTAATAGCTTGGTTGCGTTAAATCGTGCTGAAGAAGCTAAGCCATACTTGGATGCAGAATGCAGTTATTCGTTGATGTATGATCTTGTGACATCATTTCCAGGTACTCCATCATTTGTTAAGGAGCGTATTATTCAACAAAGCGTAGGTATTAAAATTATCGATCTAGAATATTACTTCTCTCAGTATTTAGGCACGAGTGTGCTGGATGATTCACTTTTTGTTGATTACTGCCATATGACACCAGAAGGTTTCAAAGTTGCGGTGGCTCCTATAGCAGAATGGCTGATGAATTATGGAAAAGATAAGCCAGATGCAAACTGGGAGGTCATGGTAAGAAAAACGATTGAATTGGACGCATCTTCATATGATTTAGCGGTTTCTTATTTTTACACCGCTTTATATAACAGCCATATAAATCGACCACTTAATGAAGTGGCTGAAAGAGAGCGAGTCGTTAAATTATTTGAAAAAGCAGTTCAATACTCAGCGGAAATATTGGATGTTATGGAGCTTTATGTTAAAGCCAGAAGTTGTGAGAAAGGTGCGGGATTTAGCCTGAGTCGGGCAGGACAAAAGCTACTTGAACTTGTCAATTCTCCCCTGGATTTTCCAGTGGCTCAATCGTCACCAGGTGCAGATGCGCAAACTATTGACGCAATTTGTGAAGTATTTAATAAGTATGGCCGTAATGGTAAGGCTTTGAAAGAATTTTATCAAAAGAGCTATATTGACCAACTTAGATACGGCGTAGATCTGACAGAACCTCAATATATTGAGCGAGTGAGTGCAGTTATTAGAGTTTCCGCCGATCCTGAGGTCAATACACGAAGAAGCATTCCATATTTTAAATCATGGTGGCCAACATCATCGTTTACGCTGATCACCTGTGGTAATTATGATCTAAATATGGAGATTACGAGCAGGGTTAAGACATATATAAAGAAAAGTAAAGTCAGGATTTCAATTAACGGTGAGTTGCTTGCTGAAATGGAGCCATCATCGGTATGGTCTCATCACAAGCTAATCATTCCAAGTTCTCTGACTAAGCCGGGATTTAATATCATCACCCTGGAGTGGCCTAAATTGGCACAGGATGAAGAAGAGGAAGTGTTGAACATATCTTCTCGATACAATAAAGGTTTAAAGACTGAGATATTTCCGGTTTTTGGTGAATTATTCTCATTGAAAATGTCTTATTTATAATATCGTCATGATCTGCCATCTATTCAATAAATCTGATTTATAGATGTTGTTTGATGGCAGCTCTTTGTGTTTATATTACATAGGATTGATTAATAATGAATGAGCAGAGGTAAATTGATTCTAAGGCTATTACCGATAATACTTATCGTTGGAATGGTTTCATCATTTATAGAAGTTGATGTCACTTTGCCAGCATTTCCTCAAATGTTGGAGTGCTTTTCCGCCATTGAATTAGAAGTGCAATTTACGTTAATCGTAAATTTCTTAGGATGAGATGTATTCAACTCCTGAGATTGTCAGCAAAATCGTCGAGTCTGAAGAGGAAGGGTATAATGGCGTCTTCGTAAGCTGTGCCAGTGATCCGGCTATTTCTGTTGCGAGAGAACTGGTTGATATTCCTATTGTCGGTGGGTTTGAGCCTGCTGCGTTGAGTGTTGGGATGATCTCGAAGCGTTGGCGGGTATTCACCAGCAACTGGCTTGTACTTCACACTTTTTCGTATATGATATTGGTAATCATTATCATTTAAGTTGGTGCAAGTTATGATCAGGGTTAAAGATAGAGAAAGATCGTTTTTCTGGCAGGGTATCACCAGTTTGTGGGGAATGGGGTTATCCAGTTTGGCCGGAATGCTATTCGTCATCGTCAATCCTGGGGCTGAGCAGCTTAAAATTGGGGTTGTCGTTGCGATGCTGTTGACTTTATTCATGTTGCTGAACCAGAAGTCACGCCATTTTCTGCTAATACCATCGGGGTTTGCTGTGTTGTGTGTCTTATTAGCGGGAGCACACCGGTTTAGCTGTTTTTGATGTTTTGTTGAAGAAAAAACAGGTGCGAAGGAAGATTGATGCGGAAAATGAACAGATTGGTGCGAAAGGAGGGACTTGAACCCTCACGTCCGTAAGGACACTAACACCTGAAGCTAGCGCGTCTACCAATTCCGCCACCCTCGCAAGTACTGCCATTTTTTGTTGCCGAATTTAATCAGCGATTGTCTGATTTGGTGCGAAGGGGGGGACTTGAACCCCCACGTCCGAAAGGACACTAACACCTGAAGCTAGCGCGTCTACCAATTCCGCCACCCTCGCAAATTCAGACACTATCAGCGAGTCAGCTTGATAGCATGGGGGCGAATTCTAGAGGTTTTGCAGCCTGCGTCAATCATTATTTATTACGGCGTTGTATGATTGCCGTAAAAATCATCATTTTTTACGATTTTGTTAAAACAGCCT
Organism: Photorhabdus stackebrandtii; assembly: GCF_011189495.1. NCBI lineage: Bacteria > Pseudomonadati > Pseudomonadota > Gammaproteobacteria > Enterobacterales > Morganellaceae > Photorhabdus > Photorhabdus stackebrandtii. The sequence continues at coordinate 220,134 of NZ_PUJV01000001.1, forward strand.
GTCCGTGGGCTAGGGACAGGCTGAATAAATCAGAACCTTTTCGTTGCCTGATAAACTTTAAATTTACCCGTTTGAGCAATAACTTCATGATTGCCAAAAGTTTTATCCAGTAAATCGGGATAAGGCAGGAAAGCGTTGGCAACAATCCGCAGTTTGCCGCCGGGTTTAAGGTAGTTAGGCGCTTGGCGGATCAGGTCATCCGCTGCTTGTAAATTGGTTTTTAGCCCGTCATGGAAGGGGGGATTAGAGATAATCCAGTTGAATTTATCTTCAATGTTGGAATAGACGTTACTGACGACAACATGACCTTCCAGTTTATTAGCTTTTAACGTCGCTTTACTGGAAGCGATAGCCGCTGCATTGACATCACTGAGAGTAAGCGCTAACTCAGGGTTTTTCTTACCCAGCACGGCGGCCAGAACACCAGCACCACATGCGATATCCAGTAAGCTGCCGGAGAGAGGTTTGTCAAAAGTGGAAAGGAGTAACCGGCTACCAACATCCAATTCATCCTGGCTGAATACACCCGGTAAAGTATTCACGGTCACGTTTTCTACCTGATAACTATTCCACCAGTTTTCCTGATCAAACAGCACTTCATGTTCCAGCTGGCCGTAGAACAGGCTGCAACGGCGGGCACTGTCGATTTTATGGAAAGTTGCCATGCTTTCCATCAGTTTGTCTACACTGCGTACTCCACTACGGTTTTCGCCGACAACGAAAATATCAATACCTTTTGGCAGAACAGAAAACAGGCTGCGTAACTGAAAGCGAGCTTCCTGCTTACTTTTAGGCCAATAGTAGATTAGGGTGTCACAACTCTGGGTAAATCCTTTTTCTGCTGCCAGGCCGAATAAGGCATTATCGCCCAGGGTGCGGATCAGTGATTGCCAGTGATGATACTGGCTAGTGTGTACTTGCACACTGGCAGCATCAATTTGGGTTGCCAGTGTGTCCTGGATATCACCGGCGAAGAGCAGGTGATGAGAGCTAAATTGCTCACGGTGACGCAAAATAACTTCACTGGCGGGGGTTAACGCAGACATTTGTCTATAGCTCCTTTATGTTCTTCATGTTCTGTGCCAAGTATCAGGGACGGGTAAATCTAAAGCCCAATATTGGCGCGGATAGTGGCCTCTGATAACATGTTACTGATTATTTTTTACAGCAGGTGAATAAATATGGTAACCCGGCGCGACAGGTTATTAGCTCTATTGGGGATTACCCAATGGGGCTTGCGTAACCCGGCGGTTTTGCAAGGTGAGTTAGCTGTTCACTTACCCGATACCACCCGTCTGCTGATTATTACTAATGACCAAATTGATTTAACTAATTCATTATTAATAGATATTTTCACAGCTATGGGGCTGGATAAATCTTCTGTTTACTGCATTACATCGGATAATGTTGCGATGTTACCGGAACAGGTTAATTGTCCATGTTGGCTGTTGGGGGTGGATATTACACTATCATGGCAGGGAATTTCTTTGAGAAGCCCTGCATTAAATGATTTATATTGTGACGGGAAGGCAAAACGTTCCCTTTGGCAGCAGATTTCGCAACATGAACAACATTTCTCGATTAACTCCCGCTGATCTCCCGTCTGCTTTTCTGGTTGAAAAGGCCAGTCATGCGTTCCCGTGGAGTGAAAAAACATTTTTCAGTAATCAGGGCGAACGGTATTTAAATTATAAGATAGCCATTAATGAACAGCTTATTGGCTTTGCTGTAACCCAATTGATATTAGATGAAGCAACCCTGTTTAATATTGCTATTCATCCCGACTATCAAGGTCAAGGCTACGGTAAAGCGCTACTGGAGTATTTAATAGCAATTTTGCCTGGGAAGGGGATTAATACTTTATGGCTTGAAGTAAGACAATCGAATTGCTCTGCTATTAGGTTGTATGAACAGTCAGGATTTAATCAAGTGACTGTCCGTAAGCATTACTATCCTGCTGCGACAGGTAAAGAAGATGCCATCATCATGGCGTTGCCGTTATTTGCGTAATAAGTGCGATAAAATTGATTGATTGTTTATAGCACCAATTTCAGCGAAAATGAGCGCCAATTTTTCATTCACCCACGGGTTTGGCAGCTGTTTTCCTTGCGGGGAAGCGTCTAATGTTGAGTACAAGCCCGTTTACAAAGCAGAAGATTGTTATTGATGTCAAATTCCCCTTTTCAGCATGAAGTCGCTAAACGGCGAACTTTTGCTATCATTTCTCACCCTGACGCAGGGAAAACGACTATTACTGAAAAAGTGTTGCTGTTCGGACAGGCGATTCAGAAAGCCGGTACGGTAAAAGGCCGTGGTTCAAATCAGCACGCCAAATCTGACTGGATGGAAATGGAAAAGCAACGTGGTATCTCCATTACCACGTCTGTGATGCAGTTTCCTTACAGCGATTGTCTGGTTAATCTGCTTGATACGCCGGGGCATGAAGACTTCTCCGAAGATACTTACCGTACCTTGACGGCTGTTGACTGTTGTTTGATGGTCATTGATGCGGCTAAAGGGGTTGAAGATCGTACACGTAAACTGATGGAAGTGACCCGTCTGCGCGATACTCCAATTCTGACGTTCATGAACAAGCTTGATCGTGATATCCGTGATCCAATGGAACTGATGGATGAAGTGGAAAATGAGTTGAATATCGCTTGTTCCCCAATCACCTGGCCGATTGGCTGTGGTAAATATTTCAAAGGGGTTTATCACCTCTATCTTGATGAAACTTATCTGTATCAGACCGGAAAGGGTCATACTATTCAGGAAGTTCGCGCTATCAAAGGGCTGAATAACCCTGAACTGGATGCGGCGATTGGTGAAAATCTGGCTGAACAATTGCGTCAGGAACTGGAATTGGTCCAGGGGGCTTCCCATGAATTTGATCATCAGGCATTTTTGCAAGGTGAACTGACACCGGTATTTTTCGGTACCGCGTTGGGTAACTTCGGTGTTAACCATATGCTGGATGGTTTGGTTAAATGGGCGCCAGCGCCGACGCCTCGTCAGACTGATGCGCGCGAAGTCTCCGCTCAGGAAGATAAATTTACCGGATTCATCTTTAAGATCCAGGCCAATATGGACCCTAAACACCGTGACCGCGTGGCTTTCATGCGTGTGGTATCAGGTAAATATGAAAAAGGCATGAAGTTGCGTCAGGTAAGAATTAAGAAAGATGTGGTGATTTCTGATGCACTGACATTTATGGCGGGTGATCGTTCTCATGTGGATCATGCCTACCCGGGAGATATTATCGGTCTGCATAACCATGGCACAATCCAGATTGGTGATACCTTCACTCAAGGGGAAGATCTGAAATTTACCGGTATTCCTAACTTTGCGCCGGAATTATTTCGTCGTATCCGTCTGCGTGATCCTCTGAAACAGAAACAGCTATTGAAAGGATTGGTTCAATTATCTGAGGAAGGTGCTGTCCAGGTATTCCGTCCACTGGCAAATAACGATTTGATTGTGGGGGCGGTAGGTATCCTACAGTTTGATGTGGTTGTTGCCCGTTTGAAAAGTGAATACAACGTTGAAGCCTTATATGAACCGGTAAACGTTTCAACAGCTCGCTGGGTTGAGTGTCATGACGCTAAGAAACTGGAAGAGTTTAAGCGTAAGAATGAGCAAAACCTGGCGCTCGATGGGGGTGATAATCTGACTTATATTGCACCCACGATGGTTAACCTGAATCTTACCCGTGAACGTTATCCTGACGTCAATTTCCGGAAGACACGGGAACATTAATATTTTATAAGGCTAACAATAGGTTAGCCTTTTTCTTTACAAAAATATATGTAACACAAGAATAATTTATAATTTTAGTCGGTAAGATTGGTTTTATTTTATAGCTCTTTGCTTAATTTTCCTGTTATTATTTCGTTGTCTTTCGCCGTATTGGTGTTTTTATTTTCCAATTTAACTTAGCTATTGGAGGTAATAACCCATTTTTAATTCTAATGCGGATTGTGATTCTGTTTAGATTACTTTGTACAAAGACAGTTTGCATGGCTTTATAGATTCAGAAATCTAACCGACAAAAGGAAGGTATAAGATGAAGAATGTTAAATTGACTCGCTCATTGATGGCTGTTGTCTTGAGTACAGCTTTAGTCAGCAGTAGTGTGCTGGCGGAAGAGTCTTTTAAAAATAAAGCGACACAAGCACTCGACAGTGCTGGTCAGAAAATTGATGACTCCATGAAAAGTGTTGATGGTTACATGGATGATAGTGCTATCACAGCGAAAATTAAAAGCGAGTTGTTGGCGGAAAAAGGTATCAACAGCACCGGCATCGCGGTAAAAACAGAAAAAGGAGTTGTTTATATTTCTGGTTTTGTGAAAAGCGAGCAGCAATCCAGAAAAGTGTTGGATGTTATCTCTAAAGTGAAAGGGGTCAAATCTATTCAAAACGGTCTGACCATAAAAAAATAATATGTTTTTCTAATTGTATGGTTGTTTTCCATGCAAATAATTTTGTTTTGTACTAATCGGATATGCGCCCTCACCAGGGGTTTTTATCAAAATATTGACTACGTAGCACCATAATATAATGACGGATAATAACTTCCCAAGTTATGCTCTCTATCCGTCATTTATTTTTTTGGGGGGACTGTGTGGGGAAACGTATACCGATAACTTTGGGAAATATTGATCTATTATCCCACAGATATAAATCGCATATTAAATCTGGGAAAGTTGCACTTGTTTGTGAGGGTGGGGGGCAGCGCGGCATTTTTACCGCCGGTGTGCTGGATGAATTTATGCGTGTTGAGTTTAACCCGTTTGATCTATTGCTTGGTACTTCGGCGGGTGCCCAGAACCTTTCGGCCTATATTTGTGGGCAGCGTGGATATGCCCGTCGGGCCATCACCCGTTATACGACCAGACCTGATTTCTTTAACCCTCTGCGTTTTGTTCGTGGTGGTCATTTAGTTGATTTAGACTGGTTTTTGCAGACCGTTTCTCAGGAACTTCCATTGGACATCCCCGCCGCTTTACGCAAATTTGAGGCTGGATGTGAATTTTATATGTGTGCGTGTCGTTCAGATAATTTTGAACCAACCTATTTTCATCCTGATGGAAAGAATTGGCTGGAAGTGATTAAGGCATCGAGTGCTATTCCTGGGCTTTATCGCAATGGTGTGACGATTGATGATGTTGTTTATTATGATGGTGGTATCAGTGACGCCATTCCAGTGGAAGAGGCGTATCGCCGTGGTGCTGATACGATAGTGGTGATCCGCACTGTTCCTTCGCAGCTCTATTACACGCCTGATTGGATGAAACGGATGGAACGTTGGTTGGGGGATGGCAGCCTGCAAAAGATGGTACGGATGTTACAGCAACATGCGAAAAGTTATTACTGCACACAGAAATTTATTGAAAATCCACCTGATGATGTACAGATCTTTGAAATCTATCCGCCTGCGCCATTAACTGCCAGTGCATTAGGTAGCCGTTTGACAGCACTGAATAAGGATTATCATCTTGGGCGTCGTTGCGGTCGCTATTTCCTGGCGACAGTTGGTCATGCATTTATTGATGATAAATTTGGTATAGCGGAGCGTAAAAATTATTGTTTGAGTCGTAATGTCTTGCGCCAGAGTGAAGAAAATAGCGTTTTGATTAAACCATTAACTACATTGGCAGAATCGCCGGAACAGATGAATAACGGATAGTTTCATGTTTATTGATACCCACTGCCATTTTGATTTTCCCCCGTTTCGTGATGACGAACGGCGGAGCCTGCAACGGGCGGCACAGGATGGTGTGGATAAAATTATTGTTCCCGCTGTGAGTGGGAAAAATCTGCAACGGATATCTGAACTGGCTCGCGTTTATCCGGGGATTTATGCGGCATTGGGCTTGCATCCTCTTTATATCAATGAACATCAGAAATCGCATCTTGCCGATCTGGAGCGATTACTGAAACAGAAAAATGAAAAGCAGGTGGCCGTTGGAGAGATTGGTCTTGATCTCTATATGGCTGAACCCCAGTTTGAAAAACAGAAAGAATTGCTGCATGCTCAATTACGGCTGGCAAAACAGTGTGAATTACCCGTCATACTTCATTCCAGAAAAAGCCATGATCAACTGGCCGCGATCCTGAGAAGAATCGACCTTCCCCGTACCGGCGTGGTACATGGATTCGCCGGTAGTTTATCTCAGGCAGAGGCTTTTATCCGGTTGGGATATTACATCGGGGTAGGAGGAACCATTACTTATGAAAGAGCACAGAAAACCCGTCGCGCAGTTGCTGAACTTCCTTTAACTTCTCTTGTGCTGGAAACAGACGCACCGGATATGCCACTTTTCGGGTTTCAGGGAGAGCCTAACCGACCGGAAAGAATTGCCGGGGTTTTTGCTTCGTTATGTGAGCTTCGCCGTGAATCTCCTGACGAAATCGCTATTCAGCTTTATAGTAACAGCGTTGAATTATTTGGGTTGAATAGTTAAGTGGTATATCATAAAACTTTAACTGCGCTTACCTGATAATCATCTCTTAATTGTTTGTTATTTTGCCATCCCGACGGTCAGATTATCTTATTGCAGATTATTTCTGCAATTTTGTGTGATTTGCATCACATTTATCGTTTTTCCATTGCTTTTTTCGGTGGGTATTTGTGATGTAGATAGCTTGTTCATTCCGATGACTGAGTATAATCAGCGCCGAAACAGTGTCAGTGAACATTTACATTCTCACTGGCATATTTAATTTATTATTAAGTGAACAGGGATTCTTCCAATGCAACTCTTTATGAGCCTGGTCGGGATGGTAGTGCTGATCTTGATCGCAGTACTTTTTTCCAGTAACTATCGCGCTATTAAACTTCGTACCGTCCTTGGTGCTTTTTTGATTCAGGTCGCTATCGGCGCTTTTGTACTTTATGTTCCCGCAGGCAAGATAATATTAATGGGTATGTCTGAGGGAGTTTCCAGTGTTATCCAGTATGGTCAGCAAGGAATGGATTTTATTTTTGGTGGATTAGTTTCCCCCAAAATGTTTGAACTGTTTGGTGGTGGTGGTTTTGTTTTCGCCTTGCGTGTACTGCCTATTATCGTTTTCTTCTCTTCACTGATTGCTGTTTTGTACTACATCGGTGTTATGCAGCTCGTTATCAAAATATTGGGTGGTGGTCTGCAAAAAGTTCTCGGAACTTCACGTACCGAATCTTTGTCTGCAACAGCGAATATTTTTGTGGGTCAAACTGAGGCGCCATTGGTTGTTCGCCCTTATATTGCCACTATGACCCAGTCTGAACTGTTTGCGGTTATGTGTGGTGGTCTGGCATCTGTCGCCGGTTCTGTACTGGCCGGTTATGCATCAATGGGCGTACCGTTGGAATATCTGATTGCGGCTTCCTTTATGGCAGCTCCAGGTGGTCTGTTATTCGCTAAACTGATAGTACCTGAAACTGAAAAGTCGCAAGACACTGTTGATGCGATGTCACTCGTTGCGGAAGAAGATCGCCCTGCTAACATCATTGATGCAGCCGCTTCTGGTGCGGCTTCTGGTATGCAATTAGCGCTGAACGTCGGTGCAATGTTACTGGCGTTTGTTGCCTTGATTGCGTTAGTGAACGGTATTCTTGGTGGTATCGGTGGCTGGTTTCATTACCCGCAACTTTCTCTTGAATTGGTGCTGGGCTGGGTTTGTGCGCCTATTGCTTACCTGATTGGTGTTCCATGGCATGAAGCAACAGTTGCCGGTTCCTTTATCGGCCAAAAACTGGTTGTGAACGAATTCGTTGCCTTTATGAACTTCGGCCCATATTTGCAATCGGATGATGTGGTTGCGGCTGCGGGTTTACAGGTTCTGTCAGGTCACACCAAAGCAATCATCTCCTTTGCACTGTGTGGCTTTGCTAACCTTTCTTCTGTCGCTATCCTGCTGGGTGGTTTGGGCGGTATGGCGCCAAGTCGTCGTGGGGATGTCGCTCGCCTGGGGATGAAAGCCGTAATGGCAGGTACATTATCCAACCTGATGAGTGCAACCATTGCCGGTTTCTTCCTGGCACTGTAACTTTATTGCAATATGCAGGTGGGATAATCCCGCCTGCAATCCATTTTCCTTCCAATTAATCTATTGATGAAGAATAGTGCCTGCCATACCCTTTGTTTGGCAGTGAGTTATATTTTTTATCGTGTACTATTTGATGGCAGGAAGGTTCGATTGGCAGATAAACCGGATAATACACCGATTTGATGTGATTTACATCACATATAAAATTATTATCTTGCAAGTTACATTGTATTAATGTGATGTGTGGCACGATTTTTTGAGCGTTTAAATGTTCAAATAATATTATGCCGATATTTTATGGATACAGGCGAAGCTCGCATTAAGGACCATAAACCGAAGAGAGCATAGTGCGGTGAAAAGGAGTTCAACTGTCGCTGTGGGTATACCATGGTTACATCTTCAAGGAACCAAGTCCGCTCGCCAACAAACAATCGCTTAAAAAAATGTGTGGTTTCGGCGTAAAGCCGGCCGCGATAATAACGTTGGAGAGTTTTATGACCGATTTAACCGCAGCAGCGCAGCGTGCGCTGAGTTTAATGGATTTAACGACACTGAATGATGATGATACAGATGAAAAAGTGACGGCACTTTGTCATCAGGCAAAAAGCCCGGCGGGTAACACGGCGGCTATCTGTATCTACCCGCGTTTTATTCCTCTGGCGCGTAAGGCATTGCGTGAACAAGGTACTCCTGAAATTCGTATTGCAACAGTGACAAACTTCCCGCACGGTAATGACGATATTGAGATCGCTGTAGCTGAAACCCGTGCGGCGATTGCTTATGGCGCTGATGATGTTGACGTGGTTTTCCCATACCGCGCATTGATAGGTGGTAATGAACAAATTGGCTTTGATATGGTTAAAGCGTGTAAAGAAGCCTGTGCGGAAGCGGGGGTTTTGCTAAAAGTCATTATCGAAACAGGTGAACTGAAAGAAGAATCTCTGATCCGTAAAGCGGCTGAAATTTCAATTAAAGCAGGTGCCGATTTTATCAAAACTTCCACCGGCAAAGTACCGATTAACGCCACACTGGCAAGCGCTGAAATCATGATTAAGGTTATTCATGATATGGGGGTTGGTGAAACCGTTGGCTTCAAACCTGCTGGTGGTGTGCGTACCGCTGAAGAAGCAGCACAATATCTGGCATTGGCTGATCGCATTATGGGTGACAAATGGGCTGATGCTCGTCATTTCCGTTTTGGTGCTTCCAGCTTGTTGGGAAGTTTGCTGAGTACTTTGGGTCATCAGGGGCAAAAACAAAGCAGCACTTACTGATAATCATGCACCGTACCCGTTAGTGCGTAATGGCTGAATCTTTCCCGATTTTAATCATGATGAGGAGAATGCTTTGTTTCTGGCACAGGAAATTATCCGTAAAAAGCGTGATGGGTATCCATTGAGTGAAGAAGAGATCCGCTTCTTCATCAATGGCGTGCGTGATAATACGGTTTCTGAAGGGCAGATTGCTGCGCTGGCGATGGCTATCTACTTCCACGATATGATGATGGGAGAACGGGTGGCTCTGACTCTGGCTATGCGTGATTCCGGTACGGTGTTGAACTGGCAAAGCTTGAATCTGCATGGCCCGGTTGTGGATAAACATTCAACCGGCGGTGTTGGTGATGTCACATCCCTGATGCTTGGCCCAATGGTGGCGGCTTGTGGTGGTTATATCCCGATGATCTCTGGCCGTGGTCTGGGTCATACCGGTGGTACGCTGGACAAACTGGAAGCGATCCCAGGGTTTGATATTTTTCCTGATGACCGGCGCTTTCGTAATATTATTCAGGAAGTTGGTGTAGCGATTATCGGCCAGACCAATTCACTGGCGCCGGCAGACAAACGCTTCTATGCAACTCGGGATATTACTGCAACGGTGGATTCTATCCCCTTGATCACCGCGTCTATCCTCGGCAAAAAACTGGCTGAAGGTTTGGATGCATTGGTAATGGATGTCAAAGTTGGCTCTGGTGCATTTATGCCGACTTATAAAGAATCGGAACAACTGGCGGAATCCATTGTTAGCGTAGCTAACGGCGCGGGGTGTAAAACAACTGCGCTGTTGACGGATATGAATCAAGTTCTGGCATCCAGTGCGGGTAACGCACTTGAAGTTCGTGAAGCCGTTCGCTTTCTGACAGGTGAATATCGAAATCCACGTTTATTCGAAGTTACAATGGCATTGGGTGTTGAAATGCTGGTATCTGCTAATCTGGCAACAAACCGTGAAGATGCCCGCAATAAACTCCAATCTGTATTAGATAACGGTAAAGCAGTAGAAATCTTTAGTCGCATGGTTGCGGCACAAAAAGGCCCGGTTGATTTTGTTGAGCGTTATGACCGTTATTTGCCAACCGCTGTTTTCAGCCAACCTGTATTGGCTGAACAGCATGGATTTATCACAGATATGGATACCCGTGCTTTGGGCATGTCTGTGGTTTCCCTTGGTGGGGGACGCCGTAAGGCAGCAGATCTTATAGATTACAGTGTAGGGCTGAGTAATATCGTTGCTCTGGGTTCAGAAGTGAATACAGATACCCCTTTAGCTATCATTCATGCCAACAATGAAAACGAATGGCAGGAAGCGGCGGAGGCAGTACGTAAAGCTATCATTCTGGACATAGAAGCCAAACCAGCCACACCAATGGTTTATCGCCAAATCAGCGAATAATAACCATACTTATTATTAAATAACGGTGGCATTTCCGCATTGTTAGCGTGACTTGACGCAGGAGAAAATTATGAAACGTACATTCATCATGGTATTGGATTCTTTTGGCATTGGCGCCAGTGAAGATGCCGAAAAATTTGGTGATAAAGGATCTAACACCTTGGGACACATTGCAGAAGTCTGTGCCCGTGGTGATGCTGATGTTGGCCGTAAAGGGTCTCTGAACTTGCCGAACTTAAGCCGTTTAGGTTTGGGTAAAGCGGCGGAGGAGTCTTGTGGAACTTTCCCTGTAGGTCTGGATAAAGACGCGGACATTATCGGTGCTCACGCTTATGCCAGTGAACTCTCTTCCGGTAAAGACACACCGTCAGGTCACTGGGAAATTGCTGGTGTACCGGTTCTGTTTGACTGGGGTTACTTCAAAGATGAAGAAAACAGCTTCCCACAGGAATTGCTGGATAAACTGGTAGCGCGCGCAAATCTGCCGGGTTATCTGGGTAACTGCCACTCTTCTGGTACCGTCATTTTGGATAAACTGGGTGAAGAGCATATGAAAACCGGTAAACCGATTTTCTATACCTCGGCTGATTCGGTATTCCAGATTGCGTGTCACGAAGAGACTTTCGGTTTGGATCGCCTGTATGAACTGTGCGAAATCGCCCGTGAAGAGCTGACTGACGGTGATTATAATATCGGTCGCGTTATTGCCCGCCCATTTGTGGGTGAGAAAGCGGGTCATTTCCAGCGTACCGGTAATCGTCATGATCTGGCTGTGGAACCACCGGCTCCGACAATATTGAAAAAATTGGTTGATGAGAAAAATGGCGAAGTTGTTTCTATCGGCAAAATTGCAGATATTTATGCAAACGTCGGTATCACGCAAAAAGTGAAAGCGACCGGTATTGACGCACTGTTTGACGCAACTCTGGTTGAGATGGAAAAAGCGGGTGACAACACCATCGTCTTCACTAACTTTGTCGATTTCGACTCTGCTTACGGTCATCGTCGTGACGTTCCGGGTTATGCCGCTGCATTGGAGCTGTTTGACCGCCGTTTGCCTGAGATGCTGAAACGGGTGAAAGAGGATGACATTCTGATCCTGACAGCAGACCACGGTTGTGACCCAACATGGCCTGGTACTGACCATACTCGTGAGCACATTCCGGTTCTGATTTATGGGCCAAAAGTGAAACCTGGTTCACTGGGGCACCGTGAAACTTTTGCTGATATTGGGCAGACAGTGGCTAAATATTTTGATCTGTCGCCAATGGAATACGGCAAACCAATGTTCTAATCCTGATGACTGGCTGCTTGCGGGCAGCCATATACCACTAAAATAACCAGTAAATAAGAAGACAAGGAATTTAATTATGGCCACTCCCCATATTAATGCCGAGATGGGCGATTTTGCAGATGTTGTTCTGATGCCTGGCGATCCATTACGTGCAAAATACATTGCTGAAACTTTTCTGGAAAATGTTCGGCAAGTGAATAATGTTCGCGGTATGCTGGGTTTCACCGGGACTTATAAAGGCCGTCCGATTTCCGTGATGGGGCACGGTATGGGTATCCCATCCTGTTCTATCTATGCGAAAGAATTGATCGCCGATTTTGGCGTTAAAGCCCTTATCCGTGTGGGTTCCTGTGGTTCGGTACGTCACGACATTAAATTGCGTGATGTGGTGATTGGGATGGGTGCATGTACAGACTCCAAAGTTAACCGCATACGTTTTAAAGATCATGACTTTGCCGCGATTGCTGATTTCGATCTGGTCCGTAATGCCGTTGATGCCGCTAAAGCAAAAAACATTAAAGCGCATGTAGGCAACATTTTCTCTATTGAACTGTTCTATACACCCGATACACAAATGTACGATGTAATGGAAAAGTACGGTATTTTGGGTGTAGAAATGGAAGCGGCGGGTATCTACAGTGTAGCTGCTGAATATGGCGCAAAAGCGCTGACTATCTGTACCGTTTCTGATCATATTCGTACAGGTGAACACGTTATTGCAGAAGAACGTCAGACGACATTCAACGAAATGATTGAAATCGCGCTGGAATCTGTGTTGTTGGGTGATAAATAATATTTGCAACTGCGTAATAAAGAACGGTTTTTAGCTAATACCAGTCAGTTAATTGACTGACTGGTATTTCTTTTTTTCCCTCTTTTATTGCGCTGCTTTTTCTAACGCCTGAGCCAAATCTGCGATGAGATCCTCCGCATCCTCAATACCCACTGAAATCCGCACTAACTGTGGAGTGATCCCGGAAGCAAGGCGCTTTTCTAACGGAATAGAAGCGTGAGTCATACTAAATGGTTGACCTATCAAGCTTTCCACTCCGCCCAGACTTTCTGCCAGTGTAAATAATTTCAGCTCCTGAATCAGCCGGCGGGCGTAATCGTCATCACCTTTTAAATGAACAGAAATCATACCGCCAAAGCCCTTCATCTGGCGTTTTGCCAGCTCATGTTGCGGATGGGAAGGGAGACCGGGATAAAAAACAGTTTCGATCTGCGGTTGTTGCGCCAGCCAGCGCGCTATCTTTTCCGCACTGTCGATGTGGCGCTGCATCCGCAGAGCAAGCGTACGCATTCCGCGTAGTACCAGGAAACTGCTAAATGGATCGAGCACGCCACCCACCGAGTTTTGCAGAAAACCGAGTTTTTCGGCCAGGTTTGCATCTTTGCCTACGACTGCTAGCCCTGCGATGACATCGGAATGACCATTAAGATACTTAGTCGCTGAATGCACCACGATATCAAATCCCAGATCAAGCGGGCGTTGGATATACGGGGAGGCGAAAGTATTATCTGCCACGCTGATGATACCGTGCCGTTGTGCTATTTGCGCGATAGCAGCCAGATCGGCCAGTTTCAGTAGTGGATTAGTGGGCGTTTCCACCCAGATCATTTTTGTATCGGGACGAATTGCGGCTTCAAGGCCAGCAATGTCATGCGCTTCAACATAAGTGACACGCAAACCGGCGCTGCGGCTACGTACTTTTTCTAGCAGCCGATAGGTACCACCGTATAGATCATCTATTGCCACCAAATGGCTGTCTTTATCCAGCAGCTCCAGCACCGTGGAACTGGCCGCCAGACCTGAACTGAACGCATATCCCCGGCTGCCGTTTTCCAGTTCGGCTATCGCGCTTTCCAGCGCATCACGCGTCGGATTGCCACTGCGGGAATATTCATAACCAGTATGCTGACCGGGAGCTGACTGGGCATAAGTTGAAGTTGCATAAATCGCTGGCATTACCGCGCCGGTATGATCGGGTGTATAGCCGGCGTGAACAGTTTTGGTATCAAACTTGGTCATAGAATTATTCCTGCAAAAAAATCAATTAAGTTGCTGACGCCATGCGTTCAGCACATCTGTGCGAGTCACCAGCCCGAGGAAACAGCCATTATCGACGATCAGAGCCACATGCCCGGCATCGAAAGTGGCCATCAATTGTTGCAAAGAAGCGTTTTTATCCAGCGTCTTCACTTGATGAGTCATCGCGTGGCTAACGGGCAGGGTAAAATTGAGAGGATTAGCCTGTACCGTGTGCATCAAATCCCACTCATCAATAATGCCTGCCACCTGTTCATCTTTCAGTACTGGCAACTGAGAAATCTCATACAGGCGCATTCGGGTATGAGCGGTTTTCAATGTATCTTCCGGCGACACAAAAACCGTAGCGCCATCCTGATAGCGGTAGGTGATATAATCGCTCAGATCGTGCTGTAGCACACGTGACTGGAACCCTTGTTCCAGCATCCAGTAATTGTTAAACATCTTTGACAGATACTTATTTCCGCTGTCACAGGCCAGTGTAACCACGCGTTTCGGTGTGGTTTGAGAGCGGCAGTAGCGCAGTGCGGCAGCCAGTAGAGTGCCACTAGAAGATCCGGCCAGTACACCTTCTTTTAGCAGTAGATCGCGCGCACTGGAGAAGGCTTCTGCATCATTGACACGATATGCGTGGTGCACCCGGCTGAAATCGCCGAGAGGAGGAACAAAATCTTCGCCGATACCTTCCACCTGCCAGCTCCCGGCTTTGCCGTATTTACCGTGTTCGATATAGTCCACCAGGATAGAACCGTTTGGATCGGCCAGTACAAACTCGGTTTCTGGTGAGACTTGAGCAAAATAATTGCTCAGACCGCCCAGCGTACCGCCGGAACCGACACCGATCACCACTGCATCAACGCTGTGATCCATTTGTTGCCAAATTTCCGGGCCGGTAGTGGCGGTGTGAGCTGCTGAGTTAGCCGGATTATTGAACTGATCGATATAATAAGCGCCGGGAATTTCTTGAGCTAGGCGCAGGGCATAATCCTGATAATATTCTGGATGGCCTTTGCTGACATCGGAACGGGTCAGACGCACATCGGTACCTAATGCACGCAGGTGAAACACCTTCTCCCGGCTCATCTTATCTGGAACGACCAGAATCAGCTTATAACCTTTCAGGGAAGCGACGAGGGCTAACCCGATACCGGTATTGCCGGCAGTGGCTTCGATAATCGTCCCTCCGGGTTGAAGTAGCCCCTGTTTTTCCGCCTGCTCGATCATTGAAAGAGCGACGCGATCTTTAATAGAGCCACCGGGGTTTTGATTTTCCAACTTAATAAATAATCGACACGGACCGGTATTCAGATGCGTTAATTCCAGTAATGGGGTATTGCCAATCATATCGAGAACAGAGCGTGACGTGGTCATATCATCTCCAGATAATCCGTTATATTCAGATAGTTATAAAGGATAACTCTGTAGATATGTTTCTTTGAAAGAATGAATAGCAACCATATATAGCCAAATGGCATATGTTAATTTTATTTTGGATGTAAAGAGGTGTAGACGTTTAGAAGTGTAGATTTACCTAACCTGCCATATTTATTTAAAAACGTGAATACAGAAGTGTTAAGGCTTTTATATTAAAGGCGGATTTAACTCAATAAATGCAAATTTTTAGAAAGCGAGTTAATTGTATTTAATTGGAAATCATTAACCATTAATAGCGAGTTGAAAAGAAATCCGCATGTAAAATAATATTATCCGAACTGATGAGGATTTAAGCTTTGAAAAAAAGGGGGGGGTATCCGAAAAAGATAGAAAAATAGAGTCAGTAAAGATAAAAAACAGGTATAATTAACGTTACGTTAAACTTAAAACACAATGTCCGATGATGATTAAAGTTAACAAAAAGCAGGCGTTAAAAGGGGTAAAGCAACGGTTAAAATTTTATACCGATTAAAAATATAAATTTAAAAATGACTTTTAATAACAGTTTAAAGCCAGCCCATCAGATAAATACAACTTTTCAAAAGGAGCGTCCATCACATCACTACAACCCGGAAAACTGGATGCTGGATTGTGCCAACAAACGGTTGTACGGACACCGCTGGTGAGTTCAAAACTGAAAAGAGAACGTATCTTCCTCTTTTCATGCTAAACGCATACTCATTCAGGAAAGTCGAGTATATCGATGTCCATCAATTGGTGAATAACGCGTGAAATAAATATGCCGTCCCCCTGCAACATATAGTAAATGGAATGTCTTTTGAATTCGAAGCGGCGTATTCCTGTGCATATCCAGTCACATTCCCTGCCAATCCAGGGAGATGTTGCCAGTAGTTCAAACGTTTTTTTCGTCTCATTGTGATAATGACTGGCCTGGTTTTGTCCAAACTGCTGTATTGTATAACGAGCAATCTGAAAAATATCTTCTTCGGCCAGTTCGGAAAACTTATACATTTGAGACCGTTGCAGCCCTTGCAAAAATGTCATCCATACTGTTTTTGCTGACTGGTGAGTTCAGACCTGCTACTACCATTTCACGGACATTCTGAATACGTTGTTCACGAACTTCCATCAGGCGTAAAGCGTCACGGATAACTTCAGATGTGTTTCCATAACGGCCTGACTGAAGCATGTCCCCAACGAATCCATTAAAGTGCTCACCGAGGGTCACACTTGTTACACGAGCCATAAATCCACTCCTTTCTGCATTACTGAGTAATACTCATGATAGCAAAAAAGCCTTCCTCCAGACAGGACAGATATCTTTTTGAGTGCCACTTCTATCTTGCAGAATGGGGTGACACTTTAAAACTGCATTGACAGGGGTTGTAGAGGCAAAGTTCACATGTCCGCATTATCATTCCCAACGATGTGGTGCTTTTCTATCAACTCAGGGGGAAATGTAATGAGGACCCTGCTGCATGACAGCTCAGGGATCAGGATTCTTTATGTTGAAAGAAATCAACTGCCTCAAAATCATCTAGGATATTATGATCATCGCCTGACAACTAAGTCACTCGGGGCTATCTGGAAAATGGAAAAGCACGATAAGCCGCTGGCGTTAGCGGCAAAGCGAGTGTGTTCTGGGTCGATAACAAACAGGCCGCTGGTGGCGACAGTTATACACAGTTTGTCAGAGCAATGTATGAGCTGAATATACAGACTGTCTGTACGGAAACTAGTTCAGTTATAGGTCGTGTTGAACGCGCTCATTTGACGCTTCAGGATCGCTTGGTCAAGGAACTCGTTATTCCTCCCTACTCCAAGTATGACCGGCTGTCTGAAATTGATCAGGGTGAATCGTGGATAATAAACGGGCTGGAATTCATCATTTATTCAGCCCACATTGGCAACCAGACAATAATAAATGCCAGTGCCAACATGCTGGCGTAATTTTGACCAAGCGTTAAGACGTTGAAAGACGCTATTCCATTTTCCGAATTCGGAAGGCAGGTCGTGCCACGGAATGCTTGTTCTCATACGATAAAGAATGCCTTCAAGCGCCTGACGATGTTTTGTTTTGTGGTAAATAAATCCAGTATGGTGCAGCTTATTCCATTGTGTATCTGTTAACATAGTTTGTAGCATGATGGTGAGGTCTGGTTATTTTTTGGCGAAAACGATTATACCCAATCATCATGCTGTTCAATAATTCTTCTCAAAACGTCAACAGCCCCTAGTAAAAACAATAACCTTTTTTTGCATTATTCTTCAGCATCCCGCACACGTCATATGATTTTTGGGATGTCATTAATCATTAATTTAAATTAACAATCAATGTGTGAGAATTACTTAATTGATATGGGGTGGATGTATGGCGTTGTTTAAATTTTAAATAAAAACAATGTATCATATTTAATTAAAAAATAAGGGGGAGTGTGAAATATGATATCAATCAATGAATTATATGAATAATATAGATTTTTATGATTTTATGTTATTTATTGATAGTTATGTGATATGTATCACTAGGAATATTATTATATAATTATTGGAATTATTGTTTTTGGTATTAAATGGTGAGGGGTTTTATTTTTCTTATCATAAATAGGATGCTTATTCTTCAGTATATTTACCAAAAAATAAGCTCTTACTGGTTGAGAGATGGCAGTCAGATATTTTAATTTATTCTTTTTCTTTCTTGTTTGATTTGCTGTTGGCTGTCAACAAATAAGGCGACTGCTGCCAGCGGCTGGGTGTTAATTGCAACAGGTTATGCGCCATAATAAAACCAATTGCTAAAGCCAGTAAGATCATGATCCTGAGTAGGTTGGTGGTGTTGTCCACCTGTTTGGATTCTGTCGCCAGTTTGTGTGTATCCAGTGTCAGGCGCAGAAAACCTTTTGGTTCCTCTTTTCCTGGAATGGGAACGACTATCTGGTGGTTAAAATAGCTGCCGGCTTTTTTACCATCCAGAGATAAGCGATCCCGCACCGATACATTTTCTCCGCTGTGGGCAACCTGCGTCCCATTGTTAAGATAGACACTGGCGTCAAGTATGCGGCTGTTTTTGGTCAGGTAGTGCAAATTAGCCAGTATCTGTTCATTATTAAGATCTTTGCTGCCACTCTCCATATAATCGGATAAGCTGAATGCGACTTGTTTTGCCAGGGTTTTCGCCAATTCCTCAAATTGATCCATCTGGGCCTGTTGGTGAGAACGGCTAAAATAAGAAACGCCCTGCATTAGAAATACTAATAAAGCAATACAAATCAATATAATAGCTGTTTTATGCAGTCGAAATTTTAATTTAGCTTTGGTCATGGTTATTTCTTCCAGGCGTTGGTCAACTCAATGTTGCCAGATGCAATATAGGGAGGATAGTTTGAAATGCAATTTTTTGCTGCCAGAGTCATGTGGGATTACAGGAGTAGGGATTAATGTCTAATAACCTGGCTTATCGCTATTTGCCGGAAGAGGTCCATAAGTGGCCGGGATTACCACTTTCGTTAAGTGGGGAGGAGGTGATGCCATTGGATTACCGGGCGGGTGACAGTGGCTGGTTGATATACGGCCGTGGCCTGGATAAACAACGCATCAGTAATTTTCAGCACCGGCTTGGTGCTGCTATTGTCATCGTCTCTTCATGGCGTATTGATGATTATCAGGTGGTACGTATTGCCGGAAGTTTGACTTCGCGTATTAAGAGGCTGGCTGATGAGTGCCGGTTGGATGTGGTTCCTTTGGGGCAGATCCCTCGGTTGCGCTCACCCGGTTTGCTGGTGATGGATATGGATTCAACGGCAATTCAAATTGAATGTATTGATGAAATTGCCCGTTTGGCCGGCGTAGGTGACCAAGTAGCCGAAATTACCGAGCGGGCAATGCAAGGAGAACTGGATTTTTCTGATAGCCTGCGGGAGCGGGTTGCTCAACTTGCAGGGGCTGATGCTGATATTTTGCGGCAGGTTGTTCAAGATTTGCCGCTTATGCCGGGGCTGACCAGTTTGGTACGTAAGTTACAATCTTTTGATTGGCATGTGGCAATCGCATCGGGGGGGTTTACCTATTTTGCCGACCATTTGCGCCAGAATTTACGTTTAGTTGCTGCGGTAGCAAACCAGTTAGAAGTCAAAAACAGCAAGTTAACAGGTAAGGTTATCGGGCCAATTGTTGATGCTAAATATAAGGCTGCCACATTGATGAAGCTGGCGAAAAAATGGGATATCCCGTTGGAACAAACAATCGCTATTGGGGATGGTGCCAATGATCTGAAAATGATTCGCAAAGCGGGGCTGGGTGTTGCTTATCATGCTAAACCGAAAGTTTATGCACAGTCGAAAGTGACAATTCGTCATGCTGATCTAATGGGAGTACTGTGTGTGTTAAGTGGCGGTCTTAAACACGAAGAACGTTAATAAAGTCGTTTTAGGGAGTACAGAGTGGCGAAAGCAGCAAAACGGGCGTTTGTCTGTAATGAGTGTGGGGCGGATTATCCGCGCTGGCAGGGGCAATGTAGTGCATGTCATGCCTGGAATACCATTACTGAGGTGCGTTTAGCCGCAGCACCTTCCTCTCGTAATGACAGGTTTAGTGGTTATGCGGGAGATGTTGGTGTCAGCAGGGTTCAGAAATTATCAGAGATTAGTCTGGAAGAACTTCCCCGTTTTTCCACTGGATTCAAAGAGTTCGATCGGGTTCTTGGCGGTGGTGTTGTGCCCGGTAGCGCGATTCTGATTGGAGGGAATCCCGGCGCAGGGAAAAGTACCTTATTGTTGCAGACGATGTGCCAGCTGTCTGCACAGATGAAAACCTTATATGTCACCGGAGAGGAGTCATTACAGCAGGTTGCGATGCGTGCGCACCGGTTGGGGTTGCCGGTTGATAATCTGAATATGCTGTCAGAAACAAGTATTGAACAGATTTGTCTGATTGCGGAGCAGGAGCAGCCAAAACTGATGGTGATTGACTCCATCCAGGTGATGCATATGGCGGATATTCAATCTTCTCCGGGGAGTGTCGCTCAGGTCAGGGAAACAGCCGCTTATCTTACCCGATTTGCCAAAACCCGCGGTGTGGCCATTGTTATGGTAGGTCATGTCACCAAGGATGGCTCGCTGGCGGGGCCGAAAGTGTTGGAACACTGTATTGACTGTTCAGTGATGCTTGATGGTGAAGCGGATTCCCGCTTTCGTACTTTACGCAGTCATAAAAACCGTTTTGGTGCTGTCAATGAGCTTGGGGTGTTTGCCATGACAGAGCAGGGATTGCGCGAAGTCAGTAACCCATCAGCGATTTTCCTTAGCCGTGGCGATGAAATTACGGCGGGTAGTTCCGTCATGGTGGTGTGGGAGGGAACTCGTCCTCTGTTGGTGGAGATTCAAGCGCTGGTGGATCATTCGATGATGACCAACCCACGCCGGGTGGCTGTGGGTTTGGAGCAAAACCGGTTGGCTATTTTGTTGGCGGTTCTTCATCGTCACGGTGGCTTGCAAATGTCCGATCAGGATGTGTTTGTCAATGTGGTTGGTGGGGTTAAGGTCGCGGAAACCAGTGTAGATCTCGCTTTACTTCTCTCTTTAGTCTCCAGTTTTCGCGATCGGCCTCTGCCGCGCGATTTGGTTGTCTTTGGTGAAGTGGGGCTGGCCGGTGAAATCCGTCCTGTACCCAGTGGGCAGGAAAGGATATCAGAAGCGGCTAAACATGGTTTCAAACGGGCGATAGTGCCTTATGCCAATATGCCGAAAAAAGAGCTGCCAGGGATGAAAGTTTTTGGTGTGAAAAAGTTGTCAGATGCGTTATCTGTTATGGAAGATCTTGATTAAACGGGAGGAGATATGGGTCAATTTGACTACCTTAGAGAAGCGATTAAACAAACGGGTTGTACGTTGCAACAAGTTGCTGATGCAAGCGGTATGACCAAAGGTTATCTCAGCCAGTTAATTAATGACAAAATCAAAAGTCCCAGCGCGCAAAAACTGGCATCTCTCCATAACTATTTGGGGGTGCAATATCCTGTGCAGAATAAAACGGTTGGGGTGATATTCGGTAAGTTCTATCCATTGCATACCGGGCATATCTATCTGATCCAACGGGCTTGTAGTCAGGTGGATGAGTTGCATATCATCCTTTGCCATGATGAGCCCAGAGATAGAGCGTTGTTTATGAGCAGCTCTATGTCGCAGCAACCGACGGTCAGTGATCGTCTGCGCTGGTTACTTCAGACGTTTAAGTATCAGAAAAATATTCATATTCATTCTTTCGATGAACAGGGAATTGAACCATATCCACATGGTTGGGATGTGTGGAGTAGAGGGATGAAAGCCTTTATGTCAAAAAAAGGGATTAATCCAAGTTATATTTATTCCAGTGAAGCTCAGGATGCTCCCCGTTATAAAGAGCAATTGGGAATTGAGACTATTCTTATCGATCCACAGCGCTCATTTATGAAGATCAGTGGTCGGCATATTCGTCAAGATCCATTCCGCCATTGGGAATATATCCCTACGGAAGTAAAGCCTTTCTTTGTGCGTACTGTAGCGATTCTCGGTGGGGAATCCAGTGGTAAATCCACATTGGTTAACAAATTGGCAAATATTTTTAATACTACCAGTGCCTGGGAATATGGTCGTGATTATGTTTTTTCTCATTTGGGAGGCGATGAGATGGCGCTGCAATATTCGGACTATGACAAAATTGCGTTGGGGCAGGCTCAATATATTGATTTCGCAGTAAAATATGCGAATAAAGTCGCATTTGTCGATACTGATTTCGTGACTACTCAGGCATTCTGTAAGCGGTATGAAGGACGTGAGCACCCATTTGTTCAGGCATTAATTGATGAATACCGATTTGATTTGGTTATTTTATTGGAAAACAACACACCTTGGGTTTCTGATGGTTTGCGTAGCCTTGGCAGCGAGCAGGATCGTAAAGCGTTCCAGCAATTGTTGGAAAATATGCTGAAAGATAACAATATTGAATATATAAATGTGAATTCACCAGATTATGATCAGCGTTTTCTGCATTGTATAGAGCTAATTCAGCAACTTTTAGCTGTGAATCCTAAGCAACACGTTAGTTGAATCATTTATAATTAGATTCATATATAATATTTTATATGATAAATTAATAAATATATTCGATGTATATCTAACCACAATATGAATTGTGGTTGGATGTTTTTATTACTTATAAGTAATAAAATATATAATGGCTATTAACATTTTTGATACTTCTATTGATTATTTATTTCTTGAATAAAAACAAAATTAATAATTAAATACTTCCATGTTGATTTATAAATAAAAATTTTTATGTTTGTGATTTATTTTCGAATAAGATAAGGTTGGTTTTTTTATTAAAAATTTAGATTTTCTATATATCGTTGTTATATGGGAATTAAATATTAATTTTAACTTGTTGTTATGATATTAAGGTGTTTTTATATATAAAAAATTATTTTTCTGATGTTATTTTTGTATTTGAACTAACAAGATAATGGCCTGTTGTTAATGAGTGGTTGATAGGAATGGGTTGATCTTGTTTAGTAAAATTTTAATTTTAGCATACAGATAGCCATTTGAAATAGTCACTGGTAGAAATATTGATATACTTTTAGTTGAAATATTTCTTATATGATTTCCCCTCGTTTGTGTAATCTTATAATGATGAATATCTGTATTTTTACGGATTGCTCTGGCTGCAAGTGTTACTGATAATGCCAGATTTCTTACACTATTATGCTGAGATAATGAATTTGAATCAAATTGCTACGATTGAAGCCATTGATATTTCATGTGGTTTTTCTAACAGTAAAGTTAACCAGAAAATGATTTCAGACATCACTCTTTCTATTTTTCCAGGTGAATTTACTTTAGTTACTGGGGATCTCCGTTCGGGAAAAAGTACTTTCCTGGCAACGATTTCTGGGTTATTGCGTCTTGATAGAGGAAAAATATTAATTGCTAACAAAGAATTGGGTAAACTGAATAACAGCGAATTAGATAGATTTCATTTGATGAATTGTGGTTTTATCTTTCAAAGAATTAATTTATCTAATGAACTTACGGTCCTGGATAATTTGCTATTATCTCTGTCCTGTGGAATCACAGCTTCTCATCGGGAAGCCATGATCAGGGCAACTAAGGCACTCAATATTGTTGGTCTGAAACACAAGAAAGATATATATCCCAATGAATTACATGATAATGAAAAACAACGGGTAGCAATAGCCAGAGCTATTGTGAAAAGCCCCTTGTATTTGTTTGCTGACGAGCCAACCAGTTATCTTGATAATTATGACTGTCAGGTAGCTATTGATATCTTAAGTTTTATTGCTCATAACCAAAGAGGAACGGTTATTGTGGCTTCACAGGATAATAGGCTTATTAGGCATGCAGATCGTATTATTACGTTGAAAGAAGGAAAAATTATTCATGATACTTATCTAACACATAGCATAATGAATAAAACTACGAGCTTATATGCAAATAATTGAGAGAAAAATGGCCTGTTATCAGGCCATTTTCAATATGATTATTTGCTGATTCTCTTATATTTAATGCGATGCGGTTCTAGCGCTTCGGCACCAAGAGTCCGCTTTTTATAGTCTTCGTATTCACTAAAGTTACCTTCAAAGAAAGTCACTTTACCCTCATCCTGATAATCAATGATGTGGGTTGCGATACGGTCAAGGAACCAACGATCATGGGAAATAACCATTGCACAACCTGGGAACTCCAATAGGGCGTTTTCCAGTGCACGCAGGGTTTCAATGTCCAGGTCGTTGGTTGGTTCGTCGAGTAGCAGCATGTTACCGCCAACTTGCAGCAGTTTAGCCAAATGTAGCCGGCCTCTTTCACCACCAGACAGTTCACCGACACGTTTACCCTGATCAACACCTTTGAAGTTGAAACGACCAACATAAGCCCGGCTTGGCAGCTCGAAGTTGCCGATACGCATGATATCCTGACCGCCGGAAATCTCTTCCCAGACGGTTTTCTTATCATCCATATTGTCACGGAACTGATCTACAGAGGCCAGTTTGACAGTTTCACCTAATGTGATAGTACCAGAATCGGGTTGTTCTTGGTTGGAAAGCATACGGAACAGGGTGGATTTACCTGCACCGTTAGGCCCGATAATCCCGACAATGGCCCCTTTTGGCAGAGAGAAGTTCAGATTGTCGATAAGCACCCGGTCGCCATAGGATTTGGTCAGATTTTCCACTTCCAGAACTTTGTCGCCCAGGCGTGGCCCAGGTGGGATAAACAGTTCACTGGTTTCGTTGCGTTTCTGGTATTCAACGTTGTTTAATTCTTCAAACCGGGCCAGACGTGCTTTACCTTTTGCCTGACGGCCTTTTGGATTTTGGCGAACCCATTCTAACTCTTTCTCAATAGATTTACGGCGGGCGGCTTCTGTTGATGCTTCCTGAGCCAGGCGGGCGTCTTTCTGCTCCAGCCATGAAGAGTAGTTACCTTCCCATGGAATACCTTCACCACGGTCAAGTTCCAAAATCCAGCCGGCAACGTTATCAAGGAAGTAACGGTCATGCGTAATTGCAACAACAGTACCTTCGTAATTGTGCAGGAAGCGCTCCAGCCAGGCGACGGATTCGGCGTCAAGGTGGTTCGTCGGTTCATCCAGCAGCAGCATATCTGGTTTTTCCAGCAGTAAACGGCAGAGTGCTACACGGCGGCGTTCACCCCCGGATAAATGCTCAATTTTTGCATCCCACGGCGGCAGACGCAGCGCGTCAGCTGCACGCTCAAGCTGGTTATCTAGATTATGACCATCGTGGGACTGAATAATTGCTTCCAGCTCACCTTGCTCTTTCGCCAGTTTGTCAAAATCAGCGTCAGGATCAGCATAGGCTGCGTAGACTTCATCCAGACGGGTCAGCGCGTGTTTCACCTCGCTAACCGCTTCCTCCACTGCTTCGCGGACAGTGTGCTCAAGGTTTAACTTTGGCTCCTGTGGTAGATAGCCAATTTTAATTCCCGGCTGTGGGCGGGCTTCGCCTTCGATATCTTTATCAATACCGGCCATAATCCGCAGTAAGGTTGATTTGCCCGCGCCGTTAAGGCCAAGAACACCAATTTTGGCTCCCGGAAAGAAACTCAGGGAGATATTTTTTAGAATATGACGCTTCGGGGGGACAATTTTGCCGACCCGATGCATGCTGTAAACATATTGAGCCACGTTGCTATAAGCCTCGCTATCTCTGATTGTTGTGATGATAATGCCTGTTTTGCGAAGTCAATCGCATGAACAGGGCGTGTTGGTATCTGATTATATCCAGTTAGGTTATTTATGTTCATCTGAACACGATTTATCACAGTTTACCCGATTTAAGTTAATAAACTCTATAATCCAATTGCCGGGATAAGATGACTCTGGGGTGAGTTTGTTAGGATGGATCAATTTATTGGATAAAAAACTTACCTGTTTAGTATATACGGTTAAATATTTCATCATGGTATGAATTAATGTGGTAAGTGGCGGTGATTATATTATTATGATGTGTATACATTTGTAATATTAATCTATTCAATTTGATCTCCGTGGGGAGTGTGTGGTAATGGCTAAATGGCAACACTTTGCGATGGCTATAGGATTGGTTTTTGTGCCTGTCGCAGCAAACGCTGATTCTCTGGATGATCAGCGACAGAGATATCAGCAAATTAAGCAAGCGTGGGATGCCAGTGATATGGCAGAAGTGGCGAGATTGATGCCAACATTGAAAGACTATCCTCTTTACCCTTATCTGAAATACCGGGAACTGACTCAGGATCTGGCGCTGGTGACACCAGAACAGATCCGTGGCTTTATTGATAGCTACCCTGATCTACCACCAGCACGCTCTTTATCATCCCGTTTTATCAGTGAACTTGCACATCGTGAAGACTGGCGCGGGCTGCTGGCATTTAGCCCTACAGCACCGAAATCGATTACAACCCGTTGTAATTACTATTTTGCCAAATGGGCTACAGGTGAAGAGCAGGTTGCCTGGCAGGGAGCGAAAGACATTTGGCTGAATGGGCGCTCTTTACCTGCTAGTTGCGATAAATTGTTTGATGTCTGGCAGCAAGCGGGTTACTTATCGGCGGAACTGATATTACAGCGTATTAGTCTCGCATTAAAAGCGGGGAATACTTCGCTGGTCAGTTACCTCGCTAAACGATTGCCACTGGGATACAAAAGTATTAGTGACGGCCTGATTAAGTTGCAGGATGATCCTGTTACCGTATCTGTTTTTGCT
This sequence comes from Photorhabdus stackebrandtii, assembly GCF_011189495.1. Lineage (NCBI taxonomy): Bacteria > Pseudomonadati > Pseudomonadota > Gammaproteobacteria > Enterobacterales > Morganellaceae > Photorhabdus > Photorhabdus stackebrandtii. Next base: position 246,839 of record NZ_PUJV01000001.1, read on the forward strand.
GATAATACCGGGCCAACTGATTTTACCCGTGCAGCTACCATAGCGGCTTTCTCGCGCTTTGCCCGTCAAGATACGGAGCAGGCAAGAGCTATCATTCCATCAATTGCCAGAGCGCAAAAGATGAATGATGGCGAGCGCCAGCGGTTAAAAGATATTGTTGCTTGGCAGTTAATGGGTGATGTGAACTATGAGCAAGAGAAGTGGCGCGATGATGTGATCCGCGATAGTCAATCTGTTTCACTGCTTGAGCGTCGTGTTCGTCTGGCGTTGGGTCATGCTGATGAACGTGGTTTGGTTCAATGGATCAAGTTGCTACCATTAGAGAACCAAAACAAAGAGGAATGGCGTTATTGGCGGGCTAATATTTTATTGGCGCAGGGTAAGAAAAGAGAAGGCGAGACGATACTGCGTAAGTTGACAGAAGGTCGCGGTTTTTACCCAATGGTTGCTGCGCAAAGACTGAATATCCGTTATCCACTGACGATTAACACCGCAGAAAAGCCAGATGGGACTATTGCTTCAATGTCCGAAGTGAGGAGAGTCAGGGAGCTAATATATTGGCAAATGGATAATCTTGCCCGCATAGAGTGGAGTTATTTGGTTGCTAACCAGGATAAATCAAAACAACAGCAGTTGGCACGTTATGCTTTTAACCAAAAATGGGCGGCTCTTAGTGTACAGGCGACAATAACCGGGAAAATGTGGGACCATCTTGAAGAGCGTTTTCCGTTGGCATGGCAGCAAGATTTCAGTCGTTTCACGTCAGATAAGGGGATTTCTCAAAGTTATGCAATGGCGATAGCCCGTCAGGAAAGCGCCTGGAATCCGCAAGCCAGTTCTCCAGTCGGTGCAATGGGTTTGATGCAGGTGATGCCGGGAACGGCGGTGGATACGGTTAAGCAAAATGGTATTCAGGGATATGTAAACAGTAGCCAGTTGATGAACCCGCTGACGAATATCGAAATTGGTACGGCTTATCTCGAATCGGTCTATCAGCGTTTTGGTCATAACCGAATACTTGCCAGTGCTGCTTATAATGCGGGTCCGGCCCGTGTGGATCGTTGGTTATCTGACAGTGGTGGGCGGTTGGATGCGATAGCCTTTATTGAAAGCATTCCGTTTTCTGAAACTCGCAGTTATGTCAAAAATGTTTTGGCTTATGATGTTTTTTACAGTAACTTCATGGGAAAGTCATTAAATGTGTTGACTAACGCAGAGTGGCAAAGGCAATACTGATTTATGGCAAACTGTGCTATGCTTCCGTACTAGTTAAATAGTATGACAACTGATTAATTATGACCCCAAATCATCTGATAGACCCGGCACTTTCGCCACAAGATAATGAAGACTGGCAACGCTTCGTGACGTTACTCCAACAGGCTTTTGCGCAAAATCTACAGCATCCGGTTTTGCAGTTATTATTGACGCCTGATGAGCGGACAGCTCTGGCTACAAGAGTACGAATTATTAAAGAATTGATGAGTGGGCAAATGAGCCAACGTGAGCTGAAAAATGAACTTGGGGTTGGAATTGCGACTATCACACGTGGTTCTAATAGCTTAAAGTTTGCTTCAAACGATGTGAAGGCGTGGTTAGAAGAGCAATTGCTGAAATAACAGGCCGCCGATGCGGCCTAGGGCGAATGCCTGTTTAACGGGCATTCAGTTCTTTATAAATTTCATGATGGACAGGCACTAAAGCGAGTATTAGGGCTTGATGGTACACACTGGTACGAGTCAGGATGCCATCAGTGAAAAAGCCAATAGCACCGCCTTTCTGTTTGATGTTATCAACACCAGTGAGGTAAGCCATTTCATGGCCTAATTCACGTCCTTCGCGGATACCATCAAGAATTTTCTCTGGCAGCATCAGGCTGGCAGAGCGAGATTCTCCGCGAATTTGCTGATATTCCACTACCATCCAGGCAAATGTCATATCATCTTCAATACCTGCTTCCACACCTACCCAAAAGTCTGCTTCGGGGCGGACCTGCCTGGCGGCCATCACGCGCTGACGGGCGCCGGTACGGGTTTCTGTGTTACCAATGGGTTGTTGTGGGACACTGCTGTCTACATTGATATCTTCGATCCGGTAAGCACCTGGTCCAAAAACGTCATCAAATGCTAGGCTGATGGCTTTAATTTTGGCGGGGTTGGTGGTTGCAGCAATAACGTGATACATAATAGATAAGTTATCCTTTGAACTAATATTTACGCAGTATAACGGAAAATGAAAATGTTACAGGTATATCTTGTTCGTCATGGGGAGTCCGAATGGAATGCGGCACGTCGTATCCAGGGACAATCTGACAGCCCTTTAACCGAAACAGGCGAATATCAGGCCAGATTAGTGGCGCAAAGAGTAAAGTCTGAAAATATTACCCATATTATTACTAGTGACCTCGGGCGTACACGCCGTACCGCGGAAATCATTGCTGAAGTTTGCGGTTGTGAAGTCGTTTTGGAGCCACGTTTGCGTGAATTGCACATGGGAGTGCTTGAGCGCAGAAATATTGATTCACTGACTTCAGAGGAAGAAAGGTGGCGTAAGAAAGTCCTTGATGGTACACCGGGCGGGCGCATCCCTGAAGGTGAATCTATGGAGGAACTCTCCGTGCGAATGAGGGCCGCGCTGGAGACTTGCCGTCATTTGCCTAGTGGTAGCCGGCCGTTACTGGTCAGTCATGGAATCGCTTTGGGATGTTTAGTTAGCACGATATTGGGATTACCCGCACATGCTGAACGTCGTCTTCGTTTGCGTAATTGCTCTCTGTCTAGAGTGGATTATCAGCACAGCCCGTGGCTAGCATCAGGCTGGATTGTGGAAACGGCAGGCGATATCACACATCTTGATATGCCCGCACTGGATGAATTACAGCGTTAGTGCTGGATAGGAATGAGATACTGAAATTCGATGATATGATTCGCTGCTTCCTTTTCCCGGTCATTGGTATTGGTGAGATAATAGCGTTCGATATCGTATCCTTTTCGGCGTGTCAGATTTAACATTGGCAAGCAAATACCATAGACGGTGAACAGGAAATCCTGTAAGCCATCTTTGGTGCCATAGTAACTGAATGAGACATACTCCCCAGCTGGCAATGTAACAGGTTGGCTACCTGCCACATCAAACTGTGCATATTTGGGTTCTACCGCTGTAGTGTAGAACACCGTTTGCTCATCTTCTTTTTCTGGGTTGAGAATCGCGTGGTGAAGGCCATAAAGCACAGGCGGTAACACTTCTGCATTTTGCAGATAATATGTCCAGAAATTATGGCGCATTTCAGTACAAGAACTAGACCATTGTTCCAGCGTATAGGAACAGGTCTGTTCTATACCAACCAGTGGTTGTTCCTCCAGCGTGATATATGTTGCTTCGGGAATATGTCTCTTATCCAGCAAGATGGGGGGACAAATACCGGCGGCACACCATTCCTCACTGAGCCGATAAAGTGCCGGAGTTTTATTGAACTGTTTTTTAAATGCACGAGTGAAAGTTTGTTGGGAGTCAAACCTGTACTGTAAAGCAATATCCAGAATAGGACGACTGGTTAAACGCAAAGCAACGGCTGCCCGCGATAACCTTCTGGCACGGATATAGGAGCCAATAGCCTGGCCGGTAACATCTTTAAACATACGTTGCAGGTGCCATTTAGAATAACCGGCTTTGGCTGCAACATTGTTGAGTGATAACGGTTGATCCAGATGATTATCTAGCCAACGTAATAAATCACGAATGATGCTGGTTTGATCCATACATCTCCTTAGTCATTAAGACCAGAAAGAATAATATAAGAGCCTATACCATTAGGCTATTTTATTTGCTATTTGAACAGGCCCGCAGACTAGGTGAAACGAATCATTCATATATATTGTGTACCTTCTGGTTTCTGCGTGTTGTTCGTGTTCATAATTTATGACAAAAGTAGCATTCAACAATAATTCTACTGGATATAAACACTAAGTGTAAGACAAGTCTTCTATTTACAATAGGATACTTATTCGTATTATTATTTCACTCATTACTTTATGAAATTATATTAATGAGTAACTATTATTGTTGGTGGTATTACCACACTGTTTGGTATTACTGTGGTGAAATTTTAGGCTTAATTAATTAAGGTGTGAGATTATATATGTTAAAAATCATAAAGATATTAGTAGCAACTACATTGTTGTTCGTACCTTTGGCTACTCAGGCTGAAGAAATTGGCTCGGTGGACACTGTTTTTAAATTTATAGGGCCAGATCACAAAATTGTAGTGGAAGCGTTTGATGATCCAGATGTTAAAAATGTGACATGCTACCTGAGTAGAGCAAAAACAGGTGGAATAAAAGGGGGATTGGGGCTTGCGGAAGATACCGCGGATGCGGCTATTTCCTGCCAGCAGGTCGGATCGATTGAGCTGACGGATAAGATTAAAAAGGGTAGTAAGAAAGGTCAGATTGTTTTCCAGAAACGCACTTCACTGGTGTTTAAAAAACTTCAGGTTGTTCGTTTCTACGATGTCAACCGTAATGCATTAGTCTATCTGACTTATTCTGACAAAATGATTGATGGTTCACCGAAGAATGCGATCAGCGCTGTACCTATCATGCCGTGGAAAGTTGTGGAAAATTGAGAGGCAGGATGGGGTTCCTCATGGATATCCCATCCTGTCATTTATTTTAGATTTATCGATAAGTCACATTACGCTTCTAAATCACCGCAGAAACGATAACCTTCACCGTGAATGGTGGCGATAATTTCCATCGTATCTGGGTTAGATTCGAAATGTTTACGGATACGCCGGATAGTCACATCAACAGTACGGTCATGGGGTTTCAGTTCACGGCCTGTCATCTTTTTCAGTAATTCTGCGCGAGTCTGGATCTTGCCCGGATTTTCACAGAAATGAAGCATGGCGCGGAACTCACTGCGCGGCAATTTGTATTGCTCACCAGCAGGGCTGATCAGAGAACGGCTATTGATATCCAATTCCCAGCCATTGAATTTGTAGCTCTCAACCTGGCGGCGTTCCTCGCTGAGATTACTCAGATTCATGGTACGGGAAAGCAGGTTGCGGGCCCGAATAGTTAATTCACGTGGGTTAAAGGGTTTGGTGATGTAATCATCCGCACCAATTTCTAACCCAAGGATCTTGTCTACCTCATTATCACGGCCGGTCAGGAACATCAAAGCAACATTCGCTTGCTCACGCAATTCGCGGGCAAGTAACAAGCCATTTTTGCCTGGAAGATTAATATCCATAATCACCAGGTTAATGTCATTGTCTGACAGAATATGGTGCATTTCTGAACCATCGGTGGCTTCATAAACGATATACCCTTCAGCTTCGAAAATGCTTTTTAGGGTATTGCGAGTGACAATCTCGTCTTCAACAATCAAAATGTGCGGGGTTTGCATGGTTGCTACCTAGAATCGCTTAAAATAAAATCAGAATGACTCAAACTACTCTTATCTCAGGATATTTACTGGTTATTGTTTGTCATCACTGAAATTATAGCTTAAGTCAGTAATAACATTTATTGATATGTTTTACACTGAAAGTAAAAGTTGTTTTTCCTTTGTGGGCATATACCCGAAAAAACTAGCTAAACAGTGTTATGTTAGTCTATTAACAGCAATATAACAGCTTGCAATGTATTTACCATCTAAAAAAACGACCTTTTATTGACGTACATCAAAATTGATTGTAGCACGTTAATATTATTTATATTTGTTATTTTATACTTTGTACTATGTCAGGGAAATGACAAATTCCTGTTAACGCACCGAGTGTTGTTGGGCAAAAAATAATCCGCAATAAGCTTGTTGGCGAACAAAAATAACTGATTTTTACTAAAAGATAAAACATATTGTTAATTTTGTTAAAAATAGATTTAACAACTAAAATATTACGTTCAGTAAGATATATTTGTTGGTATTGATGACTATGAAATGAATTATTCCAATGGGAAAAATATCAAAAACATAAGATTATTTAGATAAAATGTTTGACTTTTTGAGCGAATTCATTTAACCAGTATAGGGTCGAACCAATTAAATGACAGACAGGAACCTATGCAAACTATCAGCCTGAAAACAACAATTATTATCACCACCGGAACCACAGGTTACGGGGCGGGCTGACGCATATATTAAAGATAGAGAGAAAAGCCCGCATCCAAATCAGATGCGGGCTTTTTTTTGGCGCAAAATCAGGAGAAAAATGTTAATGCGAGTGCTTAAATTTGGAGGAACTTCGGTCGCTAATTGCCAGCGTGTGCAGAGCGTCGCCGATATTGCAGAGAAAAAACTTTCTCAGGGAGGGGTTGCGTTAGTGCTTTCTGCCCCGGCAAAAATTACCAACCATCTAGTGGCGATGATCGAAAAAACGGTGGCTGGGCAAGATGTTATTACCCATATGCACGATGCAGAGCGGATCTTTGCTGATTTATTGCAAGGGTTGGCGCAAGCACAACTCGGTTTTAATTATGAGCGGTTAAAAATGGTGGTGGAGCAAGAATTTGCTCAATTGAAACAGGTTTTGCATGGTATTTCATTATTGGGTCAATGCCCGGACAGTATTAACGCTTCACTGATTTGTCGTGGTGAAAAACTCTCTATCGCAATCATGGAGTCTGTATTGCAGGCACGTGGTCACAAAGTCACGGTGATTGATCCGGTAAAAAATCTATTGGCACAAGGTCATTACCTTGAATCTACAGTAGATATTAATGAGTCTACCAAGCGTATTTCTTCTCTGAATATTCCTGATGACCATATTGTCCTGATGGCTGGATTTACTGCCGGCAATGATAAAGGGGAGTTGGTTGTTCTGGGTCGGAATGGTTCTGACTATTCTGCTGCTGTTTTGGCTGCTTGTTTGCGGACTGAATGCTGCGAAATCTGGACAGATGTGGATGGCGTTTATACCTGTGATCCCAGAGTTGTACCGGATGCTCGGCTATTAAAAGGCATGTCCTATCAGGAAGCGATGGAACTCTCTTATTTCGGTGCTAAAGTGCTTCATCCACGGACTATTGCCCCGATTGCCCAATTCCAGATCCCTTGTTTGATTAAAAATACAGCCAATCCAGAGGCACCGGGAACACTTATTGGTGACGGACAGAAAGATGAAAGTACGCCGGTGAAAGGGATTACCAACCTGAGCAATATGGCAATGATCAACGTATCAGGCCCCGGTATGAAAGGGATGGTTGGTATGGCCGCAAGGGTATTTGCTGTTATGTCCCGCAAAGGGATTTCTGTCGTGCTGATTACTCAGTCATCTTCAGAATACAGCATCAGCTTCTGTGTCCCTCAACGTGAATTGGAACGTGCTCGTCAGGCGTTGAGTGAGGAATTCTATCTCGAGCTGAAAGAGGGTGTTCTTGATCCTCTGGATGTGATGGAAAATCTTTCCATTATCTCTGTTGTGGGTGATGGTATGCGTACCTTACGTGGCATCTCTGCCCGTTTCTTCTCCGCACTGGCTCGCGGTAATATCAATATCGTCGCCATCGCACAGGGATCGTCTGAACGTTCTATCTCTGCGGTTATCGACAATGAAATGGCAACGACAGCGGTTCGTCTGTGTCATCAGATGTTATTTAATACCGATCAGGTGATCGAGCTCTTTGTTGTTGGTGTTGGTGGTGTTGGCAGTGTTTTACTTGAGCAGATCCGTCGTCAGCAAACCTGGCTGAAACAAAAGCACATTGATTTACGGGTATGTGGTATCGCCAATTCACGAGCTATGCTGACGGATATGAGAGGTATTTGTCTTGATAACTGGCAGCAATGTTTATCTGAGGCCAAAGAGCCATTTAGCCTAAGCCGTCTAATTCGCCTGGAGAAAGAGTACCATTTGCTTAATCCGGTGATAGTCGATTGTACCTCCAGTCAGCAAATTGCTGACCAATATGCCAGTTTCCTGAGTGATGGTTTCAACGTGGTAACGCCGAATAAAAAAGCCAATACTTCGTCAATGGCTTATTATCGTCAGATCCGTAAGGCAGCAGAGAAATCTAAACGTAAATTTTTGTATGACACCAATGTGGGTGCGGGTTTGCCGGTTATTGAGAACTTACAAAACCTGCTTAACGCGGGTGATGAACTGGTGCAGTTCAATGGTATTCTTTCCGGTTCTCTCTCTTTCATTTTTGGTATGTTGGATGAAGGGATGTCATTATCTCAGGCGACTTTACTGGCGAAAGAGAAAGGCTATACCGAACCGGATCCTCGTGATGATCTCTCCGGTATGGATGTTGCCCGTAAGCTATTGATCCTTGCTCGTGAATCAGGTTATGAACTTGAACTGGGGGATATTGATGTGGAGCCTGTGCTGCCAGCCTCTTTTGATAGTAGCGGTAGTGTGGATACTTTCCTTGAACATTTGCCCTTTCTTGATCAAGTTTTCAGCCAGCGTGTGGCAGAAGCGAAGGAACAAGGAAAAGTGTTGCGCTATGTTGGTATGATTGAAAATGGCCGGTGCAGAGTGAAAATCTCCGCGGTGGATGGTAATGATCCGCTTTATAAAGTTAAAAATGGCGAAAATGCGCTGGCATTCTATACGCGTTACTACCAACCAATACCGTTGGTACTGCGGGGTTACGGGGCAGGTAATGATGTCACTGCCGCAGGTGTTTTCGCAGATATGTTGCGTACTTTATCTTGGAAACAGGGAGTTTAATTGTGGTTAAAGTCTATGCGCCCGCATCTATCGGGAATGTCAGTGTTGGGTTTGATGTGCTGGGAGCAGCGGTCTCTCCTGTTGATGGTACTTTATTAGGTGACTGTGTTACTGTCCGGGCTGCGGAGAGTTTTAGCTTGCGTAATGAAGGACGGTTTGTCGGAAAGTTACCTGCGGAGCCGGAGTACAATATCGTGTATCAGTGCTGGCAGCTGTTTTGCCAGCATTTAGGTAAACAATTACCCGTGGAAATGACGCTGGAAAAGAATATGCCAATTGGTTCTGGTCTTGGCTCCAGCGCGTGTTCGGTTGTGGCGGGCTTGATGGCGCTGAACGAATTTACGGGGCACCCATTCAGTGAACACCAATTACTGGAAATGATGGGGCAACTGGAAGGGCGTATTTCCGGCAGCATTCACTATGATAATGTCGCTCCATGCTACCTTGGTGGTTTGCAATTGATTATGGAACAGGAGGACATTATCTGTCAGCCGGTACCGTCATTTGATGAGTGGCTATGGGTGATGGTCTATCCGGGAATCAACGTTTCCACTGCGGAAGCCAGAGCCATTTTACCGGCAAAATATTCGAAACAGGATGTTATCGACCACGGACGTTTTCTGGCTGGTTTTATTCATGCTTGCCATACACGGCAGCCAGAATTGGCAGCCAGATTGATGAAAGATGTGGTTGCTGAACCGTATCGGACGCAACTGCTCCCGGGTTTTACCGAGGCCCGTGAGGCAGCAAAAGCGATAGGTGCGTTGACCTGTGGTATTTCTGGTTCCGGCCCGACGTTGTTTTCCATTTGTAATGATATGACTACCGCAGAGAAAATGGCGCAGTGGCTGCAACAGCATTATGTTCAGAATGATGAAGGTTTTGTACACATTTGCCGTCTGGATCTTGCAGGCGCACGACAGATAGGGTAACGGAACGGATGAAACTGTATAACTTAAAAGACAATCGCGAGCAGGTGAGTTTTGCGCAGGCGGTAAAGCAGGGATTAGGCAAACAGCAAGGGCTTTTTTTCCCGCAAGATTTGCCAGAATTTAACCGTGAAGAAATTGATCAGCTACTGAAATTGGATTTTGTCACCCGCAGTGGCCATATTCTTTCGGCGTTTATTGGTGATGAGATTCCGCCAGAACAACTGGCGGCACGGGTTAAGAGCGCTTTTACTTTCCCGGCGCCTGTGGCAAAAGTGGAAAATGATGTTGCAACACTGGAATTGTTCCACGGCCCGACTCTGGCATTTAAAGATTTTGGTGGTCGTTTTATGGCGCAAATGCTGGCACAGGTTGCTGGTGAGCAGCCTGTGACTATCCTGACCGCGACTTCCGGTGATACTGGTGCAGCGGTAGCACACGCCTTTTATGGGTTGAACAATGTACAGGTGGTGATCCTGTATCCGCAGGGAAAAATCAGCCCGTTACAGGAAAAACTGTTCTGTACATTGGGCGGTAATATTCATACGGTAGCGATTGATGGTGATTTTGATGATTGCCAGGCGCTGGTTAAGCAGGCGTTTGATGATAATGAATTAAAACAGGCTCTGTATCTCAATTCAGCTAACTCAATTAACATCAGCCGCTTGTTGGCGCAAATTTGCTATTACTTTGAGGCGGTTGCTCAATTACCAGAAGATAAACGTGGACAACTGGTTATCTCTGTACCCAGTGGGAATTTTGGTGATTTGACCGCGGGTTTATTGGCGAAATCAATGGGGTTGCCGGTAAAACGCTTTATTGCGGCGACTAATGTTAACGATACCGTTCCACGTTACCTGACCGATGGAAAATGGGTGCCTCATCAGACAGTTGCCACGCTTTCCAATGCAATGGATGTTAGTCAGCCAAACAACTGGCCGCGTATTGAAGAATTGTTTTATCGTAAATCCTGGCCGCTAAGTGAATTGAGCCATGGTGTAGTCAGTGATGAAGTGACTAAAGAGACGATTAAGGCGCTGGCTAAACTGGGTTATATCTCTGAGCCTCATGCTGCTATTGCTTACCGTGTTCTGCGTGATCAGTTACAGGAAGGTGAGTATGGGCTGTTTCTCGGTACGGCTCATCCGGCGAAATTTAAAGAGAGTGTGGAGCAAATTTTGGGAGAGGAATTACCCTTGCCTGAAGCTTTGGCAGAACGGGCTGATTTAGCGTTATTGTCCCATTGCTTACCCGCAAATTTTGCTGAATTGCGGGCTTTCCTGCTGGAAAGAGCACCTGAGTAATTAAGAAAATAAGCGCCGCACAGATCATGCGGCGTTTATTTTCTTATCAATGATAAAAGTTTTAGTGTTGTTCCGGGCGTTTGAATACCAGCTCGTTCCCTTTGGATAACGACTCATCAAAGGTATAGCCATCCAGATTAAACTCCACCAGATGGTCAGATTGGGTTAGCTGATTTTGAATAATAAACCGGCTCATCAGTCCACGAGCTTTTTTCGCATAAAAACTGATGATTTTATATTTACCGTTTTTCTCATCAAGGAATACGGGTTTGATAATTTTACCGGCTAACTTTTTCGTATTAACGGATTTGAAGTATTCATCGGAAGCCAGATTAACCAATATATTATCGCCTTGCTGCGCCAGGGCTTCATTAAGCTTTTCCGTGATCAGATCTCCCCAGAAAGAGTAGAGATCTCTACCGCGTTTATTTTCCAGTTTGATCCCCATTTCCAGTCGGTAAGGTTGCATCAGATCCAAAGGACGAAGCACGCCGTAAAGGCCGGACAAGATCCGCAGATGATCCTGAGCAAAATCAAAATCCCTATCGGAAAAAACTTCAGCTTGCATACCGGTATAAACATCACCTTTAAATGCCAGAATAGCCTGACGTGCATTTTCTGGTGTGAAATCAGCATGCCACTCGCCAAAACGAGCTGCATTCAGACCAGCAAGTTTATCGCTGATACCCATCAGGCTGGCAATTTGAGCAGGCGTCAGTTCTCGACAGATACTGATTAACTGCTTTGATTGGTCGAGTAATTCTGGCTGACTGTATTTTTCCGTGGCAAACGGACTTTCATAATCAAGGGTTTTTGCTGGTGAAATAGTAATAAGCATAATATCGTCCCGGTTGTTCAGATTGAGCTACTTTAATAAAAACTCAGGTGAAAAGAATAATAACAACGATAACGGAAACTGTGAGGCATTTTATTTACACTGTTTGAAAACATTTGCGAACCAACTAACTGTTAGTGATCGTTTTTACCGCCTTGCAGCAAGGCCTTGCCGTGTTATCATCAATGGATGGCTCAGTAACAATGCCTTAATTTCACGCATAACGATGAGATATGACAAAATGACCGATAAACTAACTTCCCTGCGTAAACTGACAACAGTAGTAGCAGATACCGGGGATATTGCGGCGATGAAACTTTATCAGCCACAAGATGCTACAACTAACCCATCTCTGATCCTTAACGCTGCACAGATCCCTGAATACCGCAAACTCATTGATGAAGCCATTGCGTGGGCGCGTGAACAAAGTGATTCCCGTGAGCAGCAGATTGTGGATGCCAGCGATAAACTGGCTGTGAATATTGGTCTGGAAATTCTGAAACTGATCCCTGGCCGTATCTCTACAGAAGTTGATGCCCGTCTGTCTTATGACACCGAAGGTAGCGTAGCTAAAGCTAAGCGCCTGATTAAGCTGTATAACGAGGCGGGTATCAGCAATGATCGTATTTTGATCAAACTCGCTTCAACCTGGCAAGGTATCCGTGCGGCTGAACAGTTAGAAAAACAAGGTATTAACTGTAACCTGACTCTGCTGTTCTCTTTCGCTCAGGCCCGCGCTTGTGCAGAAGCGGGTGTTTACCTGATTTCTCCATTCGTTGGTCGTATCCTCGATTGGTATAAAGCGAACAGTGATCAGAAAGAGTACGCTCCACACGAAGATCCGGGCGTAGTTTCTGTGACGGAAATCTATCAATATTATAAAGAACATGGCTATGACACTGTTGTGATGGGCGCAAGTTTCCGTAACTCCGGTGAGATCTTGGAATTAGCGGGTTGTGACCGTTTAACTATTGCACCTGCGCTGCTGAAAGAGCTGTCTGAAACTCAGGGTGAGGTTGAATGTAAGCTGGGTTATAGCGGTGAAATTAAAGCGCGCCCGGTGCCACTGAATGAAGCTCAGTTCTATTGGGAACATCATCAGGATGCAATGGCTACAGAAAAACTGGCGGATGGCATCCGTAAATTTGCTGTAGATCAGGGAAAACTTGAGAAGATGATCGCTGAGCTGCTGTAATTACAGGTTATAAACTATTCTTTTTGCTTTAAAGGCGGCATAATTAGCCGCCTTTTTGCTGTTAGTTAATTATGTATTATTGAGGTTTGTATGAATGAATTGCGCATTGGCCTGGTATCCGTCTCTGATCGTGCATCAAGCGGTGTTTATCAGGACAAAGGGATTCCGGCACTGGAAAAGTGGTTAAAAAGTGCTATTACAACACCTTTCAGTATAGAAACGCGTCTAATCCCTGATGAGCAGATTATCATTGAACAAACCCTGTGCGAGCTGGTGGATGAAATCGGCTGTCATCTGGTTTTGACTACCGGTGGAACTGGCCCTGCACGCCGTGATGTGACTCCTGATGCAACATTAGCGGTTGCAGATCGTGAAATGCCAGGCTATGGCGAACAGATGCGCCAGATCAGCCTGAAATTTGTTCCAACCGCAATCCTATCCCGCCAAGTTGGCGTTATTCGCAAACAGGCGCTTATTTTGAACTTACCAGGGCAACCAAAAGCAATAGCAGAAACGTTGGAAGGTTTGAAAGACGAAAATGGCAATGTTCTGGTATCCGGCATTTTTGCCAGCGTGCCGTATTGTATCCAATTGCTGGATGGCCCATATATCGAAACCGATGATAAGGTAGTTGCTGCTTTTAGACCGAAAAGTGCTCGTCGCTGAATGAACTTATCGAGTCAAATATCGCAGTGAGACGCTGGAATAGAAAAAAATCATTCCAGCTACCAATTTGTTTTTGTAAACAATGTTTCCTATACATTGGTTTTTAATTTTAGATTCAAAGCTTCTCGTGCAGCAGCTATATCGTATGGAAATTCATCCCAATTATGTTTTTCTGGCCAAACACCTCCCCTATATATACCTGGTTCTGTACGACGATAGGTATCTTTATAACTTAATGGTAGAGGTGGGCTTCCATCCCACGCAAGCCAAAGACGAAGTAGTAAACGTTTATTCTCTAACAAATTATCGCCATCATCAAACTTAGTACGAGCGTGGTAAAGTCGATGATTATCTAAAATTAAGAGATCTCCTGCTTCCATTTGTAAGTCTAACGACATGCTTGGCAACTCCAGAATAGAATCTAAAGTATTAAGAGCATCAATCTGCCTATCGGTCAGTCGTGGTGCGTCAGAAAACCTCTGTGAACTTTCAATAAAGCGCCGTACATAACGAGATATAAATACATCATTTTCAAAGGAGAATGGAGGAATGCTGGTCCATCCTAGTTGACCTTCGACTTGAGCATCCCGTCGATCAAACGGTATAGGTTGAGTTAATTCCCATGCATAAGAAGAATTGATTTCTTTTAAATTTTGGAAAGCCCGATAGGAATTAATTAGTCGAGTCTTTCCTCCGTGGAGGGCAGGTCGTATGCAGAGAAGGCATAAAAGGTCACATCTGTCAGTATGGAAAGGCAAAGCAGCCGAGCTTTCATATCCTCTATTTGTTGGATTAAGAATGTCACTATCACGGTTTGTGACTTTACCCAAGAAATCAAGTTTACGACTTTGAGAAACAGGACTACCTAGTTGTAGGCCAAAATTAAAAAATTGATTACAACAGATATCGTCAGTAATGTGAGATATTGGTAAACCACGAATTAGAGCTAAGCCGTATTTTTTTAGTCTAGAAAGAATTTTATTTAGATTGTTACATAGGCCTTCAAAGTCTCCTCCGTAGGATCTAGATTGCATTATCCAGTCTGTTTGTTGAGATAGTTGGAGGCCGTCCCAATCCAAATTATTATATTTTGGTAACTCATTATTTATATTCATTTTTATCTACTCTATATTTGGTTTCTGCTGCCAAAGAGCCTTATTTACGAGCTTTAATTGGAGCTGAAAAGCTTAAGGATATGCAAGATCTATTAGCTGTAGGGTTCATTGATCTTACAATGTTAAGTTGTGGTGTTTTATTTGTATTAGCTGCCTTTATAACGTATTTAAGTTTTCCTAAACAGATTAAAGACCAAGTATCCTATGTTGTTAGTAAAAGTAGGTTTGGTTTTCTTAAAAGTCTCAGGATAGTTTTGGCTTCTAAGCCATTATTGCGCTTAACAGGGATTACTATGGGTACAAATTTCATTGAAGGAGTTATGGTCGTGGAGAGGAGGTTGTAGGGTATCTAAATGGAGTCAGTGCACTATTAGTGATCATATTTATGACTGTTACCTCTGGATATGTGAAGCGTTGGAATCTTGCAGTGGTAGCCCTGTGGGCGATTGGTCTTTCAGCAGGGGCTGTATTGTTAATGGCTCAGAGTCAAAGTTTTGTTCTTTTTGGCATTCTTTACGTATTTTTCATTCTTATGCGTTCACTTTTTGTATTATATTTACGAACTGAACGCGTGAAATACATTCCTGTGGCGAACTTTGGTCAAGTCCTTGGAGTTATGATAGCGATGATTTTATCTACTTTTCCTCTATCAGGGGCTTTTGTTGTATTGACCTCTGATTGGTTAGAAAATAATACTATTCTCATTTGCTCTGTTTTTGTAGCTAGTATTATTTATTTGAATTCATATCTATTGACCTTATATCCACAGAAAGAAGACGTAAAAATAGGAAAAATTGACTAACAACCTAAGTTTAATTGAGATGTTGAGGATTAATATGGATACGATTAATACTGATATTATTAGAGGAGGCTCCTCTAAAGGATTATTTTTGAGTGTAAACGATTTGCCCTCTGCTGGTGAAGAACGAAATGCTATTATTCTCCGTCTTATGGGCTCACCTGATCTACGACAAATTGATGGGTTAGGAGGAGCTGATAAATTGACAAGCAAAGTCGCATTAATAGGGCCTCCAAGTAGGAGTGATTGTGATATTTCATATCATTTTGGACAGGTTGGTACAGATAAACCAACTATTGATTGGAGTTCTAATTGCGGAAATATCAGTGCTGGAGCTGCCTTATATGCAGCATATAAAGGTGTTGGAAAATATCATGACAGTGATCGCTTAATTAACATTGAGCAAGTCAATACGGGTCGTATATTAAAGGCAAGAGTTCCAATGAATGGGACTATTCCAGCGAAGAATGGTGACTATGTAATAGGAGGAGCTCCTGGATCGGGTCCTCGAATAGATTTGGATTTTTGTGACTTCGCAGGATCCTGCTTCGGCGGTGGGTTATTTCCAACTGGTTGTAGCCGAGATTATTTTTATATACCAAGTCTTGGTAACATTGAGATTACTATTTTAGATATGGCTAATTTTCATATTTTTGTAAGAGCAAAGGATTTAAAATTAATAAATATAAACTCAGTATTGGAACTTCAGAATGATAAAAAATTAATATCTGTTCTAGAAGATATACGTAAAACAGTGTCCATAGAATTAGGTTTTGTAGATCTAGAACATGCTGAACGATACTTACAGATTTCCATGAACCCTTTGGTTCATATCATAGATCTTCCTTCAAAAATTCAATTGTTGAATGGTAAGTTTTTGTACCCAGAGAATATGGATCTAATAGGTCTTTCTTTTTCTAGAGGTATATTTTCAAAAGCTTTTCCTGGCACAGGTGCAGTTGGTACAGCAGTAGCCTGTAGTATTATAGGTACTATTCCAAGCGAATTGCAGCAATCCAAAAATTTCGGGAGTGGAATTATGGATTGGGTAATATGTCATCCAGGTGGCCTACTCACTGTTACTACTGAGTTGGTTAATAATGGTGGTGTTATCGCTATATGAAAGGCTTTATTGGGAAGGACGGCTCGTTTATTAATGTCAGGAACAGCTTTCTTATAAAAATATTTGATGATAAATTTATTATAATATTGGCAGGTAAATAAGATTCCAAAATAGTGCTACATCTTATATCACTAATAATCCTATGTATAACAATGGGTTGAAGATGGATATGTATAGCGGAATTATGAAACGTTATTTACTTCTAGATTGGATTCTTAATGAAAAACGAGAATTGGGAAGAAAGTAAAAAACTCTTTTTCCTCAACTCATAATTTACAGTTATTTCATTTCTCTTTGATGAGAACTTTAACGATTTGGCATTTTTGCCAGAGTGCCGTATTGTATTCAATTGCTGGATGGCCCATATATCGAAACCGATGATAAGGTAGTTGCTGTTTTTAGACCGAAAAGTGCTCGTCGCTGAACAATGAACTCACTGTGGAAGGAATCAAAAAAATCGAGCTTTTATCTGATACTTATCGAAAGCAACTTCAACATTATAAGTCTATAATTCATTTAGCATGTTGATTAGTTGTTTGGAATAAATTCCGAGGTGAAAAAATGAAACGGTCAAAAAAAGCAAAGGTAATTGGCTTTATTTCTGGTTTAGCATTGATTGTGAGCATAATGGCCTCAATGGCGGTGCAAGCAACGGAAACAAAGACGACGGTAGCCCAGTTAATTAATCAGCGTCTTTCTTACATGAAAGATGTGGCAGGATACAAGGCCGAAAACCATTTACCTATTGAGGTTATGGCTCAGGAAGATAAGGTGCTTACCAAATCAATAAGTGAAGCCGAGTCTTTTGGATTAAGCGGGGAGTCAGTCAGGCCATTTATTGTAATCCAGATGGATGCTGCGAAGGCGATTCAATATCGTTATCGGGCCGATTGGTTGTCAGTTCCTGAAAATGGCTGGCAACCAAAACCGCTGGATGATGTTCGTATTAAAATTAGTGGGTTAAGTACTGAAATTCTCCAACAAATTGCGGTTCTGCTAAAAGACGGAGAAAAGATAAACGTTTCTGACAAGGAAATGTTTATGGCAAATATTCAACAACATAACTTAAAGGATTCGGATAAACAGCAAATTTTTGCTGCGCTTGAAAAAGTGAAATTGAAATAATAGTTGCGTTTTACTCTTCAAAGTCAGTTAGTTTCAGTGCCACAACAAGGATGGAATACCCGAACGCCAGACCGATTAGTCTAGTGATACTGGCGATAACTGAGTGGATAGCCAGAATTTGCGCACTGAATCTAACATGTATTATATATTTTTCTTAAATGGAGTTTACCAGGTAAGTGTATATATCTCTTTGTGGCAGAGTGCTTCCATTAAAACGTTCACCGTCATAAAAAATACATGAAGCCGCAGGGCCTTGTCCACCATAGGGAAGAAAACCACGTTCTTCTTTATGGAGATCCGTATTATGGAGGATGCTTTCTTTGTGGTGTAATTTCTCATCCAGTTGATGAGAAATATAACCACTGGTTCCAAATAAGGAAATGTACATATATCTATAAAGCTTAAATTGTGTTTTATAATCGACATGTTCTGTTTTCCTGGTGAGTTTATTTGTTATCGGATTGTAAACGTTACCATTTGGTCGGGATGTAATTAGAATCACAAAATTATTATTAAATACAATGCTAGATACTTGCCTTTATTCATAATAATTTCAGGTAAATAACGCATTAAGTCATTTTACTGCCACTTTTAGTTAATATTTTTACAAGATATCAATATCATTGTTTTATCTATATGTTTGATTCATTTTCGCACTTTGTGTGAAATCGTTTACATTTGCGTGATTGATATCTCAGATTAGTGTTGATGCCCGTTGTTACACTGCGGTTAGTTCAAGTATTAACAAATATTTTCACAAATGATGTTGAAAAATATAAAAAAGTAGAGACTGTTATGTCTAAGATTGCATTTAACCCTATTGAACATCCCCATCGTCGTTATAATCCTCTAACCGGGCAATGGGTTTTGGTTTCTCCCCATCGAGTGAAGCGGCCGTGGAATGGGAAAGATGAGCAGTCATTAATTGACGATATGCCAAACTATGATGAGCAATGTTTCCTTTGTCCATCAAACGTGCGTATTTCCGGCGAGCAAAATCCTGTTTATCAAGGAACATTTGTTTTCAATAATGATTTTTCGGCTTTAATGCCAGATTCGCCTGATATACCACAATCGCATCACCCGTTATTTAAAATGCAAGGGGTACGAGGATTAAGCCGTGTGATCTGTTTTTCTCCTGATCACAGTAAAACATTACCTGAATTGTCTGTTGAACAAATTCGTCAATTAGTTGATACCTGGAATGAACAAATTGAAATGCTGGGTAAAGAGTATCTCTGGGTGCAATTATTTGAGAATAAAGGAGCAACAATGGGGTGTTCTCAGCCCCATCCACATGGGCAAATCTGGGCAAATAGTTTTTTGCCAAATGAAATTGAGCGTAAAGATAAACAGTTGCAAGCCTATTACCAGGAACATAATTCTAACTTACTGGTGGATTATGTTCAGGCTGAATTAGCTGATGGTGAGCGAGTCGTGGTTAATACCATGCATTGGTTGGCGGTTGTACCTTATTGGGCAGTATGGCCCTATGAAACAATGTTGTTACCTAAAGTTCATGTTCGTCGTATGAGTGAATTAACAGATGAACAACGTGATGATTTAGCGGTCGCACTTAAAAAACTCACTAGCCGTTATGATAATTTATTTCAAAGTTCTTTTCCTTATTCGATGGGCTGGCATTTTGCCCCGTTTTTTGAACAAGATACAGATATTGAGCATTGGCAATTACACGCACTTTTCTATCCGCCGTTATTGCGGTCTGCTACCGTGCGAAAATTCATGGTGGGCTATGAAATGTTTGCTGAAACGCAACGTGATTTAACGGCAGAGCAAGCAGCTCAAATTTTGCGTGCTTTGAGTGATGTGCATTATAAAGAGCAAAAGTGATTATGCCCGGTAGCGATATTTCATTGAAAGTATCGTGCGGTTAACGCTATATTTGAGAATAAAGTGATGAAAACTTTAATTAATTGTGCTAAAGATATTTTTAATTCAGTATTCCATTATACACCGACACATATTATTCAAGCGCCAGGTCGGGTTAATTTGATTGGAGAGCATACTGATTATAATGACGGCTTTGTATTGCCATGTGCCATTAATTACCAAGTTGTGGTTGCTGCGGCGAAGCGACAGGACAATATTATTCGTGTTGTTTCAGTTGATTATGGTAATCAATTAGATGCATTTGATATGAGTCAACCGATTATATTTCACGAAAGTAAAATGTGGGCCAATTATATTCGAGGGGTTGTGAAGTATTTGCTCTGTCGTGGATATACATTTAAAGGGGCAGATATTGTCGTGACTGGCAATGTGCCGCAGGGAGCAGGATTAAGCTCATCGGCCGCATTGGAAACGGCTATTGGTCAAACATTTAAAACCCTTTATCACTTAGCGATTAGCCAAACGGAAATCGCGCTAAATGGACAGCAAGCGGAAAATGAGTTTGTGGGCTGTCATTGTGGCATTATGGATCAATTAATTTCAGTAGAAGGGAAAAATAATTATGCGTTATTAATTGATTGCCGGCATTTAACCACTCAGGCTGTATCTATGCCTAAAGATATGGCGGTTATTATTATTAATTCAAATAAGAAACGAGAATTGGTTGGCAGTGAATACAATATTCGCCGGACTCAATGTGAGCAAGCGGCGGCATTATTTGGTGTTAAAGCTTTACGGGATGTGACGATAGATGAGTTTGAAAAGCGTATCTCTGAGCTTGATGGAGTAGTTGCTAAACGTGCACGCCATGTGATCACCGAAAATGAGCGTACACTTTTGGTAGCCAAAACATTAATGGCAGGTGGTGATATATCGCTAATTGCGGAACTCATGGCACAATCACATCAGTCAATGCGTGATGACTTTGAAATTACTGTACCTGAAATCAATACATTGGTTGATATTGTGAAGCAAGTCATTGGCAAACAGGGTGGAGTGAGAATGACAGGGGGGGGATTTGGCGGTTGTGTGGTTGCTTTAGTGCCACAAGTGCAGGTTGATGCTGTTAAGGCCGCAGTAGCACAACACTATTTTGCATCGACAGGTTTGAAAGAAACCATTTATGTGTGTCAGGTTACGGATGGTGCAAGTCTGGTTGAAACATTGTAAGCGATGGTAAGACGCTTTTACTGGACTGAAAGCGGGAATGGAAGAACTTTCCCTCTTCCAACCCGCGGTTTATGACTATTTTATCTCGCCAATAGGCAGGATAGTGCGGCCATACTGTTCATTCAGTACTTCCGCCATTGCCAGATAAAACGCACTGGCACCACAGATTATCCCTTCATAACCGGCAATCGTCAGAAGGGCAGTGTTTCCGGTAAAGTTGCCAATGGCTAACAAAGCGAATAACAGTGTCAGGCCACCAAAGATAAACTGGAGTATGCGGTTAGTCTTGAAGGTGCCAAAGAACATAAACAGAGTAAAAACACCCCACAAGCCAAGGTATACCGCCAAATACTGACTGCTGGTGGCTTCTGCCAGTCCCATTTTCGGCAGAAACAGTAACCCGACTAGACTGAGCCAAAACAGCCCATAAGAGGTGAAAGCCGTTGCGGCAAAAGTATTGCCTTTCTTATATTCAAAAAGTCCCGCCAGTATTTGGGCCAGACCGCCATAAAAAATGCCCATGCTCAGGACAACTGATGCCAGTGGAAAGAAACCTGCGTTGTGCAGATTAAGCAGAATGGTTGTCATGCCGAACCCCATCAAACCTAAAGGGCCGGGGTTTGCCAACTGATTAGTACTCATAAGTCCTCTGAAAAAAAATCGTATAAAAGTAATAAATAGCAAAGGTGGCGAATCATAATGATCTGTCAGCAAGGAAACAATGACCTGTGAAATAATAAAAAGGTTTTTTTTTCACTCCCCCCTTGATGATGGTTTTAACGGCCCCATCTTATAATCAACCGCAGTTGCTAGTCGTTGTCTTATACAACCGATGTATATAAGCAAAGGTGAGGAATCGCATAGAGGCATAAAAACAGGTGCCGTTGAAAAGCAGATAACCATCCTCATATTGATTAGCAACTTGACTGATTACGAATTTCTTGTGGAGGCGTTTAGATGGGTAAAATTATTGGTATCGACCTGGGAACTACCAACTCTTGTGTAGCTATTATGGATGGCACGACAGCTCGTGTACTGGAAAACAGCGAAGGTGATCGTACAACTCCTTCCATTATTGCATATACCCAGGATGGTGAGACTCTGGTTGGTCAACCGGCTAAACGTCAGGCTGTTACTAACCCGCAAAATACGCTGTTTGCTATTAAGCGTCTGATTGGTCGTCGTTTCCAGGACGAAGAAGCACAACGTGACGTAGCTATCATGCCATACAAAATCATTGCGGCAGATAACGGTGACGCATGGCTGGAAGTGAAAGACCAGAAAATGGCTCCTCCTCAGGTTTCTGCTGAAGTTCTGAAGAAAATGAAGAAAACAGCTGAAGACTACCTGGGTGAGCCGGTAACAGAAGCAGTCATCACTGTACCTGCCTATTTTAACGATGCTCAGCGTCAGGCAACAAAAGACGCGGGTCGTATCGCAGGTCTGGAAGTAAAACGTATTATCAACGAACCAACCGCGGCTGCACTGGCTTACGGCCTGGACAGAGAAGTGGGTAACCGTACTATCGCGGTTTATGACCTTGGTGGTGGTACTTTCGATATCTCTATTATCGAAATTGATGAAGTTGACGGCGAAAAAACCTATGAAGTTCTTGCAACCAACGGTGATACTCACTTGGGTGGTGAAGACTTCGACAGCCGTATGATTAACTATCTGGTTGACGAATTTAAGAAAGATCAGGGCATTGATTTGCGTAATGATCCACTGGCAATGCAACGTCTGAAAGAAGCGGCGGAAAAAGCAAAAATTGAGCTTTCTTCTGCACAGCAGACCGATGTTAACCTGCCGTACATCACTGCGGATGCAACGGGTCCTAAGCACATGAACATCAAAGTAACCCGTGCGAAACTGGAATCATTGGTAGAAGACCTGGTTAAACGTTCTATGGAGCCGGTACGGGTTGCATTGCAAGATGCTGGCCTGTCAGTTTCTGATGTGCAAGATGTGATTCTGGTGGGTGGTCAGACTCGTATGCCAATGGTGCAGAAAGTGGTTGCTGACTTCTTCGGTAAAGAACCACGTAAAGACGTGAACCCTGACGAAGCGGTAGCGATGGGTGCTGCGGTACAGGGCGGTGTTCTGGCTGGTGATGTGAAAGACGTATTGCTTCTGGACGTAACGCCTCTGTCTCTGGGTATCGAAACGATGGGCGGCGTGATGACTTCCCTCATTACGAAAAACACCACTATCCCAACTAAACATAGCCAGGTGTTCTCTACGGCAGAAGATAACCAATCTGCGGTAACTATCCATGTATTGCAGGGTGAGCGTAAACGTTCCGGCGATAACAAATCTCTGGGTCAGTTTAATCTGGATGGTATTCAGCCGGCACCTCGTGGTATGCCTCAGATCGAAGTCACTTTTGACATTGATGCCGACGGCATTCTGCACGTATCTGCTAAAGATAAAAACAGTGGCCGCGAACAGCAGATCACCATTAAGGCTTCTTCTGGTCTGAATGAGGAAGAGATCCAACAGATGGTTCGTGATGCAGAAGCTAACGCTGAATCTGATCGTAAGTTTGAAGAGTTGGTACAGACGCGTAACCAGGCAGATCAACTTGTTCACGGTACTCGTAAACAAGTAGAAGAAGCGGGTGACAAACTGCCAGCAGAAGATAAAACAGCTATTGAAAGCGCGGTAACTGCATTGGAAACTGTCGCTAAAGGCGAAGATAAAGCTGATATCGAAGCGAAAATTCAGGCTCTGGTTCAGGCTTCCGCTAAACTATTAGAAATTGCTCAGCAGCAGGCTCAGGCTGGTGCAGCAGACGCGGGTGACAGCGCGAAAAAAGATGACAACGTTGTAGACGCTGAATTCGAAGAAGTTAAAGACAAAAAATAATTGCCCTTAGCGGGCGCAGTGACAGTGGATAGCAACTGTTGCTGATTAACCGGCACGGGCGTTGAGGGAACTCTGCGCCCGTGCGCGCATGTTAAGGGTAAAATAAGAGATGGCAAAAAGAGATTGTTACGAAGTTTTGGGGGTCTCCAAAACAGCCGACGAAAAAGAGATTAAAAAAGCCTATAAACGGCTGGCAATGAAATATCATCCTGATCGTAATCAGGGCGATAAAGATGCGGAAGGCAAATTCAAAGAAGTTAAAGAAGCCTATGAAATTCTGACTGACGATCAGAAACGAGCTGCTTATGACCAATATGGTCATGCTGCTTTTGAGCAAGGTGGCATGGGCGGCGGTGGCGGCGGTGCTGATTTCAGTGATATCTTTGGTGACGTTTTCGGTGATATCTTCGGTGGTGGTCGTCGTCAGCAGCGTCCAAGCCGCGGTGCAGATTTGCGTTACAGCATGGAACTGACACTGGAAGAAGCGGTTCGTGGTGTGACCAAAGAGATCCGTATCCCGACATTGGAAACCTGTGATGCCTGTCATGGCAGTGGTGCTAAAGCAGGTACCAGCCCTGTCACCTGTTCAACCTGTCAGGGTTCTGGTCAGGTTCATATGCGTCAGGGTTTCTTCACCGTTCAGCAACCTTGCCCACATTGTCATGGTCGTGGTCAGATCATTAAAGATTCTTGTAACAAGTGTCACGGTCATGGTCGTGTCGAAAAATATAAAACACTGTCTGTTAAGATCCCGGCTGGTGTAGACACCGGTGACCGCATTCGCCTGAGTGGTGAGGGTGAAGCGGGTGGTAAGGGCGCACCGGCAGGTGATTTGTATGTTCAGGTACAGGTGAAAAAGCACCATATTTTCGAACGTGAAGAAAATAATCTCTATTGTGAAGTGCCGGTTAACTTTGCAATGGCGGCATTGGGTGGAGAAATCGAAGTTCCAACCCTTGATGGCCGTGTGAAACTGAAAATACCTGCTGAAACCCAGACAGGTAAGATGTTCCGCATGAAAGGTAAAGGCGTTAAATCTGTCCGTGGTGGCGTTCAGGGTGATTTGCTGTGCCGGGTGGTAGTGGAAACTCCGGTTAAATTGAACGAAAGACAGAAAGAATTACTGCGTGAATTGGGAGAGTCTTTAGGTGGCACTGGTGGCGAAGCCAACAGCCCGCGTTCTAAAAGTTTCTTCGATGGTGTAAAGAAATTTTTTGATGATTTAACCAAATAACCGCGCATATCTTCATAATAGAGCTGTGTTTATAAACAAAGCTCAGATTACTGATAAAGTCCTCGTTTTCACGCGAGGACTTTTTGTTTTGGCTGAGAATTATAAGCTAACGGTAATTTGTGTGAGTAAATTATAAGCATCGTCCTCTCTCGGTGTTACTGAGGG
Source organism: Photorhabdus stackebrandtii (assembly GCF_011189495.1). Taxonomy (NCBI): domain Bacteria; kingdom Pseudomonadati; phylum Pseudomonadota; class Gammaproteobacteria; order Enterobacterales; family Morganellaceae; genus Photorhabdus; species Photorhabdus stackebrandtii. The sequence continues at coordinate 271,952 of NZ_PUJV01000001.1, forward strand.
GTGATGAGTATAGGATAAGCTGTTGGTCCAATAGACTCCGTTGGAAATACGATACGAATATGACGCGGAAGCAGTTGCACTATAACTTTCAGCAAATTGACCATTGCGGGCGAAGTAATCTTTTGCGTCATCACTAAACTTATTATATGACAAACCAAAAGTAAGCATATCGGTCGGACGTGAATCGAATGGACCAATGCTGAACAACGATAACGAAACATCGGTATTAAACAGGTTACGATCCTTTGGTGCATAGTTGGCTTTACCATCAACATACCAGCCACGGAAAGGCATTGACGCATCCGGTTTGGTTATCTGGCGGGTAACCGCGATATAATGAGAGTAGGTATGATCTTCATATTCTGAGTTGTTATAGTTAAAATAAGGTGTTTTATTAAACACCGATCCGCCTCGAACCCAAATCATGTTTTCCGTTTCATTGGCATTGACACGATAACCGACTTCATTGATGACCAACGTACCTGCACTGGGAACTTTCCAGCGCAGACCGTAAGTATTATATTTTGAGTCTGCTCTTAAACCTTCTGAACTTTGACTTCTAGCAACCCCAATGTGGTCATACCAACGTTTGTTTTTTGACAAAAACCGAACGTCTATAGATGGGCTTGGTTTTGTACTGGTTAGGCCAGCCTGGGACAACATCACGCTAGTCGGCCCCAGAGCTGATGATGCGGTACTGCTACCTAAAAACAACCCATAGAAATGAGATAACAGTGTCGTATAACCGTAATTCAATATCACCTGATCATTAAACAAAGGTTGGTTAATAGAAAAAGCGGAAATAAAAGGATGCCCATCTTGACCGTTATCTTTAAAATTATTGTAGGCATAGTTTAGACTTGCGCGTAGTTGTGCTTTATCGGTAAAACCAATCCGCGATAAATCATAGGTAAGTTCTGTAATAACCATATTACCGGTGGTTAAGCGTTGACCCATATAGTTAGGATTAGGCGTATTTTTCCAGCTTCTTGCAACGTCGTAGGTCAGATTGGTTAGCATTTGAACATTGGCGTAAAAGCCACGATCTGCCATCTCTTTTCTGAGACCGCCCCATGCAGGAAATGCAGTGTCGCAGGCAGATGCAACAGAAGGTGTCTCCGGTCCTCTTGGTAAAAGGGCATCATATGAGTGACAATCACTTTCTGACGCCGCAACTATATTGCTATAAAGTAGAATAAGTGGAAGTATTGATAAAAGAAACTTATTGGCTATTTTCATTTTTTACCTCTGGGGCTTTAAGAATATTTCCGTGACTGCTGATAACATCTTGATACCAGTTAAAACTTTTCTTACGCCGCCGTTCCAGCGTGCCATTGCCTTGATCATCACGATCAACATAAATAAACCCGTATCGTTTTGACATTTCCGCGGTAGAAGCGCTGACCAAATCTATTGGCCCCCATGAGGTATATCCTAATAACTGAACACCATCTTCAATGGCTTCCCGTACCTGGAATAAATGATCGTTGAGATATTGAATACGATAATCATCAATAATAGTGCCATCGTCTTGAATAACATCTCTGGCGCCCAAACCATTTTCTACAATAAACAGTGGCTTCTGATAACGGTCGTATAACATATTAAGCAGATAACGAATGCCCTTGGGATCTATTTGCCACCCCCATTCTGAACTAGACAAATAAGGGTTTTTCACCGGATTAATCAGATTCCCTGCGCTTTTGGTTATCTCCGGATCTGTCGTTGCACAACAGCTCATGTAGTAACTAAAAGAAAGGAAATCGACGGTTTCTTTGAGCATTTGTGTATCTTCATCTGTTATATCGAGCGTAATATTCTGCTCTTTAAACAGGCGTGTCATATAGGATGGATAATACCCACGCGCCTGTACATCAAAAAAGAACAGCCATTCTCTATTCTTTTTCAATGATTCTAATACATCATCAGGATGACAAGTTAATGGGTAGTGAGATGTTGCTGCTACCATATTACCAATTTTTGCATCGGGAATAATTTCATGGCAGGCTTTGACGGCTTTAGCGCTGGCAACGAGCTGATGGTGTAGTGCCTGATAAATATCCTGAATTTTGCTGTTTTCCGGTAAGCCTGCGCCGGTAAAGCAAGAAAATAAGGACATGTTAATTTCATTGAATGTCAGCCAGTATTTTACTTTATGTTTGTAACGTTCGAAGACAGTTCTGGCATAACGGTCAAAAAACTCAATTGTCTTACGATTTCCCCAACCACCATATTTTTTTACTAAGCCATAAGGCATTTCAAAATGAGAAAGTGTAATCAATGGTTGAATATGATATTTACCCATTTCATCAAAAAGGCGATCATAAAAAGCCAGACCATTTTCATTCGGTGTTTCTTCATCACCTTCAGGAAATATACGCGTCCAGGCGATAGATGTTCTCAGGCATTTAAATCCCATTTCAGCAAACAGTGCAATATCGTCAGGATAACGATGGTAAAAATCAATACCAATATCTTTGATATGAAAATCACCCAAATTGCGTTCTATACTGTGGTCAATAACGCCGTGAGGTTGCATATCTGAGGTTGATAGCCCTTTTCCATCTGTTTGATAAGCGCCTTCGGCCTGATTTGCAGCTAATGCTCCTCCCCAAAGGAAGTCTGCTGGAAATTGTTTTTTCATAGTTTTCCTCTCTTGGTTGCTCGTTAAACTTAGAAGGTATTGTCTTAATATGACGTTTTTGATTGGCGTTTAAATTGATTTGTTGTGCAGGATATGCTTTGTGAAGCTTTAGCCTCTGACGGTACACCGAATAAATAGGTTGCGATACAAGAGAAAATAAATGAACCCAGTGAACCTAAGATGACACTCCAGAAAGCGCGGTCTATTCCTGCCGGCGAAATAAATGAGGTAAATGCAAAGATACCCATACCACCGAAGTTATGTGCTGTTCCTGAATAGAAACCGACAACCGCACCACCAAGTGCACCACCAATACAACCGATAATAAATGGACGTTTCAGTGGTAATGTCACACCATAAATAGATGGTTCAGTAATGCCAAAGAGACTGGATATGAATGCAGTTCCTGATAATGTTTTCATATTCTTATCGCGTGTACGTAGAAATACACCTAATGTTGCACCTGCCTGACCAAATATTGCCGGCTGGAGCAATGGGGAGAGCATATCTTTTCCTTGAGTCATCATATTATTGATTATTATTGGGATGAGTCCCCAGTGCAGACCGAAAATGACACAAACTTGCCATATTGCTCCCATCAGGATCCCTGCAATGACCGGGTTTAAGTGATAGAAAAAGAGATATCCCGCCGCCAGACCATTACTGAGTTCCGTTGCCACAGGGCCAATGACCAGAAAAGTTAGGGGAACGGTAATTAACAGGCACAGAAAAGGCGTGATAAATATTTTGAAAGAAGAATGAAACCAACTATTAAGCTTCTTCTCCAGAAAGCAGCTAAACCACGCTGATAAAATAATAGGGACAACTGTCGAACTGTAATTAATGAAAGTAATGGGAATACCCAGGAAATCTAAGTGAATGTCTTGCGTCGTTTGAGAAAGTTTAAATGCTTCGGTCATGGTTGGATAAGTTAATACCGCCCCAATAACCATAGTAATAAAAGGGTTTCCACCGAACCGCTTACCGGCGGTATACCCTAATAAAATAGGCATGAAATACAGCATTGCATCGCCGGTAGCGAATAAAATTTTATAGGTGCCACTGTCTATACTCATCCAATTAAACACGTTGGATAAAGCGATTATTCCTTTAATCAATCCGGCAGCAACCAGTACACCTAATAGTGGTGTAAAAATACTGGAAATAATATCAATTGCGCCATCAAAAATACGTTTTAAACCTTTTGTATTCTCTTTTTTTATCCCTTGTTGTAAGGTTACATCTTGTTTATTCTCGTTTTTTTCCGCATTACCCTGTAAGTATTTATTATTAATATTATCGTAGACATCGCCTACATGGCTACCAATAACCACCTGATATTGCCCACCACTCTCTACTACGGTGATAATTCCTGTTGTCTGTTTAAGTAATTCGCTGTTAGCTAAACTCCTATCTTTAAGTTTAAATCGTAAACGTGTAGCACAATGGACAAGGCTGGATATGTTTTCTTTTCCACCTATTGTGCTGACTATCTTATCAGCCAGACTTTCGTACCTCATTAGACTTCCCCTTCTTTGAATTAAGTTTAAAACAGCGAAAGGCTGAATTTAAGTCAAAAAAAAACCTAACCCACCATCTAATAGCCCTGGAATAGGGGCACAGTAGATAATGGATTAGGTTTTGCCCGACATCAGTCGCAACTAAGTCGGTAACAAGCCTAGATCAATATTTAGAAACTAGTTATTCCTTATGATACTTGCAAGTCATTAAGAATAATTTTGGCAAAAATGTGATACTTATCATAAATGCGTTAAGTAAACTGAGTCTGTCGCTGTGTCATTGACTTTATAAAAATTATACCTTAGCCTGAAAGATGGAATATCTATATGAATTAGTGTACAGGAGTGTCAATGACTAGGACTGGCTAGATCAGGCACAACCGGGTCACGGATATATTTTACCTATTCTATAGGTTAGGGCTGATAATGGTTTATCCTTAAGGTATATCTTTTGTTAACGATAATAAAACTCATAAATAATAATGTCGTTCTTGCTATTGATGAGAATAATAATGAAATGATTCTTATGGATAAGGGCATAGGATTTAATCGGAAAAAAGGGGACAAGCTGCATATTCAAGATGTTGCAAAAGTTTTTACTGTCGAAAAACACTATAAGATAAATCAGATCCTTTCTACTATCCCTGTTTCAGTTATAGAACTAACTGAGAAAATTATCACATTAGGTAAAGATTTTCTTGCTAAGCCTCTTAACGATTCATTACTCATTACTTTGTCAGAACATTTAAACTTCGCATTTGAACGTGTGAGCAAAGGGTATCAGATTGGTAATGTTTTGCAGTGGGAGATTCCTCATCTTTATCCGTTAGAATATGAAATTGGTAAACAGGCGCTTATTCATATTAATAACCAGATTGAAATGCCATTACCGCCGATAGAAGCTTCATTGATTGCCTTGCATTTTGTTAATGCTCAATATGAAGGGCAAACGATGGGAGATACGTTAAAATTAACGAATTTAATTAATAAAACCGTTAAACTCATTCACTACTATTTTCATGTTAATCTTGACTCAACGTCAGTGAACTACTCTCGTTTTATTACTCATCTGCGTTATTTTTTAATCAGACAAAATAAAAATGAGCATTCGTCTGCTATTGAAATGGACTTTTCATTGCAAGAATTGATAGAAGAAAAATATTTCAAAAGTTATAACTGTGCAGTGAAGTTAATTAAATATCTGCGAGAAAAATATCAGTGGAAAGTTCCTGATGATGAATTGATTTATTTGGTTATTCATATAGAACGGGTGGTCAATGATAGTTATAAGGCCAGAGATTAATAGCAAGTGAATCGTCAAACAGGCTTGTAGACAGGTATTAATTTAAACAATATGAGATAAATATATTTATGTTGTTTGATTCTTTTTGACAATAAATTAGATGTAGGTGGTAAAAATGAATTATGAAGACTTTGCGAAAGATATTATTATATTTCTTGGAGGAGGAGGGAATGTAAATAAAAGTTGGCATTGTGTTACTCGATTGCGTTTTAATGTTATAGATGATAGTAAAGTAGATATTGATGCGATAAAGAGAATGCAGGGGGTTATGGGGGCGCGTTTCCACAGTGGACAGTTGCAAATAATTATTGGTAATAGAGTTGTTGAAATATTTAGTGAAATAATTAAGCAATTAAAAGAAAGTGAAAGCGGCTGTAATGACCAAAATAAAAGTCGGGTAAGTCATGTTCTTGATATAATTTCAGGTATATTTGTTCCCATATTGCCGGTGATAGTCGGCGCTGGATTATTGAAAGGCGGATTGATTTTCTTCTATATGATGAATTGGGTTTCAGTGGAGAGTAATGAGTATAAATTATTATATATTCTTTCTGATGCACCTCTGTATTTTTTGCCTGTCCTTCTTGCCTTTTCGGCGGCAAGAAAATTTAAAACTAATGAATTTATTGCGGCAACGTTAGCATGCATTTTAATTTATCCAACATTATCTGATCTTATAGGCGCATCCGGCAGTGGATATCTCAATGTATTTGGTATCTCTGTTCCAGCTATTCATTATAGCTACACTGCCATTCCAATTATTTTAGGTGTTTGGTTGCTTAGTTATATTCATCGCTGGGTAGACAGGTTGATTCCGGCAGTATTAAAGGTAATATTTACGCCATTATTTGTCTTATTGATTTCCGTGCCAATTTTATTAATTATTGCTGCACCGTTAGGAAATGCAATTGGTCTGTATCTTGAGAAGGTAATTTTAGAATTATTTTCTGTAGTTGGACCATTTGCGGGATTACTATTGGGAGGGTTGATACCTGTTTTGGTAATTACTGGGATGCATTATGCTTTTTTACCGAGTGTTTTTGCTAATTTTAAATCTCTTGGATATGATTTTATGTTATTACCAATCAGCTTTGTCAGTAATATTGCACAAGCTGGAGCTACATTGGCCGTTGCAATTAAAATAAAAGATAGACAGATGAAGTCATTAGCTTATTCAGCTTCATTCTCTGCTTTTTTAGGGATCACTGAGCCTGCAATGTATGGTGTTACCCTTAAATTAAGAAAATCTTTTTATGCTTCATTAATTGGTGGAGCAGTTGGTGGGGCTATTGTGGGTATTTTCTCTGTAAAAATATTTACTTTTAGTATGCCAGGATTGGTGTCACTCCCTTTTTATATGCAAAAAGATAGCAATAATTTTCTTTTTATTTTATTTGGGATTTGCAGTAGTTTCTTAGTTGCGTTTATACTCACGTTATTAATGAAGTTAGAATCTAATGCTGAGTCTATGGTATTAACAAAAGCACACTCTTCGAAAATGAAAAAATTTATATTACTTTCTCCTATGACAGGTGAAATTAAACCTCTCTCAAGCGTACCTGATGACACTTTTTCTGAAAAAATTATTGGTGATGGTGTTGCTATTATTCCTACCGAAGGTGTGGTGAAAGCGCCTTTTAATGGTAAGGTTTCAATGATTACTCCAACTGGACATGCTATTGGTTTGATTTCCGAACAAGGAGTTGAATTATTGATTCATATTGGTATTGAAACTGTAGATTTACAAGGAAAGGGATTTAATTTGCAGGTTATGGAAGGCCAGACAGTAGTTGCCGGTGATATATTAGTTAATTTTGATATATCTTTTCTTCAAGAGAATCAGATTCAACTGATATCACCGATTATTATCACTAATAGCGAAGAATATTGTGGAATAGTTCTTGATAAGAAAAAATTGGTTATAGCAGGTAAGGATTCTTTTCTGACCATTAATAAATATTAATTTTCCCTTGGTGGTTTATATATATTAATAATTTTCTTAATTTATTTTTTTTGTATTAAGATCTGGCAATATAATCAATTTTAATATTCGTGTGTTCACTATATTTCTTTTCTGTTCTTATCGTTTTTTATCTTATCTATCGAATTATTAAAAATATTTAAGTACATAAGCTATGAATGGAAAGTAATATATTTTGCATAATATGAATTCATGTCGAATACAAATACTTTGCGATGAAAAAATTAAATAATTTATATTGACAACTAACCTTAAAGGGAAATAATTTTTATTATGTAAATATATAAGGTAGCGGAATGGCCGCAGCCTGGCATCCCTAAAAAAAGGAAGAACGATGAGCACTAATGAAATGATTACTGCTGAACTCGAAAAAATCCATGCTGAAATAGCAGAATTAATGGCGGAAACGACAAAGATAAATAGTGAGGCCCCGTGAGGGGCTTTGTTCTGGAATACCTATGCGACTTATTGACAATTATTCTCTTCCTACTACTGAGGATCTCATTAAGCTTAAGGAAGAATTAGGCTTCACAGGAGAACAAATGGCCGATTTAGCGGGAGTTTCCGGCAACAACCAATGGAGAAAATACACGGGTGGGAAAATGCCGCGTGTTATGTCTCCACATATTCTATATAGCAGTACAGCTTACACTATCAGAAAGTGATCTAAACCGTATTTTGACTAAAATGCGGGAAATTGGTGCTAATGTAAGGTAATCGAGCCTTCATTCAACGACCCTCCTCTGGTTGATAATCTACTTTTATTGAGATGTAGATCATCAATAGATCGGTTATAGCGAATCATTCTGGCTATAAAATCGATTTTTTTCGAAATTATAGTTGGAGTACTATTTATAACCCGATCAATTTCAGAGGTTAATCATCGTGACAGCAATTATTCGTCAATTCCTGAAATTAGAAGCGGCTGGCGGGCTTCTTCTTATCATTGCAGCCATTATTGCGCTGATAATGGCGAACTCGCCATTACAGGGTATTTATCAGCAATTTCTTAACATTCCGGTAGCAGTAAAATTTTCTGCATTGGAGATAAATAAGCCTTTATTATTGTGGATTAATGACGGCTTGATGGCTGTCTTTTTTTTGATTGTTGGTTTGGAAGTTAAGCGTGAACTGCTGGAAGGTTCTTTGGCGGGGAGTGATAAAGCTGTATTTCCAGTGATAGCGGCTATGGGTGGTATGGTCGCACCGGCATTGATCTATCTGCTATTTAATGGCAGTGATGAGTTTACCCGTCAGGGATGGGCTATTCCTGCGGCAACAGATATCGCATTTGCCCTGGGTGTGATGGCGCTATTGGCTAAACGGGTACCAACAGAACTCAAGGTTTTTCTACTGGCATTAGCGATTATTGATGATCTGGGCGTTATTGTGATCATTGCTCTGTTTTATACCAAAACAGTCTCCCTTGTCGCGCTTGGATTATCGGCAGCAATGATTGCTTTGCTGATTTGGATGAATTGGCGTGGCGTCGAAAAAACATCGGTTTATCTGGTTATTGGCACAATTCTTTGGGTCTGCATCTTGAAATCGGGTGTTCATGCAACGCTGGCCGGCGTCATCGTTGGTTTTCTTATTCCTCTGCGTTGCCGGAATGGTCATTCACCCTCTGAATCACTTGAACATGGATTACATCCTTGGGTGGCGTATCTTATTTTGCCGTTATTTGCATTTGCCAATGCAGGTGTGATCCTGAGTGGCGTTACGTTGAATGGTTTGACTGATATGTTACCGTTGGGTATTGCGGCGGCTTTGTTTCTTGGTAAGCCACTGGGAATTTTCCTGTTCAGCTATATTTCCATCAAGATGGGATTGGCTAAATTGCCACAACGGATTAGTCTTAAACAGATATTTGCTGTTTCGGTTCTTTGTGGGATTGGCTTTACCATGTCCATCTTTATTTCAGGGTTGGCTTTTGAAGGTGCAGGTGAATCTTTCAGTACCTATTCTCGCCTGGGAATTCTGATTGGTTCAACAACTGCTGCGCTAATTGGTTATAGCTTGTTACGAATGGTCTTACCAAAGAAAAAGTGATGGCAGAACCGTGATAAATTAATTAATTTATCCTGATAGTCTCAGAAAGAATTTCCGAACTGACTCTCATTTTTGTACTTGCGGTACAACAATAAAGTTGTATCGCGGATATTTTATGTAGCGAAAAAACAGGAAATCGCCGTACAACGGTAAAAATTAGGAATGTATGGCTGGCGTTGGTTATCAAACGAAAGCGATACATAAGGAAAAACATATGCGGGTGTCACATCTGAATTTTAATCATCTCTATTATTTCTGGCATGTTTGCAAGGAAGGATCTGTGGTTGGAGCGGCAGAAGCGCTTTATCTGACGCCTCAGACGATTACAGGGCAAATAAAGGCACTGGAGGAACGTTTAGGCGGAAAGTTGTTCAAACGTCAAGGTCGGGGGCTGGTGCCATCAGAACTGGGACAGCTTATCTTCCGCTATGCGGATAAGATGTTTATGCTGAGTCAGGAGATGCTGGATATTGTTAACTACAGCCGTGAATCCAACCTGTTGTTTGATGTTGGTGTTGCTGATGCATTATCCAAGCGTCTGGTTAGCCAGGTATTGGAAACGGCGGTGGTGGAACATGAACAGATCCATCTGCGCTGTTTTGAATCAACCCATGAATTGCTGCTTGAGCAACTTAGTCAGCACAAACTCGATATGATACTGTCTGATTGCCCGGTGGATTCTTCCCAGCAGGAAGGGTTGTTCTCGGTAAAACTGGGTGAATGCAATGTCAGTTTCTTCTGCCGGCAACCTGTTCCGGAAAAGCCCTTCCCAGAATGTTTAGAGGAACGTCGCCTGTTGGTTCCAGGACGTCGCTCTATGTTAGGGCGTAAGCTGTTGACCTGGATCCGTAATAAAAACCTTCAGGTTGAAGTTTTGGGTGAATTTGATGATGCCGCATTAATGAAAGCGTTTGGTATGTATCATAATGCGATTTTCGTTGCGCCGTCTTTGTATACCAATGATATTTTTGCTGACAATGATATTGCTGAAATTGGCCGGCTGGATGCAGTGCAGGAAGAATATTATGTGATTTTTGCTGAACGAATGATTCAACATCCGGCTGTTCAGCGCGTGTGTAATAAAGATTTTTCCGCTTTGTTTAATGTGCCATCGAAGAAGCGGATTTAAAAAGTAGTTGATAATAATTACAAACACAAAAAAACCGGCGAGAGCCGGTTTTTCAGTAATCTAAACGCAAACTATTACATTGCGTTGATTTGAGCTGCCAGATTAGATTTATGACGTGCTGCTTTATTTTTGTGGATCAGACCCTTACAGGCGTGACGATCGACAATAGGTTGCATGTCATTAAATGCTTTCTGTGCAGCTTCTTTATCGCCAGTGGCGATAGCAGCATAGACCTTCTTAATGAAGGTACGCACCATAGAACGACGGCTAGCGTTGTGCTGACGACGTTTTTCAGACTGAATGGCGCGTTTCTTAGCTGATTTGATATTAGCCAAGGTCCAACTCCCAAATATATTCTATCGAGGACAATTCAAAGGCCGAGGAATATGCCTGTTCAGCCTTCTTTTGTCAATGGATTTGTGCAAATAAGCGCCGTTGTACCGCGGCACTTGTTACGTTGTGATGGCGCAGGATTTTATCAGCTTACTTAGCTGGAATACAGTCTTTCACAATAAAAATCTCATTGAATAGTCCAGATGAGAAATAAAATGAATATTTTTCGGGATTCCTGTTCGTTTTTGTTGTATGAATCAGGGTTATTAATTTTAGCCATCTTATGATGGTGGGTTAACCTTACGCTTTGTACAAGGTATAATTTGGCAATTTCCAGGGTATTGAGCCAGCTATGGAGCTAATTCGCGGTATACGTAATATTCGGGCGCGTCACCATGGTTGCGTGCTGACGATTGGTAATTTTGATGGCGTTCATAGAGGCCATCAGGCACTGCTGAGGCACTTAAAACGCGAAGGGCAGCGTCTGGGTTTACCGGTAACGGTTATGATTTTTGAACCACAACCTTTGGAAGTTTTTGCCAGGGATAATGCCCCTGCCCGTCTGACGAGATTGAGGGATAAAGCTAAATATCTCGCCCAGTATGGAGTGGATTATTTATTATGTGTGAAATTTGACAGAAATTTTGCGGCAAATACGCCAGAAGCCTTTGTTTCGCGGTTGCTCGTGGAAAAATTGGGTGTTAAGTTTCTGGCGGTAGGAGATGACTTTCGTTTTGGTAAATCTCGCAATGGTGACTTTGCCTTTCTACAGCAAGCCGGTGAAACATACGGTTTTGACGTGACCAACAGCGAAAGTTTTTGTGACAGTGGCTTGCGGATCAGCAGCACTGTTATCCGTCAGGCACTGCAAGATGATGATTTGGTATTAGCTGAAACATTATTAGGACATCCATATAGTATTTGTGGCCGGGTTGTTCATGGTAGACGGCTGGGGAGTACTATTGGCTTTCCAACAGCTAATTTACCATTAAAACGTTTAGTGGCTCCTGTACAAGGCGTTTATGTCGTTGAAGTCTATGGCTTGGGAGATAAGCCTTTACCGGGGGTTGCCAATATTGGTACACGTCCAACCGTCTCTGGTCAGGGCCAACAACTTGAAGTACATCTGATTGATACCCAAATGGATCTGTATGGGCGTCATATTGATGTGGTGTTACGCAAAAAACTGCGTAATGAGCAGCGGTTTGCTTCCCTTGATGCACTCAAGCAGCAAATTGCTAATGATTTGGTCGCTGCGAAGGAATTTTTTAAACAGCTGCCAGTGTCATGTATCTAGCGGAAAATTGGAATTGAGAATCGAATGAGTGACTATAAAAATACCCTGAACTTACCAGAAACAGGGTTTCCAATGCGCGGAGACTTAGCAAAGCGCGAACCAGACATGCTAAAACGTTGGTACAAAGATGAGTTGTATCAGGTAATTCGTAAAGCAAAAGCCGGTAAAAAAACATTTATTCTGCATGACGGCCCTCCTTATGCGAATGGCAGCATTCATATTGGTCACTCAGTCAATAAGATTCTCAAAGATATTATTATTAAATCCAAAGGGATGGCGGGATATGATTCGCCATATGTACCCGGTTGGGATTGCCATGGTTTACCCATTGAGCTTAAGGTTGAGCAGATTATTGGTAAGCCGGGAGAAAAATTTTCCGCTGCTGAATTCCGTGCCGAGTGCCGCAAATATGCCAAAGAGCAGATAGATGGTCAGAAGGAAGACTTTATCCGTCTGGGCGTATTAGGTGACTGGGATCGTCCATACCTGACGATGGACTTTAAGACCGAAGCCAACGTTATTCGTGCATTAAGCCGTATTGTTGCCAATGGACATTTGTTGAAAGGGGCAAAACCTGTTCACTGGTGTACGGATTGTGGTTCATCATTGGCTGAGGCGGAAGTTGAGTATTATGACAAAACTTCGCCATCGATTGACGTGCGTTTTGGTGCTGTTGATACGGTAGCTGTTTACGAGAAATTTGGCGTGCAGGCATCAGATCAACCCGTTTCTTTGGTGATCTGGACAACCACGCCGTGGACGTTACCGGCTAACCGGGCGATCGCTTTGCATGCTGAATTTGACTATCAATTAGTACAGATTGAGGGTGAATGTCTGATCCTGGCTGCTGATTTGGTTGAAAGTGTGATGAAGCGTGCGGGTGTGACTGCGTGGACAGTGCTGGGGAATTGTGCGGGTGCTGCACTGGAACGGTTATGCTTCAAACATCCATTTATGGGCTTTGATTCACCGGTTGTACTCGGTGATCACGTGACTCTGGATGCAGGTACTGGTGCTGTTCATACCGCGCCAGGTCATGGCCCGGACGATTTTGTTATTGGTCAGAAATATGATTTAGAAGTCGCAAACCCGGTTGGCCCGAATGGCTGCTATCTGCCGGGGACTCATCCTTCTCTGGATGGCATGTTTGTCTTTAAGGCGAACGACATCATTACGGATATCCTGCGTGAAAACCATGCGTTGTTACATCTGGAAAAATTACAGCACAGCTACCCTTGCTGCTGGCGTCACAAGGCACCCATCATTTTCCGTGCTACGCCGCAGTGGTTTGTCAGCATGGATCAAAATGGTCTGCGCAAACAATCTCTGAAAGAGATCAAAGGTGTTCAGTGGATCCCAGGTTGGGGGCAGGCCCGTATTGAGGCAATGGTAGAGAACCGCCCTGACTGGTGTATTTCACGTCAACGTACCTGGGGCACCCCTATGTCCTTGTTTGTCCATAAAGAGACGGAAGAACTTCATCCACGCACTGTCGAACTGATGGAAGAAGTTGCCAAACGTGTTGAAGTGGATGGTATTCAGGCGTGGTGGGATCTGGATCCAGCTGAACTGCTGGGTGATGATGCGGCTAACTATGTCAAAATCTTTGATACTCTGGATGTATGGTTCGATTCTGGATCAACCCATTCATCGGTTGTTGATGCTCGTTCTGAATTTCAGGGTAATTCTGCGGATATCTATCTGGAAGGTTCAGATCAGCATCGTGGCTGGTTTATGTCTTCCCTGATGATCTCCACCGCAATGAAAGGCAAAGCGCCTTACCGTCAGGTACTGACACACGGTTTCACGGTGGATGGTCAGGGCCGTAAGATGTCCAAGTCTATCGGCAACACTATCAGTCCACAGGATGTGATGAATAAATTAGGGGCGGATATTTTGCGTCTGTGGGTTGCCTCTACTGATTACACCGGTGAAATTGCGGTATCGGATGAGATCCTGAAACGTTCTGCTGATGCATATCGTCGTATCCGTAACACAGCGCGTTTCCTGCTGGCAAACCTGAATGGTTTTGACCCTGAACAACATAGGGTTAAACCGGAAGAGATGGCTGTGTTGGATCGCTGGGCTGTAGGCCGTGCTCAGGCTGCTCAGGCAGACATTATAAAATGTTACGATGAGTATGATTTCCACTCTGTTGTTCAGCGTTTAATGCAGTTCTGTTCTGTGGAAATGGGGTCGTTCTATCTCGATATTATTAAAGACCGTCAGTATACCGCGAAGGGCGATAGTCTGGCTCGCCGCAGTTGTCAGACTGCGCTGTATCATATTGCAGAAGCACTGGTTCGCTGGATGGCGCCTATTCTCTCCTTCACAGCGGATGAAGTCTGGAATGAATTGCCTGGTAAACGCGCTCAGTATGTCTTTACCGAAGAGTGGTATGACAGCTTGTTTGGTCTGGCCGCCGGCGAACAAATGAATGATGCTTTCTGGGCTGATTTACTGGCTGTTCGTGGTGAAGTCAACAAAGTGCTGGAGCAGGCACGTGCTGATAAACACATCCGCAGCTCTTTGGAAGCCGCCGTCACTCTGTATGCAAATAATGAACTGGCTGATAAATTGAACAACCTGGGAGATGAATTGCGTTTTGTTCTGCTGACATCTCAGGTTTCTGTTGCGGCTTATGAACAGGCGGGTGACGATGCGCAGCAAAGCGAAATCGACAGCCTGAAAGTTGCTTTCCGTAAAGCGGATGGTGAAAAATGTCCTCGTTGCTGGCATTACGCTAAAGATGTGGGATTGGTGGCGGAGCACGCAGAACTTTGTGGCCGCTGTGTAACTAATGTTGCCGGTAACGGTGAAGAGCGTAAATTTGCCTGATGAATAGACCCATTTGTTCCACTGGCCTTCGCTGGCTTTGGTTAGTTGTCGTGGTATTGATTCTGGATCTGGGTAGTAAACAGTTAGTGCTGAAGCACTTTTATCTGTATGAATCCGTTCCATTAATACCTTATTTCAACCTGACTTATGCCCAGAATCTGGGGGCGGCTTTCAGTTTCCTTGCGGATAAAGACGGCTGGCAGCGTTGGTTGTTTGCATTAATTGCCGTTGCTATTTCAGTCGTATTGATGGTGATGATGTATCGTTCCAGTGCAAAGAAGAAACTGAGTAATATCGCTTATGCCCTGATTATTGGTGGAGCATTGGGTAATCTATTTGACCGGTTGGTCCATGGTTTTGTCATCGATTTTATTGATTTTTATGTCGGTGACTGGCACTTTCCAACCTTTAATATCGCCGATATGGCGATATGCATCGGGGCCGCATTGGTTATCATTGATAGCTTTTTAAGCCCGGATGAAAAGACAATTAAAGCGGGATAAAAGCCTATTTTACTAGGCGTTATTGTCCAAGTCGTTCTTGTGAATGAATAGTGAACTTGACAGTGCTCAGGTTCACTTTTTACGACAAAAAACGGCAAATAAAATAGGCAAATAAAATAGGTTCTAAGCAATATGTCAAAGCAGGTGCATGCAGATAGTGCGGTTTTACTGCATTTCACATTAAAACTGCAAGATGGTTCTACTGCCGATTCCTCCCACCATCAGGGTAAACCTGCATTATTCCGTTTAGGTGATGGAACCCTTTCTGCTCCTTTGGAACAGCAGCTTACTGGTCTGAAAGAGGGAGATAAACGCACATTTACTCTGGCTGGTGGGGCGGTATTTGGTAAACCGAATCCTGATCTGATTCAATATTTTACTCCGCGTGATTTTGCTGAAACGGGTATTCCTGAAATTGGAACTATAATGTTATTTACGGCAATGAATGGCAGTGAAATGCCAGGCATCGTAAAAGAAGTGGCAGAGGAGTCCGTCACTGTTGATTTTAATCACCCGTTAGCCGATCAGAACATCACATTTGAGATTGAAGTGTTGAAAATTGATCCTCAGTTGGAGAAAAATCATGCAGATATTGCTGGCTAACCCTCGTGGTTTTTGTGCCGGCGTTGACCGGGCCATCAGTATTGTAGAACGTGCTCTGGAATTATATGGTGCACCGATCTATGTTCGCCATGAGGTTGTACATAACCGCTATGTTGTGGATAACCTGCGTAAGCGGGGCGCTATCTTTATTGAAGAAATCGCAGAAGTACCCGATGATGCGATTCTGATTTTTTCTGCTCATGGTGTTTCACAGGCGATCCGTGCAGAAGCACGTTCTCGCAATTTGACGATGCTGTTCGATGCGACTTGTCCTTTGGTAACTAAAGTCCATATGGAAGTAGCCAGAGCCAGTCGCAAAGGCAAAGAAGCTATTCTTATTGGTCACGCTGGGCATCCGGAAGTTGAAGGGACAATGGGTCAGTACAATAATGCTGATGGTGGAATGTATCTGGTTGAATCACCCCAAGATGTATGGAATCTGAAAGTCAAAGATGAAGATAACTTGTGTTTTATGACTCAAACAACGTTATCTGTTGATGATACCTCAGAAGTGATTGATGCGCTTAATGAGCGATTCCCCAACATTGTCGGTCCCCGTAAAGATGATATCTGCTATGCGACGACTAACCGTCAGGAAGCGGTACGGGATCTGGCATCTGATGCTGATGTTGTATTGGTTGTTGGTTCGAAGAATTCATCTAACTCTAACCGCCTTGCAGAGTTAGCCCAACGTGTTGGTAAACCTGCTTATTTGATAGATTCTGCTGATGATATTAAAAAAGAGTGGATAACGGGTGTTTCTCTGGTTGGCGTGACTGCGGGAGCTTCGGCGCCGGATATCTTAGTTCAGCAAGTCATTGAACGCCTGAAAAATCTTGGTGCTGATTCTGTCGAGGAATTACATGGCAGGGAAGAGAATATTGTTTTCGAAGTGCCGAAAGAGTTACGTGTTGAAGTTAAACAGATTAGTTAAGTAATTTAAAGTACTGCGCCAGATTAAGAGTGAGATTGCTCATAATCTATTGATTTAAGATACTTATCTGACTGATCGCTTGTGCTAAATCAGGAAAGGGATTAATTCACAGTGAGGGTTTATGGCTGATACAGAAATTCGTGTTGCGATTGTTGGTGCTGGTGGGCGTATGGGGCGTCAGTTAATACAGGCTATCCATCAATTGAGTGGCGTCGCTCTTGGTGCAGCTTTAGAACGCTCAGGCTCTTCTCTGATTGGCGTGGATGCCGGAGAATTGGCGGGTATCGGTAATACAGGCGTTACTGTTTGTGATGACCTGAAAAATGTTGTTGATAATTTTGATGTCATTATCGATTTTACCCGCCCAGAAGGAACGCTTGCCCATCTTGAAATCTGTCGTCAGAACGGTAAAGCGATGGTTATCGGTACCACAGGCTTTGATGATGAAGGTAAGCAGGCGATTAAAGATGCTTCCGTGGATATCCCGATAGTATTTGCTGCAAATTTCAGTGTTGGTGTGAATCTGGTGCTTAAGTTACTGGAAAAAGCGGCGAAAGTAATGGGTGAGTATACTGATATCGAGATTATCGAAGCACATCACCGCCATAAAGTGGATGCACCATCAGGAACGGCGTTAGCGATGGGAGAATCTATTGCCCATGCTTTAGGACGGAATCTTAAAGAGTGTGCTGTTTATGCCCGTGAAGGCTATACCGGTGAACGTGATCCGAAAAGTATTGGTTTTGCGACTATCCGTGCCGGAGATATCGTGGGTGAACATACCGCTATATTTGCAGATATTGGTGAGAGAGTTGAGATAACTCATAAGGCTTCCAGCCGGATGACATTTGCAAATGGGGCGGTAAGGGCGGCATTGTGGCTAAGTGGTAAAAACAGTGGTCTTTTTGATATGAAAGATGTTTTGAATCTTGATTTTCTTTGATATTCTATTTTTATAACTAACTGATATCGCATAATTAAATTTTATATTATGCGATTTTTGGTTATTTTATGTGATTTAATTAATTTTTCGTTGATTTTGTTTGTTTTTATCTCTTTTTCACCCTTGCTTTTCGGTTTTTTTCTCTTTTTTATGGTTATTTTCAATTCTTCATTTGAAAATTAAATCTTCTATGCTGGTAAACGTTTTCTAAACTAACTTTGTTTCTGTTTTTGGTCTTGTTTTATCAATTTATCCAGTTAAGTACGCAAAAAAATAATAAAAGTAACATTTTTTGTAGACAACTATTCCTCTCATCATTAGAATGCGCGCAATTTGCCAAAATTTTGCCTAAAAAGCAGCTTTGGCATTGATTTTGACGAACAAATCTGAATTAATATGCACTAATTGTGATTTATTATTCTCTGGAGGGTGTTTTGATTAAGTCAGCTATATTGGTTCTGGAAGACGGAACCCAATTCCACGGTCGCGCCATAGGTGCTGAAGGGGCGGCAGTTGGGGAAGTGGTTTTCAATACCTCAATGACCGGATATCAAGAAATTCTCACAGACCCTTCCTATTCCCGCCAAATTGTCACTCTTACTTATCCCCATATTGGTAATGTCGGTGTTAACTCAGCCGATAAAGAATCACTAAAAGTTCAGGCCCAGGGGCTGGTAATTCGTGATCTGCCGTTATTGACCAGTAACTTCCGTAGCGAAGAAACGCTTTCTGATTACCTTAAACGCCATAATATTGTTGCGATAGTGGATATCGATACCCGTAAACTGACCCGCTTGTTAAGGGAAAAAGGTTCACAGAATGGTTGTATTATAGCAGGTAAGCAGATTAACGCTCAGGTTGCACTAGAAAAAGCACAAGCGTTCCCAGGGCTGGAAGGGATGGATTTAGCAAAAGAGGTGACAACGGAGCAGGTTTATCCGTGGTTACAGGGAAGTTGGACTCTGGCAGATGGATTACCGGAAGAGAAGCAAGAGCTGCCTTATCATGTTGTTGCTTACGATTTTGGTGCAAAACGCAATATTTTGCGGATGCTGGTAGATCGTGGCTGTCGCCTGACAGTGGTTCCCGCTCAGACACCGGCTGAGGATGTATTGAAGCTGAATCCAGATGGTATTTTCTTGTCCAATGGCCCGGGCGATCCGGCACCTTGTGGCTATGCGATTGAAACAATTAAAACTCTCCTTGAGACAAATATTCCAATCTTTGGTATTTGCCTTGGGCACCAATTGCTGGCATTGGCGAGTGGTGCCGAAACAATGAAAATGAAATTTGGCCATCACGGAGCTAACCATCCGGTAAAAGATCTTGATCGTAATATTGTGATGATTACCGCACAGAACCACGGTTTTGCTGTAGATGAAAAGTCATTGCCGGCCAATCTGCGTGTGACCCATAAATCCCTGTTTGATGGTACGTTGCAAGGAATTCATCGCACAGATAAACCGGCATTCAGCTTTCAGGGGCATCCGGAAGCTAGCCCTGGCCCACATGAAACGTCGTCATTGTTCGATCACTTTATCGAGCTGATTAAACAGCACTGTCAGCAAAATAATCGTCATAACACCAAGTAATCGGGAGAGAATAAAATGGCAAAACGTACTGATATTAAAAGTATCCTGATCTTGGGTGCTGGTCCAATTGTTATCGGCCAGGCGTGTGAATTCGATTACTCAGGTGCACAGGCTTGCAAAGCGTTACGGGAAGAAGGTTATCGTGTTGTGTTGGTGAACTCAAACCCTGCCACCATCATGACTGATCCAGAAATGGCGGATGCTACTTATATTGAGCCGATCCACTGGGAAGTGGTACGTAAAATTATTGAAAAAGAGCGTCCTGATGCAGTTTTGCCAACCATGGGTGGACAAACTGCGCTGAACTGTGCGTTGGAACTGGAACGCCAGGGGGTTTTGAAAGAATTTGGCGTGACTATGATTGGTGCTACCGCAGATGCGATTGACAAAGCGGAAGATCGTCGTCGTTTCGATATGGCAATGAAAAAGATAGGCTTGGAAACCCCGCGTTCAGGTATCGCCCATTCAATGGAAGAAGCGCTGGCCGTTGCAGATAAAGTTGGTTTTCCTTGTATTATCCGTCCTTCCTTTACTATGGGAGGAAGTGGGGGGGGGATTGCCTATAACCGCGAAGAATTTGAAGAAATTTGTGAGCGTGGTTTGGATCTTTCGCCGACCAATGAGCTATTGATTGATGAATCGCTGATTGGCTGGAAAGAGTATGAAATGGAGGTGGTGCGTGATAAAAATGATAACTGCATCATCGTCTGTTCGATTGAAAACTTCGATGCCATGGGGATTCACACTGGCGATTCCATCACTGTTGCACCGGCCCAAACCCTGACAGATAAAGAATACCAAATCATGCGTAACGCTTCGATGGCGGTACTGCGTGAAATCGGTGTGGAAACCGGCGGCTCTAACGTTCAGTTTGCGGTGAACCCGAAAAATGGCCGTTTAGTTATCATCGAAATGAACCCGCGCGTTTCCCGCTCTTCGGCATTGGCTTCGAAAGCGACAGGTTTCCCGATTGCTAAAATTGCCGCCAAGCTGGCGGTAGGTTATACCCTTGATGAACTGATGAATGATATCACTGGTGGTCGCACGCCAGCTTCCTTTGAACCTTCTATTGATTACGTAGTGACTAAAATTCCTCGTTTCAATTTCGAGAAATTTGCCGGCGCCAATGATCGCCTGACGACTCAGATGAAATCTGTTGGTGAGGTGATGGCGATTGGCCGTACTCAGCAAGAATCCATGCAAAAAGCGTTGCGTGGTTTGGAAGTGGGAGCAACTGGCTTTGATCCGAAAGTTAGTCTGGATGATCCACAAGCATTGACCAAAATACGCCGTGAATTGAAAGATGCTGGTGCGGAGCGTATTTGGTATATCGCCGATGCTTTCCGCGCCGGTATGTCGGTTGACGGTGTTTTCAATCTGACTGATATTGACCGCTGGTTCTTGGTGCAAATTGAAGAATTGGTGCGACTGGAAGAGCAAGTAGCTGAACAGGGAATTAACAGCCTGACTGTCGATTTCCTGCGTCATTTGAAACGCAAAGGTTTTGCTGACGCACGTCTGGCGCAACTGGTCGGTGTGGCGGAAAAAGAGATCCGCAAACTGCGTCACAAATATAATCTGTATCCGGTTTACAAACGGGTTGATACCTGTGCGGCAGAATTTGCGACTGATACCGCGTACATGTATTCCACTTATGAAGATGAGTGTGAAGCCAATCCGAATAGTGACAAGCCGAAAATCATGGTGTTGGGCGGTGGTCCTAATCGTATTGGACAAGGGATCGAGTTTGACTACTGCTGTGTTCATGCATCACTGGCACTGCGTGAAGATGGTTATGAAACCATTATGGTGAACTGTAACCCGGAAACAGTTTCAACAGATTACGATACTTCGGATCGCCTCTATTTCGAACCGGTTACTTTGGAAGATGTGCTTGAAATTGTGCGTGTTGAGCAGCCAAAAGGGGTGATTGTTCAATATGGCGGGCAGACTCCGTTGAAATTGGCCCGTGAGCTGGAAACCGCAGGTGTGCCTATTATTGGTACCAGCCCGGATGCGATTGATCGTGCAGAAGATCGTGAGCGTTTCAAACAGGCGGTCAATCGTCTCGGCCTGAAACAACCAGAAAATGCCACTGTGGCGACGATTGAACGAGCGGTTGAGAAAGGGAATGCGTTGGGTTATCCGCTGGTGGTTCGCCCATCATATGTTCTGGGTGGCCGTGCGATGGAAATTGTATATGACGAAGCTGACTTGCGCCGTTATTTCCAGACGGCGGTCAGTGTATCTAATGATGCCCCGGTACTGCTTGATTGTTTCCTTGATGATGCCATAGAAGTGGATGTTGATGCTATCTGTGACGGTGAACGGGTGCTGATTGGTGGCATTATGGAACATATTGAGCAGGCAGGTGTTCACTCCGGTGATTCAGCCTGTTCACTGCCGGCTTACACATTGAGTCAGGAAATTCAGGATGTCATGCGCCAGCAGGTAGAAAAACTGGCGTTTGAGTTGTGTGTCTGTGGCTTGATGAATGTCCAGTTTGCTGTCAAGAATGACGAGGTTTACCTGATTGAAGTCAACCCTCGTGCGGCCCGTACTGTGCCATTTGTTTCTAAAGCTACAGGTTTGCCACTGGCGAAAGTTGCAGCTCGTGTGATGGTGGGTCAGTCTCTGGCTGAACAGGGCACAACTCAGGAGATCATCCCGCCATACTACTCGGTGAAAGAGGTTGTACTGCCTTTCAACAAATTCCCTGGTGTGGATCCGATTCTTGGGCCTGAAATGCGCTCAACCGGGGAAGTGATGGGTGTTGGCCGTACTTTTGCAGAAGCTTTCTCAAAAGCCCTGTTGGGATGTGACTCCAGAATGCAACAGAGTGGCAGAGCCCTTTTGTCGGTGCGTGATGGTGATAAAGGCCGAGTCGTAGATTTAGCGGCGAAGTTGTTGAAGCAGGGCTTTGAATTGGATGCGACTCACGGTACGGCAGTTGTGCTGGGTGAAGCGGGAATCAATCCTCGCTTGGTGAACAAAGTTCACGAAGGGCGTCCGCATATTCAGGATAGAATCAAAAATGGTGAGTATAGCTATATAGTGAACACCACCGCTGGTCGTCAGGCGATTGAGGATTCCAAGCTTATTCGCCGTAGTGCACTGCAATATAAAGTGCATTATGACACTACATTGAATGGCGGTTTTGCTACAACAATGGCATTGAGCGCAGATCCAACCGAGCAGGTGATTTCTGTACAGGAAATGCATGCGGAGATTAATAGCTAGCCTGTATTCTGATTAATTGAAGTAATAAAAAGGTGCGCTCTAATTAAGCGCACTTTTTTTATATTCATTGAAAACTTAAAGGGAGGGAATGAATTTCTGTTATCCCAGTGCCACCTTGACACCTAAGCCAATCAAAACAACGCCAAGCAGTTTATCAATAATCTTTTGAGTTTTAACTAATCCACGGCGTACTGGCGCACTCTGGATCAATATTACCAGTAATGGCCAATAGATGGTCGCCAGGCTCCAGATAATAAAGGCATACCATAATTTCTCATCAACACCAGAATTGACATTTAGTACCTGGGTAAATATTGCCAGAAAGAATAAGGTTGCTTTTGGATTTAGCAGATTACATAGAAATCCCTGCATAAACGCTTTTTTAAAAGTGACAATTTGTCGTGCCTGGTCATCAAGAGTGACGGTATTTCCTCCGCGGGAAAGCAGGCTATTGATCCCGATCCAAATAAGATAAGCAGCTCCGGCGTATTTCATCAGATTAAACAACCACGGAGTGGTGGTAATAAGAATAGCCAGTCCAGCGACACAATAAGTCATATGACAGGCGATAGCGGCAATTAATCCCATCACCGTCATCATTGCGGCAGGACGTTGATAACGTATGGCATTTTTGACTACCAGAAAGAAATCGGGACCGGGAGAGAGCATGCCCAAAGTTGATATGGTGATGACGAACAGTGATGTTTCCAGCATAATGTACCCTATAGTTAATATTAGATTTGTTATTATTTTGATCAATAAATATCTTAATCGACAAATCAAGTATAAATGAATTTTTTGTACTTAAGAAAGTGTTGATCCTATCGACTGGGTACATCCCTTTCCGTATAGTGTCACCAATTTTTATACTATTTGCCTATAAGGTGACTCAATGAATATCAGCTTGATCGCTGCTTTAGCTATGGATCGGATTATCGGCATGGAGAATACAATGCCGTGGCATCTGCCGGGGGATCTGGCTTGGTTTAAACGTAATACATTGAATAAACCAGTCATTATGGGACGAGTAACTTATGAATCCATAGGTCGCCCATTGCCAGGGCGGCTCAATATTGTATTGAGTAGTCAACCGGGTAACGATGAACGTGTAACCTGGGTAAGTTCAGTTGATGAAGCACTGGCAGTAGCCGGTGATGCAGAAGAGATTATGGTGATGGGGGGCGGTAAAATTTATGACCAGTTCATCTCGCTGGCTAGCCGTATGTATCTGACTCATATTGATGCAGAAGTGATAGGTGATACTCATTTTCCTGATTATGAGCCAGATGAGTGGGATTCTGAATTTACTGAATACCATGATGCAGATGGATTAAATTCTCACAGCTACTGTTTTGAGATTTTACAACGCCGTATCTAATTGATAAAACACGCCGATGAACTTTCTTCACGGCGTGTCTGGTTTTAGTGCTGTTTTACGGCTGACAGCGATGGTTGCGTAAAATATTGTTTATCTTCCCAACGCAGCATGGTTAGCTCGCCTCCCCAGCAGCAACCTGTATCCAATGCATAAAATCTTTCTGGTACTCCCTGACCTTCCAGTGAGGCCCAGTGGCCGAAAACGATGGAATACTCTTCAGGGATTGGCAATGGCAGTTCAAACCAAGGTTTCAGCGGTGCGGGAGCACTTTCGGGTTTATCTTTGCAAAGCATATCTAGCTGACCATTTGGAAAACAGTAACGCATACGTGTCAATGCATTGGTACTGAAACGTAAGCGTGCCAGTCCAGAAAGTTCCGGTGACCAGTTATTCGGCATATCCCCATACATTGAATTGAGAAACAGAGGATAGCTGCTACTATTGAGCATGACTTCAACTTCGCCAGCGCATATTTTAGCTGTTTCCAGATCCCATTGGGGCGTAATACCCGCATGTGTCATGACCAGTTTCAGATCATCGTCGCACTGTAATAGCGGTTGTTTGCGTAGCCAATTAATTAATTCGTCTGCATCTGGAGCGGACAGTAATTCATTAATTTTGTCTTTAGGTTTATTACGGCTGATCCCGGCATAAACGCCTAATAAATGAAGATCATGATTGCCTAATACTATTTTTGCGGCTGAACCTAACTGTTTAACATACCGCAGAACTTCAAGAGAATCTGGGCCACGGGCAACTAAGTCTCCTGTCAGCCATAATGTATCCTTTTTGGGATCAAAATTGGCTTTAGTTAATAAAACTCGTAATTCATGATAGCAGCCATGAATATCACCGATCAGATAGGTAGACATAATTAATTAATCAGAGTTGGGATAGCCAAACGGAAAACCGGAATGGCAACGCGGAATGGATCACCATTGTGATCGACCATTTCATAATGGCCTTGCATCGTGCCTAAAGGCGTTTCTAATATAGCGCCACTGGTGTAACGGTATTCTGTACCAGGCAGGATTATGGGTTGTTCACCAACAACACCTTCCCCCTGAACTTCAGTCTGGTGACCGTCACTATTGGTAATTAGCCAATAACGGTTGATTAACTGAACCGGTTCGCGCCCAAGATTACGGATAGTGATTGTATAGGCAAAAACGAAACGCTGTTGCTCGGGATACGATTGGCTCTCGACATAAACACTTTGTACCTGAATAGAAACTCTGGGCGCATTAATCATGGTTGACTCCTGTTATGACTGTATTTCAGGTTGTTCCGATAACCAGTTTGCCATTTTGCAGTATTGCTCAACAGAAATATTCTCTGCGCGTGTACCTGGATTGATACCCAGTTCTGTGAGCTGTTCTACAGTGAAAAGATCACCGAGGCTGTTACGGATAGTTTTACGCCGTTGGTTGAAAGCCTGAGTAGTGATCCGGCTTAGCATACGAATATTTTTGACCGGGTGAGGTATGCTTTTGTGCGGTATCAGACGTACAACTGCTGAATCGACTTTAGGTGCGGGAGTAAACGCGGTTGGCGGTACTTCCAGCACTGGGATAACCTGACAATAATATTGGGCCATGACACTTAACCGCCCGAAAGCTTTGCTGCCGGGGCCTGCTACCAGTCGGTTTACTACCTCTTTTTGCAACATAAAATGCATATCAGCAATAGCATTAGTATAACTGAAAAGGTGAAACATCAACGGCGTGGAAATATTGTAAGGTAAATTACCAAAGACCCGCAGCGGCAACTCTCTTTGTTGAGACAATTCGCTAAAATTAACGGTCATTGCATCTTGCTGGATAATGGTCAGCTTATCTTTTAATTGCGGATGAACTTGCAGACGTGCAGCTAAATCGCGGTCGAGTTCAACCACGGTCATTTTATCCATGCGCTCCCCAACCGGTTCTGTCAATGCGCCAAGACCGGGGCCAATTTCCAGCACTGCCTGGCCTGGTTGTGGATTGATAGCGGTAACAATACTATCAATGACAAACTGATCGGTTAAAAAGTTTTGCCCGAAGCGTTTACGGGCGAAGTGCCCTTGGTGGACTCTATTATTCATTACTGTTTTGTATCATTTTAATTGCTAAATTCAATGCGGTGATAAAGCTTCCCACATCAGCTTGACCTGTACCAGCCAGTTCCAATGCTGTGCCATGATCGACAGAAGTACGGATAAACGGCAGGCCTAACGTAATATTCACAGCTCTGCCAAAACCCTGGTATTTTAACACGGGTAATCCCTGATCGTGATACATCGAGAGAACGGCGTCTGCATGTTGAAGATATTTTGGCTGGAACAGGGTATCTGCCGGCAAAGGCCCCTCTAATACCAAGCCTTCTGCTCTTAGGCTTTCTAACACGGGAATAATGACATCAATCTCTTCCCGCCCCATATGGCCGCCTTCTCCTGCATGGGGATTCAGGCCACAAACATAAATACAGGGTTTTGCCAGGCCAAACTTTGTTTTTAAGTCATGGTTAAGGATCGTGATAACTTCCCGCAGACTATCGGAAGTGATGGATTTTGGCACATCAACAATGGGCAGATGCGTTGTTGCCAGAGCAACCCGAAGTTCCTCTGTCGCAAGCATCATGACAACCCGCTGACATCCACTGCGATCAGCAAAGAATTCGGTATGGCCGATAAAAGGCACGCCGGCGTCATTGATATTCCCTTTATGAACTGGTCCTGTGACTAACGCCGAAAACTCTCCATTCAGGCAACCGTCGCAGGCTCTTGCCAAGGTTTCAGTCACATATCTGCCGTTTTCCTGCTTCAACTCGCCGGCGATTGCAGGTACATGAAGAGGAACTGGCAGTATAGTCAACGTTCCGGCAGCCTGGGGTTCGGGTATTTTATCAGGCGAATATTCTAATAATTGCAAAGGCAAATTGAGTTGTCTGGCCCTGTCCAGGAGTAAATTGGGGTCTGCACAGGCGACCAGCTGTATTGGCCAGCTTTGTTGAGCAAGAGCGACGGTTAAATCGGGTCCAACCCCGGCTGGTTCGCCGGGGGTAATCACAATAGGTTTATTGTTGTGCATCGCTGCCATCTAAAATTTTCACATAAGCTGAGGCGCGTTGTTCTTGCATCCAGCTTTGTGCTTCTTCGGTAAATTTACGGTTGAATAACATACGGTAAGCACGATCTTTCTGAGCGACGTCTGTTCTATCAACTTTGCGGGTGTCCAGCAATTGAATCAGATGCCAGCCAAAAGAGGAATGAACCGGTTGGCTGATTTCACCTTTATTCAGTCGCATTAACGCGTCACGGAAGGCGGGATCATAGATATCTGGTGTGGTCCAGCCGAGATCGCCACCACGCAGGGCTGAGCCGGGATCATCTGAAAACTCTTTCGCGGCGTCAGCGAAGTCCGTTTTTCCGCTGCGAATATTACCGGCGATTTGCTGCAACTTGGTACGCGCCTGATCATCGGTCATGACGGGTGAAGTTTTCAGTAGAATATGACGGGCATGAACTTCAGTGACTGCGATTGTTGCGTTACCGCCACGGATATCATTGACTTTGAGAATATGGAAACCAACACCAGAACGGATGGGGCCAACGACCGCGCCTTTCGGGGCTGATTGCAGTTGCTCGGCAAACAGGGTTGGCAGTTCCTGAAGCTTACTCCAACCCATATTACCGCCTTTCAGGGCTTGTGGATCAGCGGAATAGGCGATAGCCAGTTTACCAAAGTCAACGCCATGCTTAAGTTCAGACATAATTTTCTGTACTACAGCTGTGGCTTTTTCCATTTGTGCCTGGTCAGGGTTTTCTGGTAGTGGGATCAGAATGTGGCTGATATTCAGTTCAGTATCATAAGCATTCTGGTTGCCAATTTGTTTCGCTAAGGCGTCAATTTCCTGAGGCAGAATGGTGACACGACGGCGAACTTCATTGTTGCGCACTTCTGCAATGATCATCTCTTTACGGATCTGATTACGATAAGTATCGAAATTCATCCCGTCAGCAGCGATACGGAGTTTCATCTGATCCACAGTTATATGGTTCTGGGCTGCAATATTTGCAATGGTGGAATCCAGAGCCTGATCAGGAATGGCGATCCCCATCTGTTTTGCCATTTGTAGCAGGATATTATCCATAATCAGACGCTCAAGGATCTGATTATGTAGCATTTTCTCGTCCGGTATCTGCTGGCCTGCACGTTGCGCATCCAGTTTAACGGACTGTAAGAGGTTGCTGATGTCGCTTTCCAGTACTACCCCGTTATTGACAACCGCAGCGATCTTATCCATTTGCTGAGGTGCAGCGAAGGCGGTACTCACTGAAAACATCAATCCGAGAATGAGCGTTCTCCAGTTCTTCATACTTTTCCCATCATATGTAGGTTCCGCAATAGCGGACTTATATTGTTTAATATCAAAGCGTTATTAACATCAGAATGCACGCTGGTATGGCATGATGCCAGACTCCAACATTTTCTGGCTACCCAGACTATGATTGTTACTTAAGCCTCGGAGTTCAAAGTTAAATGACCATTTATTGTCATATTCACTATTGTTGTCTTTCCAACCAACGATTTTACGCTCATAACCGACGTTAACCGCCCAGCAGCAAGTGTTGTATTGCAAGCCCACTAACTGACTCGCAGGTTGCTTCTCTTTGGTGTCATAGTAGTAAGCGCCAACCAAAGCCCAGCGGTCACTTAACGGCCAGCTTGCAACCAGACCAAGTTGAGAAATCCCTTGCTGGAAAGCTGGGGCATTTTTAGCTGTAGCCTGGATATAATCTCTGTCAACAAAACGATAGTTTAACTGTACAAGCCGGTCTGCATCACGGCGATATTCCAGTACGGTATTCCCCATCGTTACGCTGCCCAAGCGGGTATCGTACTGCATACCGCCTTTCAAACCCCAGGAATCACTAATTTTCCAGTAAGTATCACCAGCCCAGGTCATCATACCTGTTCTGTCTTTACTGTTAATGATATTTTCCTCACCGGTGCGCGGACGTTCAAAGTAATAGATTTGACCTAACGACAGGTTAAAACGCTCAACTAAACTCTCATCATAAATGCGGGTAGTGAGGCCGGTAGTGACTTGATTAGCGGATGAAATGCGGTCCAGGCCACCATAAAAGCGTTCACGGAACAGGCCGGTATAGTCAGTTTGCAGTAAAGATGAATCGAAGTTATTGATATTATCCTGGTTTTTATATGGCACATACAGATACTGAACTTGTGGTTCCAGCGTTTGGGTGTAATTGCTGTTCAAGTACGTTGAACGCTCAAACACCATTTTGGCCTCACTTTTGAACTGCGGCAGAACCCGGTTAACCGATTCTTTATATTCAGTATTTTCAAGAGATTTGGGAATATCCTGCTGATAGTGAGTCGACATCAGCTTAACTTCATTATTCATACTGGCCCAGCCATTGGAAAGTGGCAGGTTAATGGAGGGTTCCAAATGCCAGCGGGTTGCTTCCGGATTATCTTTACCTACACTGGTAAATTTTACCGCCTGACCATAGACCTTAAGATCAAATGGCCCCAGATCGTTTTTGTAATAGTTCAGGTCTAACTGTGGTTCAGCTCTGTAGGCTTTTCTATTGGTATCTTTAGAAAAAATCTGGAATTGCTTAGTGGATAAAGTGGCATTCCAGTTTTGTTGGGCATATCCCAGGCTGAATTTTTGTGTGGCATAGCCGTCAGTGGTAGAACCATATTGAGAACTAAAGTCAGAAAAATATTCAGGATCACTGACTTTGGTATAGTCGATATTAAAGCGCCATACCTGATCCATCACACCACTGTGTCCCCAGTAAAATAACCAGCGATTATCACTCTCTCTGGCGGTACGTGTTCCTGCATTTTTATCTTTAACATACAGATCGTCATTATTCAGCCAGTCGAACGCAAGTGTACCTGCACCTGCTTTAGTTAAATAACGGAATTCATTATCCAGTTTTAAACCACGTCTACTGATATAATGCGGCGTAATCGTGGCATCATAATTTGGTGCGATATTCCAGTAATAGGGCAGAATAAATTCAACGCCGTTATTTTTGGAATAGCTGGCGTTAGGAATAAGGAAACCAGAGCGGCGTTTAGTGCCGATCGGTAATTGAAGATAGGGACTATAAAATACCGGAACATTCGCCACTCTGAAACGGGCATTCCATATTTCAGCGACTTCTTCTTCGCGGTCGAGAATGACTTCGGAGCCAACAACGCTCCAGCTATCATTACCAGGCAGGCAGGAAGTAAAAGAACCATTATCCAGAATGGCATAACGGTTTTCACCACGCAGTTTCATTTTATCTGCGATGCCGCGTCCCTGACGCCCGACCATCTGATAATCGGCTTGATCCATATCTGTGTCTTTATTATTTAAATTAGACCAAGCGCGTGGACCTTTCAGAATAATTTGGGGGTCGTCATAATGAACATTGCCCGTAGCAGTAGCAGTCCTTAATGGAACTTCATCCTCAGTTTGATCAAGTTGTACCTTATCGGCGGTCAGCGTTTTATTACCCTGTGTAATATTGACATTACCGCTGAACTTAGCAGAACGTGGATAATCTGCGTGTGAGTCATCTGCCAGGATATTGATAGGAAGTTGATTTAGATCGCCATTAATTATTGGCTGATCGTAAACAGGTATACCCAGCATACATTGTGCTGCGAGATCAGCATGTGCATGCTGACTATAAAGTGCGGCCCATACCATTGTGACCAGCAAAGTTGGATAACATTTCTTCATAGATATTTATGCGGTTCCGTCATCAGTGGCGTTATGCCGGCAAACCTCAAGAGACTAACGCACTCAATGAATATGCGCCAGTGTAAAGTCATACCTTTACTTATCTTGCCGTTAGGCACGGAGCTGAATGAATAGTATGATAATGCAAAACTACACTCAGAGCATTGATGAATTGAGGAGTATATGCATTATTGGGGAAAATTGCTTGGTCTGATCTTTGGTGTCATGTCTGGAGCAGGCTTCTGGGGTATTGTCATTGGCCTGTTTATTGGTCATCTGTTTGATAGGGCCAGTGTACGGAGAAGCCAGGGTTTTTTTGCAAATAATCAGTCCCGCCAGATGCTGTTTTTCAGTAGTACCTTTCAGGTGATGGGGCATATTACTAAATCAAAAGGACGGGTGACTGAAACAGATATCCAGCTTGCCAGCCAGTTAATGGACCGGATGCAACTTCATGGGCAAGCTAGGACTGCGGCCCAGCACGCTTTTCGTGAGGGTAAAGAGCTGAATTTTCCTTTGCGTGAGACATTGAGACAATTACGTCGTGCCTGTTTCGGTCGGTCTGACTTAATTCGGATGTTTTTGGAGATTCAGTTGCAGGCTGCATTTTCTGATGGTCAGTTGCATCCGAATGAAAGGAAAGTGTTGTTTATCATTGCTGATGAACTTGGGATCTCCCGTAACCAGTTTGAACAATTCCTTGCCATGATGGAAGGTGGCCGTCATTTCAGTGGTGGTGGAGAGTGGCGGCAGCATCAGTATGGTAGCTACCAGAGCACTGTTCAGGGGCCAACCCTGGCGGACGCCTGTAAGGTGCTAGGTGTGCGTGAAAGTGATGACGTGACAACAATTAAACGTGCCTATCGTAAGCTGATGAGTGAGCACCATCCTGATAAGTTAGTGGCAAAAGGTTTACCACCGGAAATGATGGAGATTGCTAAACAAAAAGCTCAGTCAATTCAGGCTGCTTATGATCTGATTAAAAAAGAGAAAAGTTTTAAGTGAGCTATTTTTTCTTTTTAAAAACATTCTATTAACATATAGGGGAATAAAATCCCCTACTATTGTTGAGTTTATCTTTTATTTCTTTAAAATATTAGAGAATTTTATATATTTTTACTTTAAATACATGAGGAATGAAAAAATGGCAAGTATCCGTATTCTTTCGGGTTATTTTGGCTTGGCCTTGTGCCTGATATTGGCTTCATTGGATTCGGTTACCGTATTTGTCTATTAATCAAAAATCGGCTTTACACTGAAAATGCATTGGGGTTCCATAGGCCGGATGAGCGATATGTAGTTCCTGTGCATGTAATTGCAGGCGAGGCGCCATTGCTCTTGCCTGCTGATGAGCGTAAAACCGATCTCCCAGAATAGGGTGCTCAAGTGCCAGCATGTGTACCCTGAGCTGATGTGAACGACCTGTTATTGGTGAGAGTTTTACCCGGGTCGCTTCATCTTCGTAAGCGAGTACTTCGTATTCAGTTTGAGCTGATTTTCCGGTTTCAAAACAAACTTTCTGCTTTGGTCGGTTCGGCCAGTCACAAATCAGCGGTAGATCGACCATGCCGGTTTCTGGTTCCAGACGTCCCCAAATCCGTGCAATATAGGTTTTTTTCGGTTCCCGTTCACGGAACTGGCGTTTCAATTCACGCTCTGCATCTTTAGTCAATGCAACCACCATTACGCCGCTGGTTGCCATATCCAGCCGGTGAACAGATTCTGCTGTCGAAAACTGCTGTTGTATCCGCGTCATAATGCTGTCTTTATGTTCTTCTGCCCGGCCAGGAACAGAGAGTAGCCCACTGGGTTTGTTGACCACAATGATGTGTTGATCCTGATAGAGCACATGTAGCCAGGGATCGGTGGGAGGGTTATAAGCTTCCATTGAGGCTCCGGTAGCAGAATATCATAAGGAGGCGTGGGAATAGGGGTCTTGGTGAGAGACACCCCATCCCGGTCCCGCCTCCGGGTATTTCTAATACTTACTGATGCGTAACAACAACAAGGCGAATAGCATCCAGACGCCAGCTTGCCTGATTCAGGTTAAGCAATAACTGTTGGCGATTGGATTCAATCGCTTCCAACTCATCATCACGAATATTCGGATTGACGGCTTTGAGTGCTTCCAAGCGGCAAAGTTCAGCCGTGAGTTTTTCATCAGCTTCCTGTTTCGCTTGTTCAATCAATGATTGAGCCTGTGTTTCTATCAAACCTTCTGCTTGCTGTAGAATAGCGTGAACTTCTTTTTGTACCGCATTAACCAGCTTACTCGCAGTATGACGATTGACGGCGTTAAGTTGGCGGTTAAAGCTTTCAAATTCCACCTGACCAGCCAGATTGTTGCCTTTCAAGTCCATCAGTATCCGCAATGGTGTTGGTGGCAGGAAACGGGTCAATTGCAGATGTTTTGGCGCTTGTGCTTCAACCACATAAATCAGCTCTACCAGCAGGGTTCCAACGGGTAATGCTTTATTTTTCAAAAGAGAGACAGCACAGCTGCCGGTATCACCGGAAAGGATCAGGTCCAACCCATTACGGATAATCGGGTGTTCCCAACTGATAAACTGGGCATCTTCACGGGACAGCGCTTGTTCACGATCGAATGTGATAGTACAGCCATCTTGTGGCAGCCCTGGGAAATCCGGAACCAGCATATGATCGGATGGTGTCAGCACAATCATGTTGTCGCTGCGATCTTCCTGATTGATACCAACGATATCAAACAAGTTGAGAGAGAAATTCACCAGTTCAGTATCACAATCATACTTTGCAATTTTTTCTGCTAACTGTAAGCCATGTTCTCCGCCATTGGAGTTCATTTCCAGCAGCCGGTCGCGGCCTTGCTCCAGTTGTAATTTGAGCTGCTCATGTTGTTGGCGGCATTGCTCAATAAACTCACCAAATTTTTCCTGTTCATTTGGTTTGGCAAGATAGCTCAGCAGAGTTTCATAATAGTTATCGTAGATAGTACGGCCTGTTGGGCAGGTGTGTTCGAATGCATCCAGACCTTCGTGATACCACCGGATCAGAACGGCCTGTGCGGTATTTTCCAGATAGGGCACACTGATTTGGATATCACGGCTTTGGCCGATACGATCCAGACGTCCGATACGTTGTTCCAGTAAATCCGGGTTGAATGGCAAATCGAACATGACTAACTGGTTGGCGAACTGGAAGTTACGGCCTTCTGAGCCAATTTCAGAGCACAGCAACACCTGTGCCCCCTCTTCTTCAGAAGCAAAGTAGGCTGCGGCGCGGTCACGTTCAACCAGTGATAATCCTTCATGGAAAACAGCACCGCGAATGCCTTCGCGTTCACGCAGTATCTGCTCCAGGTGTAGAGCTGTGGTTGCTTTAGCACAAATGACCAGCACTTTTTCATCGCGGTTTGCGGTCAGGAAACCCAGTAACCATTCTACGCGGGGATCAAAATTCCACCAGGTGGCGTTTTCGCCTTCAAATTCTTGATAAATCTGCTCTGGGTAAAGCATATCCCTTGCGCGTGATTCCAGCGATTTTTTAGCACCCATAATATCGGAGACTTTAATGGCCGTCTGATATTGGGTTGGCAGAGGTAATTTAATCTGGTGCAGTTCCCGATGAGGAAAACCTTTCACACCATTACGGGTATTACGGAACAGAATACGGCTAGTACCATGGCGATCCATCAGCATGGAAATCAGTTCGCGGCGTGCGGTTTCACTTTCATCACTATTACTGTTGGCTGCTTTCAGCAGAGGCTCAATATCCTGCTCACTAATAAGCTCACCCATCAGATTTAATTGATTATTGTTAAGTTGTTCACCAGATAACAGCAGAGTTACGGCATCAGCAACCGGTCGGTAGTTTTGTTGTTCGTCAATAAAAGCCTGATAATCATGAAAACGGCTTGGATCGAGCAGGCGCAGGCGGGCAAAATGGCTTTCCTGTCCTAACTGCTCTGGTGTGGCGGTCAGCAGCAGTACACCGGGGATCTGTTCAGCTAATTCTTCAATAGCCTGATATTCACGACTTGGCGCATCTTCACTCCAGGCCAGGTGGTGAGCTTCATCCACCACCATCAGATCCCAATTGGCTTCAAGCATATGCTCAAAACGTTGTTTATTACGGCGGACAAAATCCAGCGAGCAAAGTATCAGTTGTTCTGTTTCAAATGGATTATCGCTGTCATGTCGGGCTTCGGTATAGCGGCTGTCATCAAACAGGGCAAAACGCAGATTGAAACGGCGCAGCATCTCTACCAGCCATTGGTGCTGAAGACTGTCTGGCACAATAACCAGAACACGTTCAGCGCGACCTGCCAGCAGTTGCTGGTGGATGATCATCCCGGCTTCAATGGTTTTACCCAAGCCGACTTCATCAGCCAACAATACCCTTGGCGCGTGGCGTTTGCCTACTTCATTAGCGATATGAAGCTGATGGGGGATCAAGCTTGCGCGGATACCCCGCAGACCACTTTCAGCCAGTTTAAATTGTTCGCTTTGATATTTACGGGCACGAAAGCGCAAGGCAAAACGATCCATACGGTCAATCTGACCGGCAAACAGGCGATCCTGTGGCTTGTTGAAGGTGAGTTTACTGTCGAGGAATACTTCGCGCAGACTGACATTTTCTTCCAGAGTATCAAGACGTGTGCCTGTATAAATAATCAGGCCATTTTCTTGTTGGATTTCATCCACTTTGAGTTGCCAGCCTTCATGGCTGGTGACAACATCCCCCGAGTTAAACATAACGCGGGTAATAGGAGAATCATTGCGTGCGTAAAGGCGGTTTTCACCGCTGGCAGGAAAAAGCAAAGTGACCATTCGTGCGTCCAATGCAACAACGGTTCCTAATCCAAGTTCGCTTTCTGTATCGCTGATCCAGCGTTGACCGAGGGTAAATGGCATAAATTTTGACTCAGTTTCTGTTAGATAAATGTTATTTATAGGTGAAGGACGACAGCTTTTATTTGATCTAACGAAGATAATGGGCAGATAGCAAGATGCTCCATAAATCCCCTAATCATTCGTTAAAGGGGCGATATGTTAATGGAAGCAAAGCCGATCGTCACCTGCAAAAAATAGTAATTAGCCAAAAGGCATTACTATTTGCCCGGTGAGCAAAGTTATAAAATCATCCTGTAAAAATGGCAGAATAGCATCAGCGATAGGCTGAAGTTGTTTGTTGATATAGTGATCATAGTCCGGTGGTGAATGCAGATTTTCCAGTGGTTCCGGCCCGGATTGTGTCATGACATAGCTTATCCAACCCCCATTTTGGTACTGCAAGGGCCGGTTATGTTGCAGATTGTATTCATCTGCCAGCCTTGCCGCTCTTACATGTGGTGGAACATTGCGCTGATAGTCAGACAACTTACGGCCCAACCTTTTACGGTAGGTTAGTTTATCATCAAATTTTCCTTTTAGGGTACTGGTAACATAACCATGGATAAACTCCTGATAAGGCTGTTCATGAAAAATCAGTGAATACAGTTGCTTCTGAAAATCTTGCGCCAGAGGTGTCCAGTCAGTGCGTACCGTTTCCAGACCTTTATAGACCATGCGGTCACCACTCAGACCGGCATAACGTTTTTTACTGCCTTGTTCAGCCCCACGGATGGTTGGCATCAGGAAGCGGCGATAGTGAGTTTCAAATTCCAACTCAAGGGTGCTTTTAAGCCCAAAATGTTCTTGCAGGTACTTTTGCCACCATTGATTAACGAATCGTGCAAGTTCTTTACCGATGCTGAAAGCCAGTTCTTCTTCATGTGCCTGTTTCAGCCATATAAAGATAGAATCTGTATCACCGTAGATAACTTGATAGCCTTGAGATTCAATCAGCTTTCTGGTCTGGAGCATAATTTCGTGGCCGCGCATAGTAATGGAAGAAGTCAAGCGTGGGTCGAAGAAACGACAGCCTTCCGCCCCAAGAACACCGTAGAAAGCGTTCATAATGATCTTCAATGCTTGTGACAATGGGGCATTATGCTGTTTTTTGGCTGCATCACGTTCATGCCAGATTTGTGCCACGATATCAGGCAGACAGTGTTGAGTACGGGAAAAGAAGGCATTGCGAAAACCGGGAACCGTATGCTTACTGTCCGGCTGTGCCAGACCTTCCACCATACCGACAGGATCGATAAGAAAAGTGCGAATAATAGCGGGGTACAGACTTTTATAATCCAGCACCAACACTGAATCGTACAGACCGGGGCGAGAATCCATCACGAAACCACCAGGGCTGTTATCTTCGGGCTTCTCGCCTGTATTAGGGGCAACATAACCGATGCGATGCATTCTTGGCATGTAAAGATGAGTAAAAGCTGTAACTGAACCGCCACTACGATCTACGGCGAGACCGGTAACTGTTGCCCTTTCCAATAGGAACTTCATTAAGTGGGTTTTATCGAAAATCCGGTTTACCAGAATACAGTCTTGCAGATTATATTGTGCCAGTGCAGGCTTATCTTGCTGGAATCGGCGGTCAATCTCATCCATACGCTGATAGGGTGTATCAATAGCTTTACCTTCACCTAATAGTTCCTGTGCTACATATTCCAGACTAAAAGAAGGAAAATTCCAGGTAGCGGTTTTTAGTGCCTCAATACCATCAATAATCAACCGACCAGCAGTGGAAGCGAAAAAGTGCCCCGATTTAAAGCCGTGCTCCCGCCACTCCAATAATCCTCCGGCCCGTCCAAATTTCAGTGGAACACCGTAACGTTCAGCATGTTTTTGTAAAATCCGTAGATCGAACTGAATCAGGTTCCAGCCAATAATGGCGTCAGGATCATATTTTTCCAGCCACTCGTTGAGTCTTTTCAGCATTTGCGGACGACTTGCTACATATTCCAAATCGAAATTTACAGGTTGCTCATTACCGTTAGTAGGGCCAAGCATAAATACTTTTTGCTGATCACATCCTGCCAATCCAATGGAATAAAGTTCCCCATGCTGGCTGGTTTCAATATCCAGGGATACCCATTTCAATGTTGGGCGATAAGCGGGGTTGGGTTTCATTTGATAGCCGCCATTAGGTGCCTGACTGAACCAGAGGGGAGCAGTGATAAAACGCTCCATCATAAATCTGTCTGGTGGACGGATATCTGCTTCATAAACCTGAATTTCTTGTTGCTGTAGTATTTTCTCAATCCGTTGTAATTGGCGATATTGCTGGCAATAAAGCGCGGCAACAGGCTGGCGATTGAAATCTTTTAATGAAAGTGGGCGGAGATGGTAGTTGCGCTCTTGCGCCAGAATTTTTTCCACCTGCGGCATATTGGCTTGCGGGATAAAAGCAACAGCTTGTTGGTGAAGAATTTTTATATGACGTGGCCCCTGATCTGTCACCAGCCAGTATTCCACCTCAATACCCGAGGGCGTGTCCCGCCAGTGGCGTGTCAGTATAAAACCTTGTTCAGCATGATTCTGTTGCATATAGAGGCTGGCGCTTATATTTGTTGAAAATAACCACAATTATAGCATTGGGTAATGGTTATTTGTACAGTTGTTTGAACTCGCTATATTGTGATGTATACCTTTCATCTTTCCAAGTTGCTGCTTTGTTGGCTGCTTTCACATATCCCAGTCACAGAGTTATTTATGCTCCTGGGGAGGCGTTCATTTGCCGCCGCGCTGCAACTTGAAATCTATTGGGTATAGGCATATTTTAAAATTAGGTTCCTGTTATATTTCACATATGCATCTTTATAACCATCCAGATAATTCACTGAGCCTGGAACAAATCGGTTAAGAAAATAAATTGAAGCATCTATCTTATCCCATCTCCTGAAGGATGGTCTGGAACTTGGGTCATATGTAAGCAGTTATTATTTAATACCCTGTCACGTAATTTATTCATTTTTAATAAACCTCATCATCTCTGGTACTATAAGCAGAAGTACCAGTAATGTGATGATTCCAAGTTATATTTTGATAAATGACAGAGATACTCTCTTCTGGTTGATTCTCTGCATGAGTTAAAGAGTGAGGGTAATTAATATTAAAAGCATTTATTTTTGCTTTTGTTAATTCTATTGAATAAAACTTTTCTTGAGCACCTTCTGATGAAGTTCTTCGTTGTTTGAAATTGCTAGTCCAAGTAAAGGAGAGGATTTATCGATGGGTTTTATGATATTAAAAGGATGATGGCTTACATGTTGTACGCGAGTTAAAGAATGTGTAGCGGAGTAAACTAATATTTGATCCCTGTGGTTCTCTTGATATTTATTACCAATAGAATCAAAAGTAGAACAGCCTGCTGAGATTAACCCTTGGTTCTTTCCTTTTATGGTCGCATAAATCAAATTAGACATTATTAAATCCTTTATGAAAAATTAATACATAAAAAATACTTATAACGAAAAAGATTTACACCATCCAATTTTATTTTTAAAATATAGACCTTAGTCACAGAAGAAAATAATCGAAATACCAAGCCATATCCTATTCCCATTTATTCTGATAGCGATGGAATTAATAACGCCTAATTAGAGTCTACCTTCCTTCCCAAAATAGCCGCTTCAGGAACAATACCGGCAACCAGTGCATTTGTTGAACCGTCATAATGAATATTGCCATCAACAACTAATAAAGCGCGGTCAGCTATACGGGCGGCATCATCCAGATTATGCGAAACCATCAGCAAAGTGAGCTGGCGTTCATTGCAAACTTGCTCCAGTAATATCAACATTTCATTACGCAGTGCTGGATCAAGAGCAGAAAAAGGCTCATCAAGTAACAGAATTGGCTGCTGGCGCACTAAACAACGCGCTAATGCTGCTCGTTGTCGTTGTCCACCAGAAAGTTGAGCAGGCAGGCGGGTAAGGCAATCTTCCAACGAAACTTGGGAGACTATTTGCTGTAATGTCTGTTGCTGTTTGCTATTAAGGCGTAATCCGGGATGTAATCCCAACCCAATATTCTGTTCAATCGTCAGATGAGAGAAGAGGTTATTTTCTTGAAATAACATGGATACGGGGCGCTGAGAAGGTGGCGTATTGGTGTGATTTTCTCCATTCAGCCATACGGAACCTTTTTCTGCTGTTTGAAAACCGGCGATCAGGTTCAGTAATGTACTTTTACCTGCTCCACTAGGGCCAAGAATAGCGATACGCTCCCCAGCCTGAATCTGCAAGTCAAAGAACATCACCAGATGTTCATAGGTGTAAGTCAGATTCTCAAGTTTAAGCATTATGTCGCCCCGGTAAGCGTTCAAGTAAACTAAACAGCATAAAACATAATAATAACAGCAATAAGGCGGTGACTGCGCCATCTTGACTACGGTAAGCCCCTATTTGCTGGTACAGATAGAAAGGAAGTGTACGGAAATCTTCATTACCAAACAGCGCGACCACACCAAAATCCCCAATCGAAAGGACACAAGCAAAAGCCAAAGCTTGCGCCAGCGGGATTTTCAGTGCTTTTAGCTCAATCCAACACAGTCGGTTAATACCTTGAATATTCAGGGATCGGCACAACGGATTATAGCGGGCTGCCAGATCTTTCATCGGATTATCCAGAACTTTCAATGCATAAGGAATTGCCATCAGTGCGTTGGTTAAAATCACCAGACCATAGGGTGAGCGGGGCAGGCCGATGGTGTCGTTAAGGAGGAGAAAAAAACCGGTTGCCAGCACGATGCCGGGCATCGCCAGGATCAACAAACCGCTTATTTCCATCGCTTGTCCCCAGCGGGGTGAATAACGCAGGTACAACTCGCGGCTGCTCCACAGCAGCATCATTGTGAATAAAACACACAGTAATCCGGCACCTAAAGCAATCACAACGGATGTGATAAATGCCTGCCACAATGCAGGCTGGCGTAATACGTTGAATAACCCGCTGTTCAGACCATCCACCACAACAGCTAACAATGGAGGCACCAGCAGTAACAGTGCTGCGGTAATTAACACGCTGTCACAGATTTTTCTCAGTAAAGTATCCTGTGGATTACGCCACTGCTGTTGATTGCTATAGCCGATGGATAGAGCACTGTTAAGTTTCTGACTAAGAAGAACCAGGCCAAGACAGCAAGTCAGCTGAATCAAAGCCAGTAACGCGGCACGGCCGAGATCGTAGTCATAGCTTAACGCCTGATAGATTGCCAGCTCGACAGTCGTTGCCGCAGGCCCGCCACCTAAAGCCAGCACGGTGGCAAAACTGGCAAAACAGAGCATAAAAATCAGCGCGCCGGTTGGCAGGATTTGGCGGCGCAGGTAAGGCCATTCAACGAAACGAAAATGTTGCCATTCATTCATACCCAACTGTGAGGCTAATTGCCGTTGTTCCACCGCAATGTTTTCCAGTGATTGCAGTAACAGCCGTGTTGCCAGTGGCATATTAAAGAAGATATGCGCCAGCAAAATGCCCTGTAAACCATAAGGGGTGAAAGGGTAATTGATACCGGCCCATTCACAGAACTGTGCCAGCCAGCCGACTCTGCCATAGACAGTTAGAATGCCGAACAGAGCGACCAGTACCGGCAAAACCAGCGTCATAGCACACAGGCGCAGAAACAAGGTTCGGCCGGGAAAATGGCGGCGGTAGAGTGCCCGGGAAAGAAAAATAGCGGGCATAACAGAAAACAGAGCCGATAAAAAAGCTTGCCAGAATGTAAAACGCACCACATGCCACAAATAGCGATCTTCTGTCAGTAAGTACCAGTCGTCTTCAGGCGCGTTAAACCAAAGTGTACCGAATGCCAGTAAAGCGACCAATAGCAAAAGACCGGCGGCAATCGCCCCCGGCAGCAGCCATCCGGCTATTAGCGGCTGACAGCGTTTTGCCATGTGCGAATCCATTGGTTACGGTGTTTTGCGACTTCTTCTGCGTTGTACTGTAATGATTTCTCTGGTATTGAAAGCTGTGAATAAACTTCTGGTAGTTGGATATCAATAACCGGATACATCCAGTTAGTGGTTGGAATTTCCTGTTGGAAAGCCGGAGTCAGCATAAAGCGCATAAATTTCTGGGCAAGTTCCGGTTGCTTGCTGGAGGCCAGTTGGGCGGCAACTTCGACTTGCAGGTAATGACCTTCACTAAACGTTGCCGCAGCATAATAGTCTTTCTTCTCAGACAAAATGTGATAGCCCGGTGAGGAGGTATAGCTCAGGACCAAATCGCCTTCGCCTTTCAGGAACAGACCATAAGCTTCACTCCAGCCTTTGGTGACCGTGAGTGTTTTCTTTGCCAGTTTTTGCCAGGCTTGTGGGGCATCATCACCATAAATTTTCTGCATCCACAACAGCAAACCTTGCCCAGGTGTGCTGGTGCGGGGATCTTGATAGATCACTTTCCAGTTATTGTGACTGTTGATCAGTTCATCCATGCTCTTTGGTGGATTTGGCAACGTATTTTTGTTGTAAATGAAGGCAAAGTAACCATAGTCATAAGGAATAAATACGGTGTTATTCCATTGTATCGGCAGCTTCAGTTTACGGGTATCCACTTGGCTTTCAGTGAACCGACCTGTCTGTTGGGCCGCTTGAATCAAGTTGTTATCCAGACCAAGGATAATATCGGCAGCCGTGCGCTTTCCTTCCATTCTGAGGCGGTTGAGCAGGGACACACCATCTTCCAGTGCAACAAATTTCAGCTCACAGTCACATTCAGCTTCAAACGCTTTTTTAATCGCGGGCCCTGGTCCCCATTCGGTGGCAAAAGAATCATAGGTGTAGACGGTTAATACCGGCTTTGCCTGTACAACCTGACTCAATAACAAAGCAGCGGCTGACAGTACCGTCAGTACGGTTAATTTGGAAAATAACGTCTTAAACACTTTGCTCTCCTTAATTAAGAGGATTGGCAAAGGATCTGAGGGCGCGCTAAACGGAAAGATAATTTCTGTGAAACAATTAGCAGCTCAAATCCCTACGCCGGTATTAGCCGGATCAGGTTCGGCGGGTTTACTCTCAGCAAGACCGTTTTAAACAGCCAGCACCCCGTTGAGATGGTGCTATTGTAGAGATTTAGCTAGCGACTGCAAAGTCCAATGATAGAGGTTTACCACTTGAGGGTAGTGTGAAACAATTAGTCATCTTTCAAATTTAGTTTATTGAGGTAGTCTGGTGATCGATGATGATGGCTACCGCCCGAATGTAGGAATTGTAATTTGTAATCGACAAGGCCAGGTTTTGTGGGCCCGGCGTTATGGGCAACATTCCTGGCAATTCCCTCAGGGGGGGATTAATCCGGGGGAATCACCAGAGCAGGCAATGTACCGGGAACTGTATGAAGAAGTGGGTTTAGGCCGGAAAGATGTACGCGTTTTGGCCTCTACCCGTAATTGGTTACGTTACAAATTACCTAAGCGTTTGGTGCGTTGGGATACAAGACCTGTCTGTATTGGCCAAAAACAGCGTTGGTTTTTATTACAACTGCTTTGTAATGAAGAAGATATTAATGTGCAGCACAGTAATACCCCAGAGTTTGACGGTTGGCGCTGGGTCAGCTATTGGTATCCTGTCCGGCAGGTTGTCTCTTTTAAACGTGATGTTTACCGGCGCGTGATGAAAGAATTTGCTTCGGTTGTGATGCCAATGCAGGAAAACGTATCATTATTACGTTCTTCATATTCTTATCGTCGCAAAAGAAGTTAGGTTAGCTCCATGCTTATGCGCTTACGGGAAATTGTTGAAAAAGTTGCGATGGCAACCAATTTGGCCGAGGCGCTTGAGCTATTGGTGAATGAGACCTGCCTGGCGATGAGCACAGATGTGTGTTCTATCTATCTTGCTGATCATCAACGGCAGTGTTATTACCTGATGGCAACCCGAGGATTGAGGAAACCCCGTGGAAGAATTATCAGCCTGGCATTTGGTGAGGGGGTGGTTGGACAAGTTGGTCAATTATCTGAACTGATTAATTTAGCGGATGTACGCAGTCATCCAAGTTTTAAATATCTGCCTCAGGTTAAGGAAGATAACTTCCGCGCTTTTTTAGGGGTTCCGGTTATTTATCGCCGTCAGTTGCAAGGCGTTCTGGTTGTCCAGCAGCAGGAACAACGCTTGTTTAATGAAACCGAAGAATCCTTTATGGTGACGCTGGCGACACAGTTGGCTGTGATTCTTGCTCAGGCTCAGACCAAGGGCTTGTTTGGGCACTACCGGCAGACCCGAATTAAAGCGTTGGCAATTTCCAATGGCATCGTCATGGCCCAGGGGTGGCAGGATTGTTCCCAGCCCTCATTTGAACAAATTTTTGAAGCATCAACCCTTGATCATGCAGCAGAACGTTCTCGTTTGATTCAGGCACTTGAAGATGCGACGGCGGAATGCCGGCGGCTCAGTAAGCGTTTTACTACCGGCTCTCAAAAAGAGAGTGCCGCGATTTTTGATCTCTATTCCTACCTTTTGAATGATCCTCAACTGAAACAAGATCTGTTTTCTTGTATTGAGCAGGGATCTGTTGCGCAATGGGCGGTTAAACAAGTTATTGAGAAATACGCAGAGCAATTCGC
This sequence comes from Photorhabdus stackebrandtii, assembly GCF_011189495.1. Lineage (NCBI taxonomy): Bacteria > Pseudomonadati > Pseudomonadota > Gammaproteobacteria > Enterobacterales > Morganellaceae > Photorhabdus > Photorhabdus stackebrandtii. Next base: position 316,435 of record NZ_PUJV01000001.1, read on the forward strand.
CAGCTTACAGGATGCCTATATGCGGGAAAGGGCATCGGATCTGCGGGCACTTGGGCAACGATTACTGTTTCATCTGGATGATTCACCGACTGTCAGTCATCTGTGGCCTGAATGGTTTATTCTGGTTGCTGATGAACTGAGTGCTAACCTATTGGCAGAAATGCCGCAGGAAAGATTAGCAGGGGTTATTGTTCGTGATGGCGCGACGCATTCACACTCTGCCATATTGGTTCGGGCGATGGGCATCCCGGCTATTATGGGAGCTGATATCCTGCCGGAACTCCTGCACAATCGTATGCTGATTCTTGATGGTTTCCGCGGAGAAGTTTTTATTGAACCTGAGCCGCTGATTTCTCAGGAATATAAACAGATCATCGAAGAAGAAAAAGCGCTGAGTAAACTGGCTGAAGGGGATGTTGATCAGGAAGCGCGGCTCAAAAGTGGTGAGCGTGTTCTTGTTCAACTTAATGCGGGTTTGAGTCTGAAATATGAGTTACATATAGGCAATAATATTGATGGTGTTGGTCTCTATCGAACTGAAATACCCTTTATGTTGCACTGTGGTTTCCCTTCAGAAGATGAACAAAAAGCCCGTTATCAGGAGATGCTGCAATTATTTCCTGATAAACCGGTGGTATTGCGTACACTTGATATCGGTGCGGATAAACAACTGCCTTATATGCCCATCAGCGAAGAAAACCCTTGTTTGGGGTGGCGCGGTATACGGGTGACATTGGACCAACCGGAAATTTTTCTTATTCAGCTTAGGGCTATGCTCAGAGCGAATGTTAATAGCGGTAATTTGAAAATCCTTCTGCCAATGGTTACTAGCGTGGAAGAGATTGATGAAGCTAAGAGATTGATAGACAGAGCGAAAGAGGAAGTTGAGCAAATTCTGGCGCATCAGATACCCATGCCGCAGCTCGGCGTGATGATTGAAGTTCCTTCGACCATTTTTCTCTTGCCACAACTCAAGTGCAGAGTCGATTTTGTTTCTATTGGCACCAATGATTTGACACAGTATCTGTTGGCAGTGGATAGAAACAACACCCAGGTCGCTTCCCTTTATGATTGTCTACATCCGGCTGTGATTCGGGCATTAAAACTGGTATTTGAAAATAGCCGGCAAGCGGGTCTTGCTATCAGTATTTGTGGTGAAATGGCGGGTTCTCCGATGGGTGCTCTGTTATTGATTGGTCTTGGCTATCGCAGCCTGAGTATGAGTGGTTGTAGTGTGCCAAGGATTAAATATTTATTACGTCATTTGGAGAGGGTTCAGGTTGAGCAGTTGATGACTGAAGTACTACAGGCTGAAACCAGCGTAAGAGTAAAGGAGCTGTCAGCAACGTTTATGGAGCGGCATGGGATTGGCGGTTTGGTCAGAGGCGGAATTTAATCCGTTTAACGGCCTGTGCTATGATCCGCAATCATTTGCCTTAGGATTCATTTTAAATATTAAGTGGGGAACGATGAGTAACAGCTACCTGGCATTTCCTAATATTGACCCGGTTATTTTTTCAATAGGCCCCATATCCCTTCATTGGTATGGTTTTATGTACCTGGTGGGGTTTGTATTCGCCATGTGGCTGGCGACACGCAGAGCCGCGAAACCTAATAGTGGTTGGGCAAAAAACGAAGTAGAGAACTTGCTCTATGCAGGTTTTGTTGGCGTCTTTGTTGGTGGCCGTCTTGGCTACGTACTGTTTTATAATCTTCCCGCCTTTCTCGATAATCCGCTTTATTTGTTTAAAGTTTGGGATGGAGGAATGTCTTTCCACGGTGGCTTGGTGGGTGTTATCTGCGCAATGTGGTTATTTGGTCGCAGAACTAAACGTCATTTCTTACAAGTTGCTGATTTCATTGCACCGTTAGTCCCTTTTGGCTTAGGAATGGGGAGAATTGGTAACTTTATTAACGGTGAATTGTGGGGGCGTGTCACATTGGATACACCGTGGGCTATGCTGTTTCCAAGCTCCCGTAGTGAGGATATTGCACTGGCAGCAACTGACCCTTCACTGTTATCAATACTTGAACAATATGGTGTTCTTCCCCGTCACCCTTCACAACTCTACGAAATGGCGTTAGAGGGGATCGTCCTGTTTATTATTTTAAATTTATATATCCGTAAACCTCGTCCAATGGGCAGTGTTTCCGGCCTGTTTTTAATTGGCTACGGTGTTTTCAGGATAATAGTGGAATTCTTCCGTCAACCAGATGCACAACTGGGTTTATTCGATGGAATCAGCATGGGACAGATTCTTTCTGTTCCAATGATCCTGGCGGGAGTTTTAATGATGATATGGGCATACAAACACCAAGGTAATAAGGTACAAGAGGTAAAATGAAACAGTATCTGGACTTAATGAAAAGAGTGCTAGAAGAAGGTACTCCAAAAGCAGACCGCACCGGGACGGGGACGGTCTCCACTTTCGGGCATCAGATGCGTTTCAATTTGCAGGATGGTTTCCCACTGGTGACAACTAAACGTTGCCATATCCGCTCAATTATTCATGAGCTTCTCTGGTTTCTGAATGGTGATACGAATATCAAATACCTGCATGAAAATAGTGTCACTATTTGGGATGAATGGGCGGATGAAAACGGCGATTTGGGGCCTGTGTATGGTAAACAATGGCGCGCATGGGGAGCGGCAGATGGCCGCCAGATTGACCAGCTGAAAACGGTGTTGGAACAGCTTAAAAGCGATCCGGATTCACGCCGGATCATTGTATCGGCCTGGAACGTCGGTGAACTGGATAAAATGGCATTAGCGCCATGTCATGCTTTCTTCCAGTTTTATGTTGCGGATGGCAAACTTTCCTGCCAGCTTTACCAGCGTTCCTGTGATGTATTCCTTGGCTTGCCGTTCAATATTGCTAGCTATGCATTGTTGGTTCATATGATGGCACAGCAGTGTGATCTGGCAGTGGGCGATTTTGTCTGGACGGGTGGTGACACGCATCTTTATAACAACCATATGGAACAGACACAATTACAGCTCAGTCGTGAGCCGCGTTCACTGCCAAAACTGGTTATAAAGCGTAAACCGGAATCACTTTTTGATTATAAATTTGATGATTTTGAAATTGTCGATTATGACCCGTATCCAGGAATAAAGGCACCGGTTGCTATTTAGAGGTTATGGCTGAAACAGTTCTTCTGTGTTTGTCAATAATCTGGGGGAACAATTTATTATAAATTGTTCCCCTTTTCATTTTGGTGGTATAATATACAGATACACAGAAGTAGGAGGAAAAAGACCATGAATACCATTTCTCAAAAAAAAGCTAGGGATCTACTCAGTAACCCAGAGAACTTCGAGGGCGGCTTGTTTATTACCAAAAACGGAATATCTGAATTGTTTATTCAACCGGTAGCAGAACGTGAGAGGGAGCAAGCCGATAGAAACGCAGAAAGACAGGCGATGGCGTTGCTTAAAATCGCTATGCTGTCTAAGAAAGATATCATGGATGGTAGAAAAATGACCCCTGAAGAAGCACTTCGTAGACGCAGGGAATGTCGGACGTGATATATAAAGTTCAAGTTGCTGAAACAGCCTACCAGACACTTTCTATTATTGAAGACTACAAGGTTTACACAATAGGGTTGGAAGCGGCTCAAAATTTGGTAGATGATTTACTGATTGAATCATCGAGATTGATTGGGGAAAACCCGTTAGCATACGGCTATTCCTCAATGTTACTGGATAAAGGAATTCAATTTCACCAGTGGTTTTCCAAAGATCGGCAATTCCGTGCCATTTATGATGTAGTCGGGGGTGAAATTCAGATATTGGCATACGCAAGCACAAACCAAGATTTAATTACCCTCTTGTATCAACTACTGATCATACACTGATAACGAAAAGATTTTGTTGAAAGGACAAGTATCATTGCAGGAATTAGCGGGAATCCGACACAAAGCCGATGTAGGTCAGCCAAGGGATCTCTGAAAACAGAGCGTTAGCCCGTTCCTGAACGACTGCAAGATTGATCATGCTTTGTTTCTCCAGTAAGTCGTCGGTTAGTCTGTCGTATTCTGCGTGGGATACGATATATGAAGAGTTTTTTTTGATTATATTTATGAAACTTCTTCCTTATAGCCATATAAGCTTACAATGCATGATAATAATAAGAAACAAAAACGTCTATCCTTATTGATTTTTGCGAGGCTCTACGCAATTTAAATGTAACAATAATATGTTGTTATTTTTTTATTGATGCACTCTCGCATAAAATTCAATTATGTGTTTATTCTGTTTTTAAAACAAATAGAATGTTTTGCGAAAGGATGTAAGGAATTGTTAATGGAAGATAACATTAATATAATTGGTAGTGATAATATTGATAATCAATTAGGTTTTTCCTTATTGGAATTGATGATTGTTATTGTTCTGGTTTCAATATTTTCTTTATGGGGGATACAAGAATGGGGTGATCATCAGGAAAGAGTCAGGTTACAGGAATCAGTACAGAAAGTATTGACATTTATCGCCAGGCAGCAATCTATGGCGAATTATCTGAATAAAGAGGTGATATTGTGGCTGAAAACGGGAAAAGAGTGGTGTATAGCGCTTTCTAGATCTGCACTTGCTGATTGTGATTTAGAGAATGTTGAGGGTATAAAATCATCCTATCAGGATGTTGTTATAAGCTCAGCAACTAAGGAGCAGATAGAGTTTCATGGAATAAGAAATACGATGATGCCCGCGAGTTTTATCTTGGCTAATTCCGCAGGTGAAATATCAGTTATTTTTTCTTCACGAGGAAGAGTAAGATCATGTAGTAATAATAAGTTTAATAGTATTCCGGCTTGTGGTTAATTATGCTTTTTCTTATAAAATAAGTGATACTCTATTGTAATGATAAAACATAAAAACCAATCTGGAATGACATTGTTAGAAGTGATTGTAGCAATGGCTATTGGTACTATTATTTTACTGGCGATTGCCAAAAGTTACCCGGTTTTAACCAGACAAGTAATGGAGTTATATCAGCGATATCGTTTAGGATATTTTGTTAAACAAACATTGTATATTATAGAAAAAGACATTCGTCGTGCAGGATATTGCCAGCATTATTGCGATGGAAAGCCAATATTAATCAATAATAGAAATGATGAAAGTGAGGGTTCATGCCTGATTATTGCATACGATCTTAATATAAATAACCAATGGGAGCCACCAGAACACAGTGAATCAGAATTCTTTGGCTATCGTCTTAGTAATAAATCAGTGGAATGGAAAAGAGGTGCGGGTAACTGTCAGGAAAATGGCTGGGAAAGGCTATTTGACCCAAATGAGATAGTGGTAGATTCATTTAAAGCAGAAAAATTACCAACAAAAGATGGTTTAGTTTTTATCAAATTGACGCTTATTGCACATTGGTTTAAACATCCATCAATAAACTACCAATATCAGGCAGTAATACGTTTGCGCAATATCAGGGGATAAGTACCGTGACTGAGCATTCTCCAAATGTTTGCCTGCAATTTCAGCAAGGAAATGTATTGTTAATTTCAGTGCTGATGTTGCTGGCTGTGAGCCTTATGATGCTGAAAGCTTTACATCATCATCTGGATAACGCATTAATCATGATGGTTGATGAACGCAGATATTTAAAAGCTTTTCAGCAAGCAGAATCTGCATTGTCATGGGGAATGGCTCAGTCATGGCTACTTTATCGTGATAAAACAGAAGAGTGGTATTGCCTGCAACAGCAGGAGTTCCATTTAACAAGCTGTTTAAAAAGGTACTCAAGTAATTTTTTTCTGCTGAAAGGTGTGGCAGAAGTGGCATCCGGGCAATCTGTCGGATTGTATCAATGGATGAAATTAATCTCTTCTGGTGGAAGTGATTCTCTTATTCCGGTAGAAAGCGGTTGGCTGGATTTCTGTCCCGAGGCAGATACGGGGTTTTGTTTATGAAACCAAATCTTTTTCATGCTCATCAATTAGGGATGAGTTTGCCCGAAGTTATGGTTGCCGTTATGGTCTTTTCTGTCTCTTTACTGGGATTAATGCGTTATCATCAGGCACTATTATTTGGATTTCAGCAACATTGGCAACAATCAAAGGCGGATAAATTATCTTATGGATACCTGGAACAATATGAATTAATTGCAGGTCAAAGTGCTTTATCAGAATTAACACCGCCACCGGGATGGCATGCTGAATTTCAGACGACATATCAGTTATCTGATTGCTATCAGCTTACAGTTATAGTAACAACGTCTTATAATCAGCAAAGTAAAGCAAGCCGGTGGATTTGTTCAAACGGGAGTCCTGATGTTCAAGGTTTATCATTCTAATCAGTTGGATCTTCTTAAAGAGCTGATAACCATACTTATCGGAGATAACCCACTGACTGATCCGTTTGAGCAGGAAGTCATTCTGGTACAAAGCCCAGGAATGTCACAGTGGCTGCAAATCCAACTGGCTGAAAGAATAGGGATATCAGCCAATATTTCGTTTCCACTTCCGGCTACTTTTATCTGGGATATGTTTACCAAAGTATTGCCTGATATCCCGAAAGAAAGCGCTTTTAGTAAAGATGCCATGACATGGAAACTGATGGCGTTATTGCCTCAATTATTGCCAGAAGCAGAATTTGTCCCACTTAGGCACTATCTTGATCAGGATTTTGATAAACGGAAAATTCATCAATTGGCCGGGCGGGTTGCTGACCTGTTTGACCAATATCTTGTTTATCGCCCGCAATGGCTGGAAAGCTGGCAGCAAGGGCAGCTTATTGATGGTTTGAGTGATAATCAGTTATGGCAGAAAAGATTGTGGCTAGAATTAACGGAATATACCCACCAGCTACAACAACCTCAATGGCATCGTGCTAACTTGTATCGCCGTTTTATTTCGATATTGGAAAACAGTGCTGAACTTTCAGCTTGCTTACCGAAACGGGTATTTATCTGTGGTATTTCGGCTTTGCCGCCTGTGTATTTACAAGCCTTACAGGCATTGGGACAGCATATTGATATTCACCTGATGTTTACCAACCCATGTAAATACTATTGGGGAGATATTCAGAATTATGCTTTTCTGGCAAAACTGAGCAGCCGTAAACCGCGTCACTATAAAAATAAGCAGGAATTGGAATATTTTAAAGATCCTGGCAATGCTCAATCACTGTTTAACGATGAAGGTGAACAGGATATCAGTAACCCCTTGTTGGCGTCATGGGGGCGATTAGGGCGTGATAATCTTTATTTACTGTCGCAGCTTGAGCAAAGTTCGGATGTTCACGCTTTTGTCGAATTAGAACAAGATAACGTGTTACATCAGCTCCAAAGGGATATTCTCTATCTGGAGGATCATGCCCAGATTGGTTCAACAAAAGAAACATTTGAAAATAGCCTGCAAAAACGGCTGCTTGCTCCTTCGGATCGTTCTTTGTCTTTCCATGTTTGCCATAGCCCTCAACGGGAAGTGGAAATTTTACAGGATCAGCTTTTAAGGTTACTGGAAGATAATCCATCACTGACGCCAAGGGATATTATTGTGATGGTCGCGGATATCGACAATTATACGCCCTATGTTCAGGCGGTATTTGGTAATGTCTCTGCTGAACGTTATATTCCATTCGCAATTTCTGATCGCAAAGCCCGTCAAGCGCATTCAATTTTACAGGTATTTATTACACTGCTTGATTTACCTCAAAGCCGTTTTACCACTGAGCAGGTTTTAGCATTGCTGGAAGTTCCGGCGTTGGCGAATAAATTTGAAATTCATGAAGAGGGTTTACGTTTATTAAGGCGTTGGGTTGAAGAATCTGGTGTTCGCTGGGGGCTGGATGACGACAATGTGGAAGAGCTGTCCTTGCCGGTGACAGGCCAGCATACATGGCGTTTTGGGCTGACCAGAATGTTGTTGGGTTATGCCATGGATAGCCGGTCAGGTCCTTGGAAAGAGGTATTGCCTTATGATGAATCCAGCGGTTTAGCAGCGGAGCTTGCCGGCCAATTAGCTGAGTTTTTAATGCAATTGAGCTACTGGCGCAAAATTTTGGGTGAGAATCAGACGCTAATGGGTTGGTTACCTGTCTGTCAGCAATTGCTGGAAACATTTTTCGTCGCAGACAGTGAAACTGAATTAGTACTGGCAATGATAGAGCAGCAGTGGCAGAAAGTGATAGGTAATGGCTTGAATGCCCGCTATCAGGAAATCGTGCCACTGGTTCTGTTGCGGGATGAATTGGCTCTCCGGTTTGATGATGAAAAAATAAGTCAGCGTTTTCTCGCAGGGTCTGTCAACTTTTGCACCCTAATGCCAATGCGTTCTATCCCCTTTAAGGTTGTCTGTTTATTGGGAATGAATGACGGTATTTATCCCCGTTCAATTCCACCGCTTGGGTTTGACCTGATGGCAGAAAAAAGTCAAAGGGGAGACAGAAAACGGCGGGATGATGATCGTTATTTATTCCTTGAAGCGCTGATATCCGCTGAACAGTTTCTTTATATTAGTTACATCGGTAAATCCATTCGTGATGATACGGAATGCAACCCTTCAGTGCTGGTTAATGAATTGCTGGATTATGTTTGCCAGAGTTTCTGCTTGCCAGGCAATGAAAAACTGAACGTTGATGAAAGCGCCGCTAATATCAGAAAACATCTGTTGTCTCTTCATACCCGGGTTCCATTTGCGCCGGCAAACTTTATACCGGGCAGTTATCAGCAAAGTTATGCCGGAGAGTGGCTACCGGCAGCGACTGAGCAAGGTGCTGCATATTCTGAATTTTGTCAGCCTGTCGAAACGGAACACATTCGGGAAATTACACTTGATGATTTAATCCGCTTTTACCGTCATCCCGTTCGGTTTTTTTTCCAGCGTTGTCTGAAAATAAACTTTGTCATTGAAGAAACGGAGTTACCTGAGGAAGAACCTTTTGTTTTGGATAATCTTCAACGTTATCAATTTAATCAGCTATTGTTGAATACACTCATTGAACAACAATCGTCTGAGCCGCTCTTCAACCGACTTCGTGCGGCTGGAGGGCTGCCTTTTGGTGCTTTTGGTGAAGTTTATTGGTTGAAGCAGCAAAAAGAGATGCAACCGCTGGCGGATAAAATTCGTGAACAACAAATAGAGACTTTCTCTGTCGATTTACATCATGATTTAGGGCAAGTCATTCTGACAGGACGAATTAATAAGGTGCAGCCGGATGGTTTACTACGTTGGCGGCCGGCTAGTCTGACAGCAAATGATGGTATGCAGCTGTGGATTGAACATCTGGCTTACTGTCTTGCTGGTGGTCAGGGGGAAAGCCGCAGTTATGGGCGAGATAACAGTGAATGGCGCTTTGACCCTGTGCCGTCAGAACAAGCGAAAGATTATTTGAATCAATTGGTTGAAGGTTATCAACGCGGAAGAACAATTCCTTTGCCCTTATTTTGTAAAAGTGGTTGGGTGTGGCTTTCAACATGCATGAATAAAGAAACGGGTGAGATTGACAGCAGTGATGAAATCCAATCAAAAGCTGAAAGCCAGCTACTGAAAGCCTGGCTTGGGGAGCAAGGGCGCAGAGGGGAAGGTGATGATCCTTATGTTCAGCGGGCTTTCAGGCAAGCTGATAAATTATTTTTAGCAAAACTTAAACAAGAAGCGCTCAGTTATTTGTTACCGATAGCGCGATATCAGAATACATAGGGAGAATATCCGATAATGCATAAACATCTTGTCCGCATGATTGCTGTGATGTTCCTGTTTTTCTGGGGAACGGCAGGTTATGCGCAAACACAACAGTGGCAGCCACTGCAAGAGACAATTTATAAAAGCGAAAATGATCACCGTCAGTATCAGGGAATCAAATTGGCAAATAATATGACGGTTTTGCTGGTGTCTGATGAGAAGGCGACAAAATCACTGGCAGCGGTATCGATTCCGGTTGGGAGTATGGAAAACCCTGACAGCCAGCTTGGGCTTGCACATTATCTGGAACATATGGTTCTGATGGGATCTGCGCGCTACCCACAGTCGGGTAGTTTATCTGAGTTTTTGCAAAAACACGGCGGTAGTTATAATGCCAGCACCGCCTCTTACCGTACTGCTTTCTACCTTGAAGTAGAAAATGAAGCGTTAGCTGATGCCACAGATCGTCTGGCTGATGCACTGGCTGAACCTCTGCTTGACCCGGTAAACGCAGATCGGGAGCGAAACGCAGTCAATGCGGAACTGACAATGGCGCGTTCTCGCGATGGGATGCGGGTTGCCCAAATACGATCAGAAACCCTGAACCCTAAACATCCCAATGCCCGTTTTTCTGGTGGTAATCTGGAAACGCTGAAAGATAAACCGGGGAGTCAATTACAAACAGAACTGGTGGATTTCTATCAGCACTATTATTCAGCCAATCTGATGAAAGGTGTCATTTACGGTAATCAGCCTATTGATAAACTGGCTCAAATTGCTGTTGATACTTTTGGCCGGATACCGGACAGAAAAGCGAGCGTGCCGGCGATTACCGTCCCGGCAGTAACGGAAAAAGAGAAAGGAATTATTATCCATTATGTTCCTGCTCAACCGCAAAAAGCGTTGCAACTGGAGTTCAGTATTGACAATAACAGTGCTGATTTTCGCAGTAAAACGGATGAATATCTCGGTTATATGATAGGTAACCGCAGTTTGAATACGTTATCAGACTGGCTGCAATCTCAAGGGTTGGCTGAAAGTATCAACGCAGGTGCGGCACCGATGATTGACCGCAATAAAGGCATCTTTTTTATCTATGTGACGTTGACAGACAAAGGGCTTGAACAGCGGGATCAGGTTGTTGCGGCTATTTTTGCCTATATTAATTTGTTAAAACAAAAAGGCATTCAGAAAAGCTATTTTGATGAGATCGCTAAGGTTTTGAAGCTCTCTTTCCAATATGCTTCTATCGTTCGTGATATGCATTATATCGAATGGTTATCGGATGCAATGCTGCGAGTTCCTGTTTCCAATGTATTGAATTCCGGCTATGTGGCTGATGATTATAATCCGAAAGCAATTGCCAGTCGGCTTGCTGAATTGACGCCTGAAAACGCCCGTATCTGGTATATCAGCCCAAAAGAGCCGCACAATAAACAGGCTTATTTTGTCCAGGCACCTTATCAGGTTGATCGAATCACATCGCAGCAGCGGACAAAATGGCAGCAGTTAGAGGAACAAATGAACTTTTCTCTGCCGGTGCCAAATCCTTATATTCCTGACGACTTGAAACTGATAAAAGCAGGTAAAAGTCAGAAGCATCCTGAGATGATTCTTGAACAGCAGAATCTCCGTTTGTTCTATATGCCGAGCCAATATTTTGCTAATGAGCCTAAAGCCAGCATCGTTCTTGATTTGCGCCATGCGGAAAGTCTGAATAGTGCCCGTAAGCAGGTAACTTCCTCTTTGCTTGATTATTTGGCAGGGCTTTCCCTTGACCAGTTGGGTTATCAGGCTTCCGTTGCAGGAATGAATATCTCCAGTGGCGCATCGCAGGGACTGCAATTAGGCGTCAGTGGCTACACTCAGAATTTGCCGCAACTCTTAACCTCTTTAATCAGTAATTATATGGCGTTTACACCAACTGAGAGTCAACTGGAACAAGCTAAATCCTGGTATCGTGAACAGATCGAGGTTTCTCATAACGGTAAAGCTTATGAAATGGCTATGCAGCCATTGAAGCGCCTTTCTGGGGTACCTTACACTGAACAATCTGTTCGATTGAAAGAGCTGGAAACCATCACCGTTCAGGATATTGTTGAGTATCGTCATGAGATGATTAAAAACGCTGCTTTGCAGATGATGATCATTGGAAACCTGACCGAACAGCAGAGCAAAGTTATTGCTGAATCTGCCCATCATCAACTGGCGAATCAAGGAAGTCACTGGTGGAGTGGGAACAAGGTGGTGATTGATAAAAATTACCCGGTTAATTTCCAGCGTGCTGGCAGCAGCACCGACGGTGCTTTAGCTGAAGTTTATATCCCGACGGGGTATGACCGCATAGAAGGTTATGTTTATTCCAGTTTGTTGAGCAATATGCTTCAGCCTTGGTTCTATGAGCAGCTAAGAACGACGGAACAATTGGGGTATGCGGTGTTTGCTTTCAATACCAGTGTCGGGGAACAGTGGGGGTTGGGTTTCCTGCTGCAAAGTAACAGTAAACAACCAAAATACTTGAATCAGCGTTATCTGGATTTCTATCAGAAAGCCGCGGGTAAACTGGAAGCGATGTCTCAAACTGATTTTGAGCAGTACAAAAATGCGCTGATTAATGAAAGGCAGCAGCCGCCACAAACTTTCTATTCCGAAGTTGCCCGTTTCTCCGGTGATTTTAGTCGCAATAACTTTAGTTTTGATAGCCGAGATAAGATGCTGGAGGCACTAAAGAAAACCACACAGAAGCAACTGATTCATTTCTATCAGGATGCGGTAGTCAAACATCGCGGACTGTCATTTATTTCCCAAGTGATTGGCAAATCAGCAAACCCGGATGGATATGCGAAATTGAAAGGTTGGAAAACTTATCATAATGTCACTGAACTTCAGAAACAGTTACCTGTTGAGGTAAGAACTCAGTGAGTACAGAGATATCTGTCCATAGGCTTAATGCATTAACTCTGCCGCTGAATGGTCAGCGGCTGATCGAAGCTTCTGCTGGGACGGGTAAAACCTACACCATTGGCATTTTATATCTCCGTTTGCTACTTGGATTGGGGAAAGATGCCGCTTTTCCACGGCCTTTAAGCGTGGAAGAAATTCTGGTGGTGACGTTTACTGAAGCCGCAACAGATGAGCTGCGTGGCCGAATCCGTGAAAATATTCATAAACTTCGCCTGGCTTGTATTCGAAGCGAAGTAGAAAGTGCAGGATCCGACTATCAACAGCTATTGGATGAAATCCCGGATAAAGAACAAGCGGCTATCTGGTTGCTGGCAGCCGAGCGGCAGATGGATGAAGCCGCGATTTATACCATTCATGGTTTTTGTCAGAGAATGTTGGCGCATAATGCTTTTGAATCTGGGATTTTGTTTGAACAGACATTAATTCAGGATCAACATCCATTGGAAAAACAAGGGTGTGCTGATTTCTGGCGCCGTTACTGCTATCCATTGCCGTTGTCAATGGCAATGGTCATCAGTCAGGAATGGAGTGGGCCGGAAGCACTGTTAGCTGAATTACACCCTTATTTACAAGGGGATATGCCACATATTGTTGATGCGCCAGACAGTGATGAAACGCTGTTAAGCCGTCATGAGAAAATTATCCAGTTGATCAGCGGTGTTAAATGCCAATGGAATGAAGTGGCTGGAAAATTGCATGATTTAATTGCGGGTTCCGGTGTAGACAAGAGAAGTTATAGTAGTAAGCACTTACCAAATTGGCTGAACAGAGTCACTGATTGGGTTCAGGAACCTACAGAGGATTATCAGTTGCCAAAAGAGCTGGAGAAATTCCGGCAGTCGGTATTAGCAGAAAAGACAAAGAAAGGTGATGTACCTAAGCATTCACTTTTTGTTGCTATCGATGATTTATATCAGCAACCACTGACCTTACGTGATTTGATTATCTCCAGAGCGATTGTTGAAATTCGCCAATCAATCCGCCGGGAAAAATTGATACGTGGCCAGATGGGGTTTGATGATTTATTAACCCGTCTTGATGATGCTTTGAAAGGCCCGGGCAGTGATTTGCTTGCTCAAACTATCCGTCAGCGCTATCCGGTTGCGTTGATTGATGAGTTTCAGGATACCGATCCACAGCAATACCGAATTTTCCATACCATCTATGGCGATCAGCCTGAAAATGGGTTGCTATTTATCGGCGACCCTAAGCAGGCTATTTATGCATTTCGTGGTGCAGATATTTTCACTTATATTCGTGCCCGCTCTCAGGTAAGTGCTCACTATACTCTGGAGACAAACTGGCGTTCTGCCTGCTCAATGGTACAGGCAATAAACAAGTTGTTTATGCGTTCAGAAAATCCATTTTTGTTTGAACAGATCCCCTTTATTGAAGTTTCTGCGGCAGAGAAAAACCGGGGACTCTCTTTTAGCTATGATGGTCAAGAGCAGGCAGCGTTGAATTTCTGGTTACAGCCAGGAGAAGGGATTTCTACCGGAGATTATGAACAAACAATGTCACGGCTTTGTGCCGCGCAAATTCGTGATTGGTTGCAGGCTGGCAGTGAAGGACGTGCGCTGTTACATAAAGGAGATGATCCCCGGCCTGTGACGGCTGCCGACATGACTGTTTTGGTGCGTAGCAGAAAGGAAGCCATACTGATCCGTAATGCACTTAACTTGTTATCTATTCCTTCCGTATTTCTTTCTAACCGGGAAAGCGTATTTGAGACCGCGGAAGCAAAGGATGTTCTTTGGTTACTGCAAGCGGTATTGTCGCCAGAGAAGGAACGTGTTCTGAGAAGTGCACTTGCCAGTGGTTTGTTTGGTTTGACTGCTCGTCAGATAGACAAGCTGAATCATGATGAAAAGGCGTGGGATCAGTTAGTTGATGAGTTTGATGGTTATTTCCGCCTGTGGCAACGCCGTGGTGTATTACCGATGTTACGGGCAGTAATAACAAACCATCATATTGCCGAAAATTTGCTGGTGAGTTATGAGGGTGAACGGCGTTTGATGGATGTGATGCATATTGGTGAGTTGTTGCAGGAGATATCTTTACAACTCGACAGTGAACATGCGGTTATTCGTTGGCTGGCTCAACAAATATCTCATCCTGATCCGCAGTCGGAAAGCCAGCAAATGCGGCTGGAAAGTGATCGCCATTTGGTACAAATCTGTACTATCCATAAATCTAAAGGATTGGAATATCCGCTGGTATGGTTGCCATTTGTTTGTAATTTCAGGGCGCAGAAACGGGCGATATATCATGATCGTACAAGTTTTGCTACTTGCCTTGATATTTTTCCTGATGAGGAAACGATCAAACTGGCGGAACAAGAGCGGCTGGCAGAAGATTTGCGTTTGCTTTATGTCGCATTGACGCGCTCTGTTTACCATTGCAGTGTCGGTGTGGCTCCGCTGATAAAAGGTAATAAGAAAAAGGCCGGAGATACCGATCTGCATCAGTGTGCTCTGGGTTACCTGCTCCAAAAAGGAGTTAAAGGTGATGCTGATTTTCTGGCGAAATGTCTTAAAGAATTAAGTGGGGATGGAATTGTTGTCTCCTCAATCGGTGATACTGATGATCGTCCATGGCAATCACAAAGCCAAAATGATTTATTGCTGTCGGCAAGGCAGTTTAATCGCAGGATTCAGGATGATTGGCGGATCACCAGTTATTCTGGTTTACAAAACTCTGCTGTTCATTATGGTAATACTTCCCCCCGTATTGTTGGAGAAGAGTCTATTGAGGTTATTGTTCAGTCTATCGCGCCAAAGTTGGATGTTGATGCCAGTGGTGAAAAACAAATAGCAGAACAACCTGAAATGACACCACATACGTTTCCACGGGGAGCCTCTGCGGGGACTTTTTTGCACTCTATTCTGGAAGAGCTTGATTTCAGCCAATTGCCTGATGAGAAATGGTTGGCAGAACAACTGAAATCGGCCGGGTTTGATGAACACTGGAGTGGGGTATTACAACAGTGGATGGCAGATATTTTTACGACTCCATTGAGTGATGACGGTATACAGCTTGCAGAAATTCCGCTTCATCACCAACAGGATGAAATGCAGTTTTATCTGCCGGTCGAACAACTTTTGCGATCTCAGGAGCTGGATGCGGTGATGCGTCGTTACGACCCTGTTTCTGTCCGCTGCCCTCAACTGGAGTTTCAGCAGGTGAAAGGGATGCTGAAAGGGTTTATTGATTTGGTCTTCTGTTGGCAAGGCCGGTTTTATGTATTGGATTACAAATCAAACTGGTTGGGCGAGGGGAGTCAGGCTTATACCCGAGAAGCGATGGAAACAGCCATGATTGAGCATCGTTATGATCTGCAATACCAGCTTTATACACTGGCATTGCATCGTTACTTGCGTCACAGACTGGTTAATTATGATTACCAACAACATTTTGGCGGTGTGATTTATCTGTTCCTGAGGGGAATCGATAAACAACAGCCGGGAAATGGTATTTTCAGTTGTCGCGCTGCGGCTGAATTTGTCGATGCTTTGGATCTGCTTTTCCGTGGTAATGAACAGCCTGATAAAGAGAAAAATTGATGATTTCGTTATTACGACAGGCCGTAGACCTCAGGCTCCTGCGTTCATTGGATTTACAGTTTGCTCATACGTTGATTGAGGATGAAGATCCTGTTCTGTTGCTGGTAATGGCGTTGTTGAGTGCTGAAACCGGTACCGGCCACGTTTGCCTGCCGGTTAACCGGATAACACCTGAACATTTTTTTGATGGGCGACATCGTGAATTTGCGGAGCAACTATGGCAAATTGCGGGAAAACCTGATGAGCAGAGTTTACTGGCGGCACTGGAAAACTGTGCCGCCGTCAGTGATGGTTTTCAACCAACGCCTGTTGTGCTCTCGTATGGCCGACTTTATTTACAGAGGATGTGGCAAAGTGAATGCCAGGTGGCTGCTTTTTTCTCTGCTAATCAATCAGCCGATAGTATTCAGGAAGAGCAGCTGAGAACTATTCTGGATGAATTATTCATTCTGTCTGATGAAACCGCGGACTGGCAAAGGGTGGCTGCCGCTGTAGCAGTGACTAGCAGAGTTTCGGTTATCTCTGGCGGGCCGGGAACCGGTAAAACGACAACGGTTGCTAAGTTGTTGGCTGCCTTAATCAAACTTAGTCCGGATAAAAAGCAGGTTATCCAACTGGCGGCTCCGACAGGAAAAGCGGCCGCCAGATTGACCGAATCTCTTAACAGCGTAGTTAGAAAATTGCCTCTGACAGAGAAACAGTTTGAATCTATGCCAGATCAGGCACAGACGATTCATCGATTGTTGGGCGCTCAACCTGATAGCCAGCGGTTGCGTTATGACCGGGATAACCCACTGAATCTGGATGTGCTGGTGGTGGATGAAGCTTCAATGGTGGATTTACCCATGATAGCCAGGTTGATTGATGCATTGCCACCCAAGGCGAAAATCGTTCTGCTCGGTGACCGTGATCAATTGGCGTCAGTGGAAGCTGGAGCAGTGTTGGGGGATATTTGCCGTTTTGCTGAGTTGGGATACAGCGCTGTAAGAGCGGAACAACTAAGTTGGTTGACGGGATGCCATTTGGTTGCAGGCGATCAGGAAAACGCTCCAGAGGTTCGTGATCGTCTGTGTCTGTTGCGCAAAAGCTACCGCTTTGATGCAAATTCAGGAATTGGGCAACTTGCTGCGGCAGTTAATCAGGGAAAGAGCCGGGAAGCTCTGGCTATTCTGCAACAGCCATTGAATGATATCTGTTTCTACCCGTTGTTTGGGGACGAAGATTATCAGCGGTTGCTGACAGAAACGGTATCGGGTTATCACTCTTATTTGCAACGGGTGGCAAAGCAGGTGCCTGCAAAAGAAATTCTGGCTGAATTTAACCGCTATCGCTTGTTGTGTGCACTCAGAGAGGGGCCATTTGGTGTTAGTGGGCTTAACGAGCGAATAGAACAGCTATTGCATCTTCAGGGGCTGATCCGTCGCCCCGCTGGGATTTTCAGCCGTGGTTATGCTGGCCGGCCAGTCATGATTGCCCGTAATGACAGTACACTCGGCCTGTTTAATGGCGATATCGGTATTATGCTCAGGGACGAAAATAATGAGCTGCGTGCGTATTTTCAACTGTCCGATGGACAGATTAAAGGGATTCAGCCGAGTCGTTTGCCACAGCATGAAACCGCGTATGTGATGACAGTACATAAATCCCAGGGTTCAGAATTTGAGCATACGGCTCTGGTATTGCCAACACAGTTTGTACCGGTTGTCAGCCGCGAACTGGTCTATACAGCGATGACCCGTGCCAGAGAAAAGTTGACTCTTTATGCACATGAGGCGGTATTGCGTCAGGCTATTCAGACGCCGACACAAAGGCGAAGCGGGCTGGCTGAACGGCTGAGTCAGTAGGTGGATTAGTAAGAAACGCCGGTCTTTGTTGACAGCCTCGGATCAGAGGGAGGGCAGTCAATGTTTCCTATTGTTAGAAAAAATGAGTCGAGGTGATAGCGGTAAATTTATTATCAGTAAATTTGAGTTTGGTTTATTGGATATAATAGCGTCAGGCTGATGATATTAATAATACACTGTATCTATATATTTAAATTTTTTCATCATTTCGGCATATTTATATTAGATAATAATGAAATATTTAAAATGCATTGAGTGGATAAAT
The DNA here is from genome assembly GCF_011189495.1 of Photorhabdus stackebrandtii. Lineage (NCBI taxonomy): Bacteria > Pseudomonadati > Pseudomonadota > Gammaproteobacteria > Enterobacterales > Morganellaceae > Photorhabdus > Photorhabdus stackebrandtii. The sequence goes on from NZ_PUJV01000001.1 coordinate 334,710, forward strand.
AATTATTTTGTACTGCTTGGGCTTACTCTTTACTATAAAAACAGTAAATAAAATAGCTTAATGAAATAGGGATTGAAGTATTTGAGGTACGTTCTGTGTTTTGGCAAGGACTCAGTTTGTGTCTCAGATATGGATAATTTAACCTCTTTAACGAATTTTGGATAATAATTAATCTTAATTAAAACAATAAGTTGAATTAAAAATTGAGGTGTGTTACTTTCTTCACAATGATAATAATGCAAGTGGTTATCATTTGCATTTGCATTTTTTTTTAGTTGTTTATATAATTCCTCAAGTTTTTTACTAATGGATGGTAAAAGCGTTTTTGCCGGTATTATTGAATGCCTATACCCGCTTCTTCTTGGAGATTAGCTATCTATGTTAAAGCATAGCGTAACCACTATTGCTGTGTTATCTGTTTTTTATTCTCATCAGAGTTTGGCAAATAAAAATAGCAAAACAGATTCGTTGGATACCATTGTTGTAACTGCGGAGAAAGTTTCTGCGGATCAGCAAAAAACAGCAATAAGTATGACGGCATTATCTGATTTTGATATTGAACGGAAAGGGATTGAAAACTTTTACGAAGTCGTTTCAGAAGTTCCCAATTTATATATGATAAAAGCAGGTAACCCATCTGATGCTGGGTTTATTTCATTACGTGGTGTGACGCCCGGAATGGAAGGGGAACAAGCGGTCGGTTTCTTTACCGATGGTGTATATAGCCATTCATTTGATACCGAATTACTGGATATTGAACGTATTGAAGTATTACGTGGCCCACAGGCAACATTATATGGCCGCAATACTGAAGCGGGGGTCATTAATATCATTACCAAAGATCCCGATCCGGTAACCGAACGGAAACTTGGCTTTTCATATGGTAATTATAATCGTTTGCAGACTACAGCTATTTTAGGTGGTGGCATTGATGAATATGGCGATTGGTCTTACCGTACAGCATTACGTTATTTGAATAGCGACGGTTATTTTAAACGGGATTATGATAATAAAAAGAATATAAATGATATTAATGATTTTAACGGCAGATTTAAGCTGCGCTGGCAGCCATCAGATGGGCCGTGGGATATTATTACTACGTTTGATGCACAAAACCGCAGAAATGGAAACGCTTCATTTGCACCGCTCGATAAAATAAAGAGAGGGACAAAATCGATAGATTCTGATTATGCAGGTAAATCAGATGCTAATATTTATAAAGGATCTATTAAAGCGGTTTATCAATGGGATCGCATGGATCTGACTTCAATTAGTGCATATACTTCAGAAGATAAAAAAGATTACCAGGATCTCGATTTTACCCGTAAATCACATTCAAAATTGCTAATTGACCGTAAACAAGATTACTTCTCTCAGGAATTACGTCTTAATTCTAAAAATACCGGGCCATTTAACTGGTTGATTGGTATGTATTATTTCAATCAGGATGATAAATTAGATATTGATTACAGGATGTTACAGTTCGGATATCAGGTTAAGAATACCAACGTTAAGACCAATAATTATGCTCTGTTTGGTAATACCAGTTATTATCTTATGGATAATGTAGAGCTGGTTGCTGGGCTGCGTTATGACTATGAGAAAAAGAATCTGAAATTCGGCAAGACAGAAAATTTCTCAGGAATAACCAGAGAAAATTTGACGGATAAACTCTCTTTTGATGCCTGGTTACCGAAAGCTGGGGTCAATTATTATGCTACGGATAACGCTATGTTATATGCCAGTATTGCCCGTGGTTATAAAAGTGGAGGGTTTAACAGTTTGGCACCTAAGGATCAGCGCCGTTTTGATGCTGAATACACAACCAACTATGAAATTGGTCTGAAATCAGAATGGTTGGATAAGACAGTGCGCTGGAATACCGCATTATTTTGGATTGACTTTACCGATCAGCAGGTTGAAAAGCAGTTTTATCCAGAATCCGTTACCCAGAATGCAGGGAAATCAATCAGTAGAGGGCTTGAATCGGAAATTTCCTGGAGAGTGATTAAGGGGCTGACATTATCTGCTAATGCAGGTTTCAATGATGCTCACTTTACTGAGTTTAAAGACAATATTTATGACAAAAGTGGAAAAATTGTAGGTGTTACTGATTATAAAGATAAACGCCCGGCAAATACACCAAACTACACCTATGGTGTCGGTGTCGATTATAGTTTCTTGAACGGATACTTTATCCGTGCGGATTATAATGTTGCTGGTAAAGTTTATTTTGATAATGCTAATTCTCAGAAGCAGTCTAATTATGGCTTGTTGAATCTTCGGGCTGGATATGAAACACCAGATTACGATATTACATTCTGGGCGAAGAATTTGTTAAATAAGACTTATGTTACTCGTGCATTCCCAATGGCTGACCCAATGACTGGAGAGAACGGTTGGTATGGTCGTGCAGGAGAACCTCTAACTTATGGTGCGACAGTCAATATTAAGTTCTGATAAATAGTAAACTGAATGATTACACAAACCACAACAACAATCCCTGTTGTGGTGGTGTATAAGAGTAGTTAAATTTATTAACTGCTCTTATATGCTATGCATTATTTATAAATTTTTCACTGCCTGCTATTACGACCATTTTAAATGCTAGTAATAATTGTAAGGAATTAAGGTATGAATGATAAAAATAATTTATCAGGGTGGGTAAGAGATACTCTTTATTTATATGCAAATAAACAACCTGACGAAACGGTTTTAAGATATTGCCTTAAGGATAATACACAAGAATTTAACTATAAAGATATTATCTGTCTCAGTAGCTATATTGCACGCCATATAAGTTACCGCGAAAATGCTAAAGCGATTATTCTGATACCGGGTAATACTCAGTTTATTTTGGGATTTTTAGCTTGTATCATCCGTGGTGTTACGGCTGTTCCGGTTAACTTACCTGCCAGCCATCGTCTTGGACGAGTAGCGGATATAGTTAATCATATCTTTGAAGATTGTCAGCCAGAATATATTATTACTTTAAAAAATTCTGTTGATGAAATTGAGAAGCGACAATGGCACTTAGGTCGTCAGGTTATTGTGCTAGATGATCTTCTTACGGAGAATGATATATCAGAAATACCATCAGCTAATGAATATAAAGAGCTAATGTGTCCGAATGATGGTCCGGTATTTCTTCAATATTCTTCTGGTTCTACCGGTAAGCCGAAAGCTGTCTGTAATTTTGATGCAAATATGCAGGCCCAACATGAGATATTGCTTGAACTACATCGCGATTGCCAGCCACGCATTATTACCGCCAATTGGATACCGTTTTATCATGATATGGGCATGTTTTGCGGGCTATTGACGCCACTATTATCTGGCGGTTGTTGCAACTTTATTTCTCCCAGCCATTTTGCGGCTGATCCTGCCCGTTGGTTAAAACTGATTACTGATTATTCTGCAAATTCCACAGCCGCACCAGATTTCGCTTGGCAACTGTGCATTGATAGTATCACTCAAGAGCAGGCAGCAGAATTCGATCTCTCTTCGCTTAAAATGGTACTGAATGCCGCAGAACCTATCCGGGCTGAAACTATGCCGCGGTTTGCCCGCCACTTTTCTGTCTCAGGTTTTACCCCTTTGAGCTTTGTGCCCGCCTATGGCATGGCGGAGGCAACACTCGTCATCAGCCGCAAACCCGCCGGGATGCCATTCATTAGCCAGCGTTTTGATGCAGATAGACTTGTTTCTGGTTACGCTGTTCCTGCTGAAAATGGCCGTGAATTGGTGAGTTCAGGGCAGGTTGTCAGTGGATGGAAACTGCGGATTGTTGATCCTGAAACCGGTGAAATATTACCGGAAGGGCGGGTTGGTGAGATTTGGGTTGATGGTGATTCCAAAGCGTCTGGTTATTGGCAGAAACCCGAACTTAGCCGACAGACTTTTATGGCTTGCCTTAATCAGTCTATAGATAAAAGCTATTATTTGCGGACGGGTGATTTAGCCTTTATCTGGCAGGGAGAACTTTATATCTGTGGGCGACATAAAGATCTTATTATTGTCGCCGGCGAAAATTACATGCCAAATGATATTGAAGCCAGTATTGAAATGGGATGTGAAGACGTAAAAATCGGTGGAGCTTGTGCTTGCCAGCAGGTAGAAAGCGGTGAGTTGTTTGTCTTTGCCGAAGTTTATCGCCACCTTGAAGGGACTAAATTACAGGCCATTGCCCGGCAGATTGCTGCCAGAGTCGCATCGGATTTTCAGCTTTCGCTGGCGAATGTGGTGTTATTGCCCCATGGAACATTGAAGAAAACTTCCAGTGGAAAAATCCGGCGCAAACAAATGTTGGCTGATTTTGAGAATAACCAACTCAAAGTGCTCTTTGCTTTGCCGTGTGATATTGACAAAAAAGAATCTTCTTCCCTGCCCGGTTGGCTTTATCAGCTTCTTTGCGGTTTGCTTCATGTAGATAATCCAGATCCTGCCTGTGGTTTTGCTGAATTGGGGTTAACCAGTCTGTTAGCTGTCCGCTATTGCCAGCAAATAAATAAAATCTGGCGTTGTAATCTAACCCCTGCTGATTTATTTGCTTACCCAACTATTACTCAGTTGGCTAAATATATTGATAAATTATCAGATGAAAAAATCACGGTATCTGCTACAAAATCTGAATCAACCAAAAATGAACAGATTGCAATTATTGCGATAAGTTGTCGCTTGCCGGGGCAAACAAGTAACACATGGCAACAATATGGGCAATGGTTGGCAAAAGGATCACTAGCTGTCAGGCCCAGCAATTCGGAACTTCGCCAGTTTGCGCTTCCTATTGGCGCTCTGGAAGATATTGATCAATTTGATGCCCGTTTCTTCAACATTTCAGGCCGGGAAGCCGTATTACTTGATCCTCAGCAGAGGCTATTGCTTGAATTAAGCTGGCATCTGTTCGAACAGGCAGGATGGTTGCCGGAGCAACTGAAACAATCAGATACGGGTTTCTTTATCGGTCAGAGCGGTAGTGAGTTTGGTCAGCAATTATTGAAACTGAATAATCCTGAATATGCCAAAAGTTATTTGGCTACTGGGATTAATACGAGTGCAAGTTCTGGCCGATTAGCGAAGTTCTATGGAACAACAGGCCCTGCACTCACTATTGATACGGCTTGTTCTTCTTCTCTGGTGGCATTGGATACGGCGATACGCAGTTTACAGCAAGGGCAATGCCATGCGGCTATTGTGGGTGGAGTGAATATTTTACTGTCACCGCAGATTGAACAGACATTGATAAACGCGGGCATGTTATCGCCTAAGGGTCGGTGCGCTACACTGAGTGAAGATGCGGATGGCTATGTCAGAGGTGAAGGTGCGGCATTACTATTACTAAAACCTTACCAACAGGCTTTGGATGATGGTGATCCGGTGTTGGCCGTGATTGAATCCAGTTGTGTCGCTCAGGATGGTGAAAGTAGCAGCTTGACGGCTCCGAATCCACAAGCCCAGTCAGCCATGCTTAAGCGATTGTTGGAACAGGCTGATATTGCGCCTGATGATATTGATTTGCTGGAGATGCATGGCACAGGTACAGCTTTAGGTGATCCGATTGAGTTACAAGCTATTGACCGTGTTTATGGTAAACGACACCAGCCATTGCCGTTAGCCGCCTGTAAAGCCCAGATTGGTCATCTAGAAGCTGCCGCGGGTGTGGCCTCTGTGGTTCGGGCTGTGGCACAGATACAACAGCAACAACGGTTTGGTCATCCAACTCTGGCCTCGTTCAGCACTAAATTGTCAGCGTTAATGCCACGTTATCGTTACAGTAAACAGACTGAATCTCACCGAATAGAACGAGTTGCAATCAGTTCATTCAGTTTTACCGGCACGATGGCGGGTTTAGTGCTGAGTAAAGCAAACTTATCTGACCCCACTATTCCTGCGCCATGTGTTGAAAATGGTTTATTACCGCTTTCAGCCTGTAGTGCATCAGCATTGCAACAGATGGCTAATCAACTGGCGGATTTGCTGGAAAATCATCAGCAACAAGCTGGTGAACTGCTCAATGGTTGGTTGAAGAAACGTCATCATCATTTTGGTTGGCGGGTGCTAATCAGCTATCAGAATTTAGCCACTTTGATTGCGTATTTACGCCATGTTGAGCCAATTCAAGTTGATCGTATAAAAATGCTAGAAAAGGGCAGTGATCCTTACGATTGGCTACAAGGGCAATCCTATAACTGGGTTAAATATGCTGGGAACATGCCAGTTAGCCGATTTGCACTAGCACAACTTCCTCTCTATCCATTTAATCGTCAGAGTTACTGGCCAGAAGAACTTCGCTTAGTTGAACAGGGAACACAGGATCAATCCGAGACTTTCTCAGGTCATACTGGCTTTGATTTCGTTATCAATTGGGTAGCAGACGTGCTGGGAACTGAGTCTAAGGCATTAGCAATGGATGATAATTTGCTCAATTTGGGCATTGATTCATTGCAGATGTTGGATCTGGTGGATGAGTGCAAAAAACAGCATGTCATGCTGTCATTATCTTCTTTATTCGAACAGCCAACATTAGCCGCATGGCAACAGTGTTGGTTTTCTGCTGCTCAACCTGAAAATGTCTCAAAAGCGTCAGCACAGCCGGTTATAAAATGGGATGGCGAACCTTTTGAACTCACTTCAGTTCAGCAAGCCTACTGGACGGGGCGGCAAAAAGAGCAGACGCTGGGCGGAATCGCTTGTCAGGTCTATCTGGAACTGGATTGTCCGCTATTGAAGAACCGTGATATTGAATGGGCAGTTAATCAATTACATCAACGCCATGATATGTTGCGGATGCGTATTACCGGTGATGGTAAAGGGGAAATTACCGCTTACCAGCCGGTATCCATTGAATCTTATGACTGGCAACAACTTTCACTGAATTTATTGGAAGAGAAGCGATTCGCTCTCAGGAAACATCTGGAAACTAAAGTTGCAGATCTGACAATTGAAAGCGGATTTGGCGTGGTGGTAAGCCATACCGTCAATAGCAGTCGCTTACATATTAATATCGATATGGTGATGGCGGATGCGATGAGCCTTCAGATTTTGTTGAAAGAGCTAAGCCAGTTTATTTTGATGCCGGGTGTGCTTCTTCCTCAATTAAATTACAGCTTCCCGCAATATTTGTGTGAACAGGCCGCTGATAGTCAGCTAATCGACAGTCGTCAATACTGGCAAAAAAGATTGGCTGAGCAATTGCCTTTTGCGCCTCAGTTACCACTGGCAGTTAAACCGGAACATATTGATAAGCCTGATTTCCATCATCGTCAGTGGAGTCTGGAGCAACAGCGTTGGTTATCATTGAAGGAAATTGCCCGCAGCAATGGTATAACCCCTTCCATGTTGCTGGCGAATTGCTTTGCTGAAACATTGCGTGGCTGGACTGAATCGCCGGATTTCACGTTGAATCTGACGATTTTCAACCGCCGCGGAGAACATCCTCAACTGCCTGATTTAGTCGCAGATTTCACAACATTACTGTTACTGGCTTGTCATTCGCAGGCAGGGAACAGCATTTTAGAAAACTGCCGGGCTCTCAATCGCCAGTTTATGTCAGATCTGGATCATGTGGATTACAGCGCAATACAGGTTATGCGGGACTGGTCGCAGATATGCGGGAATCAAGTTCTCATGCCGGTGGTATTCACCAGTAATCTTGGCCGTGATCTGCTTAGTGGTAATGAACTGGGAGAGCTGAATTATCTGGTATCCCAGACGCCACAAGTCTGGATTGACTGCCAGGTAATGGAACATCAAGGGGAATTATTAGTTAGCTGGGATTGCGTAGATGGGTTATTCCCTCAAGGCATGCTTGATCAAATGTTTAGTTTTATGACGCATCTGATCAGCGCAATTACAGATAATCCTCAACTCCTCTTAAAGCCGGTTTCGCATTATGTCACGCCGGAACTTATTGAACAGCGCACAGAGCCTAAAGATCGTGATGGTATGCTTTTTACGCCACGTTTACTGCATCGTCGTTTTTATGAGATTGCGGCATTGTGGGCAGATTCACCCGCAGTTATCACGCCTCATCAACGACTCAGTTATGGTGAACTTGAACAAGGTGTACTGGAACTGGCTTACAGGCTGAAAGAGCAAAAAGTAAAAGCTGGAGATAACCTAGCATTACTGTTGCCAAAAGGTACAGAGCAAGTTGTTGCTGTTTTGGCTTGCTTGAGTGTTGGTGCTATATATGTTCCGCTGGATGTCGCGCAGCAATCAGCCCGTTTACAGACCATCATCAGTCAGGCGGATATTTCGTTGATTATTACAAACAATGAATATCAGGAGCCGGTTAGTCGTTGGTTTGATGCGGTTCTGAATATTGAGCAGACCGGTGACTCACAACTGCCATTATCGCAGGTGGTTTATGGGGAACCGGAACTTTCTGCTTATATCATCTTCACTTCTGGCTCTACCGGTACACCTAAAGGTGTTGTGGTATCTCATCAGGCCGCCGCTAATACAATTGATGATATTAATCGCCGTTATGGTCAGCGGGAAAAAACACGGGTATATGCCCTGTCGGCACTGAATTTTGATTTGTCGGTGTATGACATTTTTGGCCCTCTTGCGTCAGGGGGTTCCTTGGTTATGCCTGAGGTGGGCCATGAGCGGGAAGCAAAGCAATGGCTGGAACAGCTGCATCAGGAACAGGTGACAGTCTGGAACAGTGTCCCGGCGCTGTTTGATATGTTGCTGGTGGCGGCTGAAAGTGATCCCCGTGGTTTGCCTGAGTCATTGCAACAGGTGTTGTTATCCGGTGACTGGGTTGGTCTGGATCTGCTTCCCCGTTTGCGTGAAGTTGGAAGTCAGGCTCAATTAACGGCAATGGGGGGAGCAACGGAAGCAGCAATTTGGTCTAACGCGATTGATATCGATGTTATCCCGTCAGAATGGCGCTCAATTCCTTACGGTTATCCGCTCTCTAATCAGCATTACCGAGTCATGGATTCACAACAACGGGATTGCCCTGATTGGGTCGCCGGAGAGTTGTGGATTGGCGGGAAAGGCGTAGCGCTGGGCTATTACGGCGACCGGGAAAAAACAGACACTCAGTTTGTTCTGTATCAAGGGCAGCGTTATTACCGGACGGGAGATTATGGGCGCTTTTGGCAGGGGGGATGCCTTGAGTTTCTTGGCCGCAAAGATAGCCAGATTAAACTGAATGGTTACAGGATTGAACTGGGTGAAATTGAAACGGTGGTTTTACGTCACCCTGCAATCAGCAAAGCCGTTGCATTGTGTTTATCTGAACCACAGAAACATCTGAGATTGTTTGTTGAAGGTCAGGTGACAGCGGGTGATTCTTCAACATTAGCCGATAATGTATTACCTGAAATGCCATCATTTATTCAGGCGGAAAGCAGTCAGGATGATGAACAGCGTATCGCGTTATCGCTGTTGCAAAAGATATTGATTGATTCTTTGCAACTGACACTTACTCAGCCACAGAGTGCAGAAATACTTTATCAACAGGCAGGGGTGATACCCCGTTATCAACCACTGTTTATTCAGTGGTTGGAGTGGTTGACTCATCAGGGATGGTTATCTGAAAGTGAAAAAGGCTGGCAATTGAATCAAGGGTGGCAACCAGATAACAAGCCGGTTCTGGCATCACGAATGGGCGGAATTTATCGGGCGCTTGATGGGTGTTGTGACTGGATTGCTCAGGTGATTCAGGGGAAACAGAACCCACTAATGCTTATCGACGATCCTGTATTGTCACCGGAAGTTCTGGTTGTTGGTTCACCGGAAACTGAAGTGTTCATTACCCTTATTGCGGATCAAATCCGCCGGTTATCCACGATATTGCAGCGGCCTGTCAGAGTTGCAGAGCTGAATGGCCGCAGTGGTCTGTTTGCAGGCAAGTTACTCGGTCTATTATCTGATTTGGAGATTGAATATTGCTTAGTTGAGCAGGCCGGTTCATTGCGTGAATTGGCGAAATATCGTCTGTCAGGTTATCCGCATCAGAGCCAGGTTTGCACAGTGCAGGAAGCGGTAGATTATAGTGCCGATCTGGTCATCAGTAATAATGCACTGCATCGTTATGCCGATATCCGTCGGGGAATCTCTGATCTGCAAGTATTGGCATCTTCCGGCAGTGGCGTATTGGTGTTTGAAAGCCAATATCTCAGCCCGCTGGCACAATTAACGGTGTTACTGCTGCAAGATGAAAATGGTTTTACTGATCTGCGACAAGGCCAGCGAGATCCGTTACTGGATAAGAAACGTTGGCAACAGCAGTTGTTGCAAAGTGATTTACCCGTGCAGTCTGTCACTGTAATGGGGGAAAACTCCGTACTGTTGATGTGCAAAAACCGTAGTAGCAACGTTATGGTTAATCGCCACGAATTGACGCAGCATCTGACAAATTATCTTCCAGCTTATATGTTGCCGCAGTATTTGCATGTTTTAGATAAACTCCCATTGAGTGCTAATGGAAAAATAGATCGCAAAGCACTTGAACAATTAGCTGTAGACGGGGCAGAGCAGGAAATTCTGCAATCTGCACAGGGCGTCGAATTGTCAGGAAAAGCCGAATATCTGGTGGCTAAAGTCTGGCAACAGGTATTGGGTACAGAGCCAATGGCTGACAGCAATTTCTTCCTGCTTGGTGGTGATAGTTTACATGCCACCCGGATTGTTGTGGCGTTGGAATCAGAAGGGGCTGTAGATGTCTCACTGGCTCAGGTGTTCTCCTCCCCGGTATTGCGTGACTTTGCTCGATTGATGACTTTTACTGAACTGCCAACAACAAAAGTGATGCAACTGCAACATCAGGAAAGTGAACGTTATCAGCCATTCCCGCCTACAGATGTACAACGCGCCTATCTGATGGGGCGTCAGGCTGGTTTCCGTCTCGGTGGGGTTGCCACTCATTATTATAACGAATACGAAGGCCAGCCTTTTGATGCAACGCGGTTAGAACAGGTTTTATCCGCATTGATTGCCCGTCATGATGCATTGAGAATTGTATTCGATGAGCAAGGAATGCAACGGGTGTTGCCACAGCAGCCAAAACCTGCGCTAGACGTGATCCACTGTTCTGAGCAGCAATGGTCAGAAGAAACCAGTAAATTGCGGGAAAGCTTATCCCACCGGGTACTTGATCCGACACAATGGCCACTGTTCCATGTGACGCTGATGCAATCAGATGATGGGCGCAATCGCCTGTATATCGGGTTGGATAATTTGATCCTTGACGGCTTGAGTATGCGCATTTTCTTCACCGAACTTGAGCAGCTTTATCAGCAACCGGAAGGGGGATTGCCATCCGTTGGGATTGGTTTCCGAGATTATCTCACCACGGTGATTTCTGATGAAGAGAAGAGCCGTAAATCGGCAAATTACTGGCAGGAGCGGCTGGCAGAATTACCTGAAGCGCCAAAGCTGCCACTGATTTGTGATCCGCAGTCATTGGGGACTCCCCGGTTTAAACGTTGGCAATCTGTTTTGCCACGGCAGCAGTGGCAAACTTTGACAGAAAAAGCCCGGCATTATCAAGTAACGCCTTCTTGTTTGTTGCTGACTTGTTATGCACAGGTGCTGGCGAAATGGTCAGAATCGGCTTCATTGAGTATCAATGTGACGTTGTTTGATCGTCAGCCATTACATCCTGATATCAACCATATTCTGGGGGATTTCACTTCGCTTCTGTTACTGGAATGTCACCATTTAGCCGATGAAAACTGGCTCAATAGAGCACAGCGATTACAGCAACAGCTTTGGCAAGATCTGGCTCATACTGATGTTTCGGCGGTATGGGTTATCCGTGAATTGAATAAACAACGGCAAGTTACCGATTTGGCTATGCCCGTCGTGTTTACCAGTGCGTTAGGGGCAGAAGTCATGCCTTATCAAGAGAGTGCACAACCGTTCCCGCCGGCTATCTGGGGAATTTCTCAGACTCCTCAGGTTTGGATCGATCATCAAGTCTATGAGCAGGATGGAGAATTACATTTCAACTGGGATGTGGTTGATGGTCTGTTCCCACAAGGCATGATCGATGCGATGTTCAGTGCATATTGTGATTTGCTGACACAGTTAAGTGTGATTCCGGACTGGCATACCCAGGTGAATGTAGCACTGCCGATACAACAGCAGCAGTGTCGTCAACGGGTTAATGATACGCATCAGGAACTGCGTTTTACACCAATGCATCAGCGTGTTGGACAAGCGATGACACAGTTTGCGGATCGAACAGCGATTATTGATGGTGGGCAGCAGGTCAGTTATCAACAGTTAGAACAACATGTGCAACGATTGGCTCAGGTTTTGGTTGAACAAGGCGTTTGTGCAGGTGATTGTGTTGGTGTTGCGTTACCAAGGGGTTATCAACAAATCGTCGCGGTACTGGCTGTTCAGTGGTTGGGAGCGGCTTATGTTCCCATCTCTGTCGAGTGGCCTGTGCTGCGCCGGGAACAGGTTGCCCAGCAGGCGGGGTTGATTCGTGTTGTGGCAGATAGCCACTTGCAATGGACGGGATCGGTCGCAATTGTTGATATTAACCAGTCACCGCTGACAACAACGGCGATTCAACCCTGGCATTCACAAGCTCAGGATCTGGCTTACATTATTTTCACTTCTGGTAGCACAGGCGTACCTAAAGGCGTAGCGATAAGTCACGGTGCTGCGATTAATACTATTGAAGCGATCAATCGGCAGCATTGTGTTGATAAACAGGACAAAGTTCTGACGCTGTCTGCGCTGCATTTCGACCTTTCTGTGTGGGATATTTTTGGTGTGCTGTCAGCGGGCGGGACTTTGGTCACGGTACCTGAAACCCATTCTAAGGACGCTGCACATTGGTTGACTCTGATAAAACAGCACCAGATAACGTTATGGAACAGCGTACCAGCCCTACTGGAAATGGCCCTGTTACTGAGTGAAAACGGTGAACAGACCGATGCGCTTACCAGTTTGCGTCTGGTCATGCTCTCCGGTGACTGGATTAACCTTGCATTGCCTGAGCGTTTAAAGCGCTGGATACCACAGGTACAACTGGTTTCTATGGGGGGCGCGACCGAAGCGGCCATTTGGTCGAATTACTGGTTAGTGGACGAGCTTGATCCTGAATGGAAATCTATTCCTTATGGATTACCGTTGCCGAACCAGCAGTTCCGTGTAGTCAGTGAACTAAAAGAGGATTGCCCTGATTGGGTTGCCGGTGAGCTGTGGATTGGTGGTCATGGTGTGGCGCTGGGTTACTTCGGTGATGATGAGCGTACTGCCAATCAGTTTATTTCCTGGCAAGGGGAGCGTTGGTATCGCACTGGCGATATGGGGCGTTATCACCCAACAGGCGTACTGGAATTCCTGGGACGGCGTGATCAGCAGGTTAAAATTTCCGGCTACCGTATTGAGCTGGGTGAGATCGTACAGGCTTTGAAAGGTTGTGACGGTATTGAAGACGCGTTGGTATTTGTTAATCAACGTGGCAAGCGTCCATCCCTCTCAGCTTGCGTCTTGGCATCGCAAGAGCCGGATTGGTCGCTGTTGCGGCAACAACTGTCAGCACAATTACCAGAATATGCGGTTCCGGTTGAGTTTGGTTGGCTGTCTTGCTGGCCGTTGACAGACAACGGCAAGCTGGATCGCAAAATAATTGAGCAACAACCACGGAATGTTGTCAGTCAGGCTATGGACACGTTGCCGGAAAGCCCATTGGAAAAACAACTGGCAGATGTGCTGTTGCCATTGCTTAATCTGACGCAACTCAGCGTTCATGACAATTTCTTTGCCCTCGGCGGCGACTCCTTTATTGCAACCCGTTTCACTTCTGAACTGAGGCGGTGTCATAACATTGATTTGCCACTCTGGCAGGTTTTCAACCTGCAAACCATTGCACGTATGGCGCAACAACTACAATCCGCCCCCGCAGAGGAAGCGGAAATGATTTTTGAGGAAGGTTCTCTATGAATAGCCAGGAAACTATACAGAAAAAAACAGTACAGCTATCAGCTTCACAACAAGCGGTTCAGCTTTTACTGCAACTTGAACAACAACAGGCTAAATTCTGGCTGGAAGGTGAGGCGTTGAAGTTTCGTGCGCCTGAGGGAGTGATGAGTCATCACGTTATTACTCAGTTGAAGAATTTGAAACCACAAATTGTTGCGTTAATACAGGAGTGGCAGGAACCACAGAATTTTGTGGTAAACCCGGCACAGAAGCATTTGCCTTTTGCTTTAAGTGATGTGCAGTCAGCTTATTTTGTCGGGCGTCATTCAATGTTCGATTATGGTGGTGTGGGTTGTCATGGTTATTTTGAAATTCTGACTGAACATTGGGATGTTAAACGTCTTGAGCAGGTATGGAATCAACTGATCCAACGCCATGATATGTTGCGGGCGGTATTTACTGTTCAGGGGCAGCAACAGATTTTGCCGGAAGTGCATCATTTCACCATTGATTGCCACTCTTCTTCGCCGGAAGAACTTCGGCAAACCCTGTCTCACCGGGTTTATCAGACAGATTGTTGGCCGCTGTTTGATCTGAAAGTCAGCCAGGCAGCAGGGAAATCTTGCCTTCATTTCAGTATTGATTTGCTGATTGCCGATTTTCTCAGTGTACAAATTTTGCTGGCAGAACTATTAAAAGGTTATCAACAGCCGCAGACAGAATTTGCGCCATTACAGGCCAGTTTCCGTGATGTGATGGAGTTTGAGCAACACCGCCACCGTCAGCGCAGCTATGCCAGCGCGCGTGAATATTGGTTGCAACGTCTGCCTGAGTTGCCTGCAAGCCCACAATTACCTCACCTTCCGGTACAAAGTGGCGTTGTTCCCCGTTTCAGCCGTTACGATTTGCAACTCACTGCTAAACAGTGGGAGCAATTGCAGCAACATTGTCGTTTACAAGGCGTCTCTCCTTCTGCACTGCTTTTGGCGCTCTTTAGTGAAACACTGGTCCGCTGGTCAGAAACGAAATCTTTTTGTCTCAATCTGACAGTAATGAACCGCCGTGATCTTCATGAAGATATTCACCGGATGGTTGGGGATTTTACCAGCGTTAGCCTATTGCAGGCGGATATCAGTCAGCCCCTCTCATTGCTGGAGCGGGTGAAAAATCTACAGGCGCAACTGTGGCAGGATTTGGAGCATAACGCATTCAGTGGTATTGAGGTGATGCGTGAGCTGGCACGACAGAGGGGAGCAGAAGCTGCGAGAATGCCGATAGTATTTACCAGTGCATTAGTTGGCGAGGGTAAAGAGCAGGCGCAGGACATTATCAGCCAATTACCGATGGATATTGAGATTGGCTATGGTATCAGTCAGACTCCACAGGTATGGATTGATTGCCAGGTGATGGCCCGTAATGGAGGGTTATTGATCAACTGGGATATCATGGAGGGTGTATTCCCAGTAGATCTGATCCGCGATATGTTCAGTTGCTTTACTGGCGCGATATATCAGGTATTGGAACAGGTTGATGTGTGGGATCAGGTACTCGTCATTAATCTGCCGGAATACCAGCAAAAAACACGGCAACAGGTTAATGCGACTGAGGAAATGATTAAATCGGCGCTATTACATCAGGGTGTTTTGGAACAGGCCGGTAAAACGCCTGATGCATTGGCGCTGATTGATGCATGTGGGCAGATGACCTATCAACAAATGGTAACACGTGCAACAAAACTGGCCGCGTTTTTACCCCAAGGTGGACATAGCGCGATATTGATGGAAAAAAGTGCGGAGCAGGTTATTACAGCCCTGGCGATTTTAATCGCTGGTGGTGCTTATCTGCCACTTGATATTTCACAGCCGTTGCCACGGATATTGCAAATTCTTACTGATGCACAGGTTAGTGCAGTATTGACAGATAATGAGGTTTTGGCTCAACAGTTACGGGAACAGGGGTTTAATGCTGCCAGCACCGAGAATGTGTCAGAACTGGCAATTACTTCCGCTGTGTCAGTGAAGCAAAATGACCCGCATAATCTGGCTTATATTATCTATACCTCCGGCAGTACCGGGCAACCGAAAGGCGTGATGATAAGCCATGATGCGGCGCTGAATACCATCAGCGATATCAATCGCCGTATGAATGTCACATCGACTGACCGTATGCTGGCACTGGCGAGGCTGAGTTTTGACCTTTCTGTCTATGATATTTTTGGTGTACTTAGCGCAGGTGGCGCGTTGATATTGCCGCAGGAACAGGATTTACAAAACCCTGCACAATGGGCGCGGCTAATTGATAAGCATCAGGTTACGTTGTGGAACTCTGTCCCGGCGCAAATGACGATGCTGACCCGCTACCTGTCTGAAGGAGGGCAGGAATCCATTGGTCGCTTGCGCTGTGTGATGATGTCTGGTGACTGGATCCCGCTTAATTTGCCAACCGCTATTTATCAACATGCGCCAGATGCTTATCAATTCAGCCTGGGTGGGGCGACGGAAGCGGCTATTTGGTCAAATATCTGGCCGATAGAACCGGCAAAAACCTATCACAACAGCATTCCTTATGGCACGCCATTGGCTAATCAGCAGTTCCGTATTTTGGATCTCCGTGGAGAACCTTGCCCTGATTGGGTTGCGGGAGAACTTTGGATTGGCGGCCGTGGTGTTGCTCAGGGCTATTGGCAGGATGAAGAAAAAACTCGCCATCACTTTATCACTGACAGCCAGGGACAACGCTGGTATCGCACGGGAGACCGGGGGCGTTATACCCTCAATGGGGTGATTGAGTTTCTTGGGCGCTGTGATAATCAGGTAAAAATTCGTGGTTATCGGGTGGAAACAGGTGAGATAGAAGCCGTGTTGGAGCGACATAATAGTGTGGCTCAGGCTGCGGTTGTCGTAAAAGGGGATAAACACAATCAAGGATTACACGCTTTTGTTGAAGCGGCGACAGAAAATTCTTTGGAACGGGCAGAAAAGCTGTATCAGCGCTATGAGATTGCATTACAAAAAGTACGCTCAGTTGCCAGCGATATTGAAGCAACGATAGATAAGCAAAAGGTAGAAAAGCTGGTTTGGTTCCTTGATCGTGTGGCCCTGTTGCATATGGTTGGTGCGTTGGTGGATGTCGGCGCTTTACAGGCAGGAAAGCCCGCTACCCTCGCTTCTGTGATGGAAAACGGCAGTATTGCGGCAGAAAACCGGCAATTAACACGCCGGTGGTTGAGAGCGTTGGTTCAGCATCAGTTAATTCAGCAACAAGGAGAGTATTACCAGCTCAATGCTGATGTTTCAGAGTATGAAATCAAGCAGTGTTGGCAACAATGTTATGACTTGATGTCAGCATTGGATGATGACCAAGGCTTGCTTACCTATCTGGAACGCAGTAGCCAGTGTCTGCCGGAATTGTTGCAGGGCAAAGAAGATCCGCTGAATTTGCTGTTCCCTGATGGCAAGCTGAATGTGGCGATCAAAACTTACCAAAACAATCTGATCAGTAAAATGATGAATCGCTTGTTGCTGGCTGCGGCTGAACAAAAAGCGGCTCAGATTAACCATGAAGAAGGGCGTTGCCTGCGGGTATTGGAAATTGGGGCTGGTGTGGGCGGCACCAGTAACGTGTTGATCCCGAAACTGGCAGACTGGAACGTCGAATATACCTTTACCGATATTTCACCCTTCTTCCTGAATGAGGCCAGATTACGTTATCAGCAGTTTGATTTTGTTCGTTACCGGTTGTTTGATTTCAATCGTACACCGGTAGAACAAGGGTTGGATTGTGGGCAGTTTGACATGATTGTCTCTTCTAATGTTTTGCACAATGCGATTATTGCCCGTCAGGGATTAGAACATCTGCGCCAGTTACTGGCACCGGATGGATGGCTGCTGGTGATTGAAGCAACACGGGATAATTACCAGTTGATGACTTCGATGGAATTTAAGCATGGCCTGAGTGATTTTGCCGATGAACGGCTGGAACTGGATTCGCCGTTTATGCCGCAGAAAAACTGGCTTAATGCCATGAACGATGTGGGTGCGGAGACGTTATGGGCTTATCCGCCAGCAGAAGATGCGCTTTATCAACTGGGGCAGAGTTTTATTTTGGCGCAATTTAATCTCAACCGTAGACCATGCAACAGCACAGAATTGTTGGCGTCATTAAAACAACAACTGCCTGCTTATATGGTGCCTGCTCGCCTTACCGTACTTGATCGTTTGCCTGTGACAGCTAATGGCAAAGTTGATCGTAAAGGTATGCCGGATTTACCGGAGCATAGCGGGAATGAGCCAGTAGCAGAAAGCAACAGCAGTGACGAACTGGAACAGACCTTACTGACGCTGTGCTGGGAACTGCTTGGGCATAATAATATTGGTCTTGATGATGATTTCTTCGCCAGCGGTGGTGACTCATTATTAATAACGCAGTGGGTAAGCCGGATTCGTCAGGAGCTTGGGGAGGATAACGTTCCATGGGAAGGCAGCTTGCGTCAGGTGCTACAGCAGCCAACTGTTCGTGCACTGGCGGCATTTTTGCGTACGCAGTCCGAGCAGGATAAGAGAGCATCAGATAACCATGCTTGTCTGACGTTGTTGAAGGACGGTCATGGTGATCCGGTCGTTATTCTGCATGAAGGCAGTGGTACGGTATTGCCTTGCCTGCCTTTGACTGAAAAACTTTCTGGCCCGGTTTATGCGCTGAGTGTGGTCGATACAGACGCTTTCCTGCAAATTCCGTCTGAGCAATTAATCTCTCAATTGGCACGACATTATCTGCGTGACATTCAATCTTTGCCTGGCAATTGCCATTTATTTGGTTACTGCATGGGTGGGCTATTGGCCTTTGAAATGGCGCGTCAGGCGATGGAAAATCAGACACCTGTTGCTTCAGTAACGATTGCCAGCAGTTATCAGATCCCTTACCTGATTGATGATCCGTTGATGATAGATATGGCGATTATCTGGGGATTGTCAGTGGAATGTCCGTGGTCGTTGCCTCAGGAACAACTGGAAACCGTTTATGAAGCTTTGCTGGCGGAAAAGCCAGAGGTCATTGATCGCCATTCCGTCGCTGAATATGCCCGTGCCCGCGGAATGGATGCCTTTGCCGATGCTTATATGGCGGTGGTGGATATCCCGGAAGATCAGCGTTTACAGCAATTGGTTAGCGCTATCCGTAAAAATGAGATTGCGGAGAAAGAGTGGATCCGGATGTGTTCTGTTTTCCGTCACAGCATTCGGGGTGTTTGCCGTTATCAGCCAGATTATTTTGCCGGTGATCTGACGTTTGCCTGCCAAAATAGTGATACTTATTTGCTGCCTGCGCTCCAGCAGGACATGAAAGAATTTTGGCAGCAATATTGTCTTGGAAACATAAATTATCTTTCACTGAATGGCGACCATTTTGACTGTATTAAATCAGATAATGTGATGCCACTGGTAAACCATCTTGAACAGTGCAAAGCACAGGTGAACTAAATGAATCGGGATAGAAAAATTCTGGTAATAGGCGCTACGGGAGCAGTTGGAGGCTCTGTTGTTGCCGCATTGAATCAATTGGGTTATCAGGTGTCAGGTGCAGGGCGGCGTCCCTGTGCTGAATTAGCTGATTATCATCAGATAGATTTATTTGATGAAAAAGCACTGGCTGAACTTTGTCAGCCGTTTTCTTTGATCATTAATGCCGCAGGCCCTGCTTCGCAAATTCAGGACAGAATTGCCAGAGCAGCATTGGCTTCGGCAACGCACTATTTGGATGTTGCAGGAGAGCCTGTTGTCTGGCAGCAATTAGCCGCAGATGAAAAATTAGCCCCTTTATTACAGAAATCCGCTTGTGTCTTGGGCGCGGGATATGTGCCGGGATTTGCCTCGATCTTACCTTTTTTAGCCGCGAACCGGCTGAAAACAATGGGTAAAGTGCGGTCATATCTTGGCGGAATAGAACCTTTTACGGTGACTTCCGCCATTGACTTTATTGATAGCTTGAATGAGCAGAATGGTAAAGCAGGTCATATCTTATCTGGAGGAGCGTTACAACGGGCAGCCATAGAAAAAAATGTTCAGCCTGAAACTGCTAACAGGGCATTTGATGCCCTGCCATATCTCAGTTTTGAGTTGGAAAGAGTTGCCCGGCAACTCAATCTGGTTGATTTCGCTGCATTTAATTTACTTGCAGATCGTCAGCTATTGCTGACGGATCAATTTAATGGTGAGCAGGGAATTAAACAGCTGATCAGCCAGAGTGAAGAACTAACGCATCATTATGGTCAACAGCAACATATTTTGCTGGAAGCAGAAGGTGTATTGGTGGGGCAACCCGTGACTCTCATTGCCAGAGGGCGTTTTACTGATAGTTACCGTTTTACCGGGATCGTTGCTGCATTGGCGGCGGATATGATGCTCAAAACACCACAATCAGGGTTGAAATGGCTGTCTGATTTAGCTGATGCAGAGCAGTTATTGTCAGGGCTTGAGCACATGGGGGCCTTTGAATACTGGCAGATAGAAATAAAACCGCGTCAAAGTGCAGATTATGTTGAGGGGGAACTATGAGTCGTCCATTACGTGTCGTCGTCTGTGGTACGTTGTTCGGTCAGGTTTATTTGTCAGCGTTTAAAACCCATTTTCCTGGTTTTGAATTGGCGGGCATTATTGCCCGTGGCAGTGAGCGCTCGCAGCGGCTGGCGGCTGAATATCAGGTACCTTTGTATGAACACGTTTCCCAGTTGCCGGATGATATTGATATTGCCTGTGTCGTGGTACGTTCTGCCATTGTCGGTGGCGCGGGCAGTGAACTGACAAAACAATTGTTGAGCAGAGGAATTCATGTTTTACAGGAACATCCGGTTTATCAGCGTGATGTGGCGGAATGTTTGAAACTGGCTCGCCAGAATAATTGCTGTTACTCCGTCAATACGCACTATCCGAATGTTCCGGCAGTACGGCAATTTACTGATTATTTGCAACAGGCTATGCAGCATCAGCAACCTTTATTTATTGAAGCTACCTGTGGCGTTCAAGTGATTTGCGGTTTACTGGATATTCTGGGACGTGCATTAGGAAAATTCACCCCTTTTGCTTTTGGCGACGCACATCACTGGGATAAACAATTGCTGACTCAGGCCACCAGTTATCCGCCTTATACCACTATTCAAGGGGTTATTATGGGGATCCCATTAATCCTGAATTTGCAGAATCAGCTTGATCCCGGCGATCCTGATAACCATTTCCACATTATGCAACGTATTTGCGTCGGTCTGCCCAGTGGTAATTTGCTGTTGGTGAATACACATGGTCCGGTGTTGTGGAATTCACGCTTCCATATACCACGTCAGCGTACAACCAGTGGGGTAAGGGAGCCTCTATTACCACAACAGGCTGCCCATTACTTTAAACCGCCAACTTCTGTTTCGTTGTATGACTGTTGTCCAAGTCTGGAACAGATCACGAATCAGCACTGGCCCGAGGCTATTCGTCATGCTTTGCGGCAATTTGCCATACAGATTGAACGGCCTGATCCCCGCATGGCGCAATATTTACTGACAATGGCCTCTGTTTGGAAAACCTTAATGAGTAAGGTTGGTAACCCAGAAAGTTTGCATGTGCCTGATCCTGTTCCACCTCAACCGGAGATCAGCGAATTTCTGCAACAACAGGGGGATGTTCACTATGTTTGATAACGTATCGCTTGATAGAGCAGTGCGACTGATAAAACCGGGAACCGGTAGCCAACTGATCTGTTTTCATTATGCCGGGGGCAGAGCAGAATACTTTATCCCCTGGCGTGACGGAATTTCAAAAGATACTGCGGTTTATGCCGTTCAATTACCAGGACATGGCTCGCGGATTAGCGAGCCGTTGCAAACTTGTATTCATCAGTTAGCAGACAACTTGGTCGAGGCCTTGAATATTTTGCCTTTACGTCCGACTTATTTTTTCGGGCACAGCATGGGCGCTGCGCTGGCGTTTGAGGTGGCATTGCGTATGCAACAGCAGGGTAGAAAAATTCGCGCATTATTTGTTTCTGCCCGTCTGCCGCCACACAAAAATAGTGGTAATGATTATCACCGTCGGGATGAGCAGCAACTGCTGAACAAAATTACTTCTCTGGGTGGCTCTGCGATTGATTATCAGACCATGCCTGAATTAAAGGCATTGTTAATGCCCATTTTCCGTGCGGATTTTCAGGCTATTGAAACATATCAACGCCGTTGCCAACAACAACTTGATTGCCCGGTATTTGCTTGCGCTGGGGAACGTGATACGGAAGTTTCTCCGGAAGAGATGGCGCAGTGGCAGTGGATAACTAACGATAAATTTGAACTGAAAGTATTTGATGGCGGGCATTTTTACCTCAATGATCAATCTTCAGTTTTATTTGACTATATCAATAGTAATATTGCTGCTTCATAGTATCATTGCGCAATCAATAAATTTAGGAAATATCATGAAATATAATTATAACCTTGTTGGTTTATTTGGCCTTTATTGCGCGCAAGGTGCTCCTCTGGGGTTGGCAATTTTTGCTTTGCCGGGGATTTTACGGCAGCAAGGGGCTGATATGCAGTTTATCGGTCTTATTGGTTTATGCATGTTACCTTGGGCATTCAAATTTATCTGGGCTTCTTTCATTGAAAACCATAAACCGTGGGGATTTGGCAAACTTTCTGCCGGATTAGCCTGGATTCAACTATTTAAAATACTTTCATTGCTTGCTGTCGCTTCTCTGTGGTTTTTCAGCCCACAAACTGATGTCATCGGTTTGCTGATCATACTCACATTCATTAATCTTCTTTATGCCAGCCAGGATGTTGCGGTTGATGCTCTGGCAGTACGCACTTTTGCCGGCAGCCGTCATGTTAAAGTGAATGTCGGTCAAGTTGCTGGGTTTAGTTTGGGAATGCTGGTTGGTGGTATTCTCAGCCTTTATGTTTTCAGCTCTGTGGGTTGGCACAACATGGTGCTGTTCTTTTTACTGGTTCAGATTGTTTGCCATATTCCATTTATGCTTAATAAGGACAAATTCAATATCGATCAGCAGCTTCCCGTTAAACCGGGTAGTGCTTCCGTTTGGAAAATATTCCGCCGTCAGGGAAGTTTGCCGGTTATTTTGATGGCATTGTTGTTTAAGTTCGCTAGCACACTTGGTGCTGGGTTGATATCACCTCTCCTCGTAGATATGGGCGTTAATCTGGAATTTATTGCTCTGATTTCCGGCAGTGTGTTAATTATCAGTTATATCACTGGCGCGTTGGCGGCGGGTTTTCTTCATCGCTGGTTTTCCAGCCCGACTTTGGCATTAAGTGGGCTGATTGCCAGTGCGTTATGTTGGTTAGGGCTGGCGATTTCACTCACTGTCTCATCAACAGATCCCACTATGGTCTTTATCTTCTTTATGTTGGAAGGTTTCTTTTTCAATCTGAGCTGCGTCTCTTTCTTCTCTTGTTTCATGTGCTGGAGTGAAGGTGATAGCAAACAGGATGTTATTCAGCCAGGAACCAATTTTACCTTGCTGCAATGTTGTGAAGTGCTTGGTAGTAGTGCGGCAATGGTCATTGCCGGAACGTTGGCACACTATTGGGGATTCACCCATGCTTTCTATGCGGCGGTGGTAGGAAGTGTGACCACAATTGTTATTGTGGCAGTTTGTTTCCGTCTGGTTTCGTCGATCATTAACCGCCCGTCGGTTCAACCTCAGCGAGTTGAGGTACCACAATGAAATCAGATGACAGCGCTTTTTCTTGGTTGATGAAACTGATCGGGACTCAAAAGAAAAGCGTGATCGCTTCCATGACCTTAGCCGTTATCTACTCTTTGTTGGCGTTGGTGCCTTATGTGTTGATCTATCGCCTGATAGATACTTTTCTGCATCAGCCGGATGCGGCTGCATCACAGGTATGGTGGTTGGTCGGTCTGGCAGTCATGGCGTTGGCGGGTAAGATCATATTGCAACTATTTTCCGGTTTGTTATCGCATAAAGCGGCTTTCCAGCTTCTGTTTGAATTACGCCGTAAAGTGATTGCACGAGTGGGTGATTTACCGTTGGGGACATCTAATCGTCATACCTCTGCAACAATGAAGAAAATCATCTCAGACGATATTGGTAGAATCGAAACATTCATTGCTCACCACTTACCGGATATTGCTGCTGCTATTGTCTCACCGCTGGCAGCGGCCACATTGCTGTTTTTCTTTGACTGGAGGTTGGCGTTATTGGCGTTGATCCCTTTGCCGGTAGCCATTGCCATGCAGTGCTGGATTTTCAAGGGGTTTGATTCGCGTATCAGAGCTTATCATCAGGTTGTAGCAGATTTGCATACCAGCGTGGTGGATTTTGTGAAAAGTATGCCACTGGTCAAAGCTTTCAATATGACAGTCGACTCCCATCAGCGGTATGCCAATGCCGTGGAACAACATCATCGATTAGTCACAGGATGGCTTGTCGATACCCGAACGCCTGCGGCATTGTTTAAGCTGGCGTTGGATTTGGGATTGTTATGTATTATGCCCGTTGGTATCTGGCTGTATGCCCAAGGGGATGTGGCGCTGGCGACATTATTTATCTTCATGCTGTTGGGAATTGGCTTGATGGAGCCACTCTACAACCTGCTGCAATTTGCGGGTATGTTCAGCCAAATGCTAAAAGGTGTGGAAAATATCCGTGATTTTTCTGAGCAGCCCCGGCAACGGGAGGGCGGTGCTCCACAGCCAATTGATGGTAGTGACATCTGTTTTGAACATGTCACATTCAGCCATAATAATGCGGTTATTCCTACGGTAGATGCTCTCTCTTTCACCGCGCGGCAAGGGGAAATTACCGCGATTGTCGGCCCTTCTGGGGCCGGGAAAACAACCGCGGCTCAACTTATTCCCCGGTTATATGAGTATCAGCAAGGCTGTATTTTGATTGGGGGAAGCGATATTACCGCGATGCCTTTGGATCAATTAATGTCGCTGGTTAGTTTTGTCTTTCAGGATGTATTTATCTTTGAAGACACCATTATGAATAACATCAGGATGGGGAATCAGGATATTACGGAATCGCAGATTATTGCTGCGGCTAAAGCGGCTTGCGTTGATGAATTTGTTCGTGAATTACCGCAAGGATATCAAACCGTGGTTCAGCAAGGCTCGCTCAGTGGCGGGCAGGCTCAACGGATCTCTATTGCCAGAGCGATAGCAAAAGATTCTCCGGTTTTAATTTTGGATGAAGCCACCGCTTATGCGGATGCGAAAAATGAAGTGAAAATCCAGCAGGCACTGTCCCATTTGATGAAAGGGCGCACGGTGCTGGTGATTGCTCATCGGCTGAATACTTTGGTCAATGTTAATAAAATCATTGTGATGGATAATGGAGGTAAAGTGGCTGAAGGAACGCATCAGCAACTTTTGCAGGAGTGCCGACTTTATCAAAATATGTGGGATGCTCATCAGGCGGCAAAAAGCTGGCATGTGGCTATGCGTAACCAGGAGGTTTCACATGTTTAAGGCGTTTAATCTTTCCCGTCTGGTTGGAAAACCACTGAAAGGGCTTTCAGGTATGGTGGCCCTCTCCATATTGGATGCTTTTCTGGCATCAGCGCCTTACGCATTTCTTTACTACATCATTCTCGACATGCTCTCTGATATGCCCGATATGATGTATCAGTTTAAACTGGTAGGCGGTTGTGCGGCTCTGATGTTGGTTCGGGTATTACTGGCTCGTACACTTTATTTCAATATTGCACAGATTGGTTTCGATGCCGGGCGTACATTACGTAAAAATCTGGGAGAACATTTACGCCGTATGCCGATGGGGTTTTTTCAGCGGACGGATATGAGTGGCGTTAATAATACATTGCTGAAAGATATCGATATGATCGAACATATCTTCACGCACTTGTATGCACCAATAATTGCAACGGCTTCCGTACTCTGTTTTTTTTCTATCGGATTATTATTAAAAGATTGGCGTATGGCACTGGCTATGCTTTCAACTTTACCTTTGGCGGTGTGTGCTTATTTACTGATGCGACAATATGCGCGCCGTTGGCAAAGTCGGATGCAGCAATTACTGTTCAAACTTAATGATGCTTTGATGGAGTATATTGATGGCCTGAAGGTATTGAAATCTTATCGGATGCTTGGTCAGGCTTTTGGCCGTTTGAATAATGTACTTACGACGACTTATCAGCAATCGCTAACGGCTGAAAAAGCGGGCGTCTGGCCGATATACAGTTTTAATTTGTTGGTGGAATGCGGATTTATCGTATTATTGATCGCACTGACTTGGGGGTGGTTGGGGCACACCTTGTCATTAGCGGAGGTACTGGTATTTCTTATTGCGGCGGTACGTTTTTTCCGGCCATTATTGAATATGTCAATGTTTCTGGCTGAATTGAATTATTTTAGTCTGGCAACAGAACGGGTTAAAAAAGTATTTGAATTGCCTGAATTATCGCAGGGAAATACCCGGCCGCAGCTCAATAATATGACGCTTGAATTAGATAATGTGTATTTTGCTTATCCCGATAAACCAGAAATTTTTCGAGGAATAAATCTAACTATTGAGGCGAATAAAGTGACCGCTTTGGTTGGGGCATCTGGTTCAGGAAAATCAACGCTGGCTGCACTAATAGCCCGTTTTTGGCAACTTTCTGAAGGACGTATTTGGGTAGGCGGCGACAACCAGAAAGTCGATATTGCTTCGATGGAGGTGGAATATTGGCAGCAATATATCAGTGTGGTATTCCAGAGTCATTACATGCTAAATGATACGATTGGTAATAACCTGCGAATTGCTTGCCCTGATGCCAGTGATGAAGAATTATTGCATGTCTGCTGTTTGGCAAGATTGGATAGTTTACTGAATAAATTGCCTGATGGATTGAATACGGAAATCGGTGCCGATGGGATACGCCTTTCTGGTGGAGAATTGCAACGGCTTTCTATCGCAAGGGCATTACTCAAAAATGCGCCTCTGGTTATTTTGGATGAAGCAACGGCTTCGCTCGATCCAGAAAATGAAAGAGATATCCAATTAGCGATGCAGTCATTGATAGCCAATAAAACCGTGTTGGTTATTGCACATAAATTGTCATCCATTGAATATGCAGACAAAATTGTGGTGATGAATAATGGTGAAATTGCAGAGCAAGGACAACACCAGCAATTATTGGCAAATCGAGGGATTTACCATGATCTTTGGACATTACAGCAATCTGCGCAAAACTGGCGGTTAGCTTGAAATAGTGAATAGTTAATATTTCCTGTGGGCTGATAATAAATGGCCCACAGAATATTGTTCTTGTCGGTGTACTGTTATTTTCGAGAGATAAATCAGTAATTCCACGGAATAAAAATTACAAATAAATACATACCTTTCATATCTGTGAAAATCTCATATGATGGTAGCTAACCACCATAATTACTATGATACAAGCGCAACATCCTTAATTATTTCACTATAAGCTCGAATCAGATAATCAAAGATTATATCGGTATATAAATGCTGATCTACCTTTTACATTTAATCAATGTTAATCATATTCGATTTTATCTTTACTGGCGTTGTTTTACTGGCAATTATGAACAGTTTTTATAAGTCTTTTATCTTCATAAATCAATCCGTAAATAGCTTGGTGATATAAAGATACCCCGTTATATTTTTTCGGATAATATTCTTTTTCTCGCTGATTTATTTTAAGTTTTCTGTTCATGGTTAGTGTCATTTAAAAAACTGCACTTATAGTTAAATCCGTCTTTTATATAAAAGCTTTAATACATCTGTTTTCATACTTTTAAATGGTTATGGCAGGACAGGTAAATGTAAAATAAGCGAAGGATAACGTCGTTTATAAATACATTAAACATGATAGGGAATCAGCCGTTTTTAGTTACTCTGTACCTTTTCAAAATCTGGCATTAATGGATATCTGTTTTTTATCCTCAGTTGTTAACGAATCACCGAAAAAAACAGTTTACCGATCGACATCTATTCAAATGGTGTTTAAATAAATCAGTAAACTCATTTAATAACCCCCTGAAAAACACGGGGAGGGAAAACACCGAATGAATTATTTAAAGGAATACGAACATGTTTATTTCCAGATTAACGATGTTGCATTTATTATGTGAATTCACCTATTACTAATAGTTGGTTCATGTGAGTTATCGCCGGACATAATAATTAATCCTAATAATAGTAATAACAATTTTAATCGCATTTTTTATTCTTACATTCCTGGGGGAGGGTGATAAATGGGATATTATCCAACTTTAATACTGTAAAAATCCACAATCATCGGTGTCGCCTCACTTTCGCTATATACGCTGTGCCGATGTTACCAATTTTTACTGCATTATCCATTAAGAAAGAATATCGGGCTAAATAACCCGATATTACATCCATTAAATCACCTGGACAAAACGACCGTTAATTAATGAGAAGATTGGTGTGGTAGTAGCCAGAACTGTTTCCCCATCTTCATCATCAATGTAATAATAAGATATTGGGGAACTCTCAGGATCTGATTTATTCACCAATTTAACCATCCTGCCCTGATTCATTATTTTAACTCGGTAGTCATCCCAATTAATCGGTATCATTTTGAAGTTTTTTGCTTTGATATTACTGTAAATTGGTTTACTAGTGAAAATACTCTCTTCACTTTCACCAGTGGCCCAAGCCCAGGCTTTGAGCGCCGTTTTTTGTTGTTCCCGGATGGTATTTATATCTTTGGTATTATAGGTTTTCCAGACCGCCATATAAGCCCGTTGCAGTTGCTGACGTTGTTCAGACGTATCCGTGTAGGGCGTTGCCTTCACCCATTCCCAATCAGGCAAGCCGCTGATTTTTACGCTACGGCTAAACCGGTATAAAGTCATATTGGGTGGAAATTCTTTGGGATCAAAGTATTTTTTCTCTATATGCCCAGCTTCTACATTGTCTGCCTGTATCACATGGCGCACAACCGGCGTGCTGATAGCGGCATATTTAGTTTCATTCATTGGTGTGGTTGCCACCGGTTGGCCGTTTTTATCCATTGCCACTTCAATTGCCGTCAGCACTTCACTCTTTTTACCTCGCATAGCGGTCAGTTCCAGCTTGCATTTCGCTTCAGGATTAAAGTGAGCGCGGGCTTTATCTGACACTTCATCTGATGCAAACCAGTCCAATGCCCCGAATTCCAAACTGATTTCGTTTTCGCCATTAGCCATTAACAACATGGAAGCTGTGCTGGCGCTACCAAATCCCCGACCTTCCCGGGCCGAATCTCGATTATCCATTCCCAGTACATCATTAGTTTTAATGGCACAAAAGGCATACTGAATATCGAATAAACTACGAATGTATAGCCTCGGTTCATTTGCTTGAGCACTTAACATAAAAATCACTCCTGATAACAGTAATAACAGTTTTAATTTCATTTTTTATCCTTTTACTCTTGCTTACATTCTTGGGAATCCCGCATTGATAAATGGGATTTTATCCAGCTTAGGTTTAGAGTTAGGGTCATAATTCATTTCCCACGATGCAGTTTCAGCACCCGGGACTATTTCCGGCTGAACAACAGGCCGTTTTTCTCCTATCAAATTAATTCTTAATGGGGATTCACTGACTTTTAACGGATCGGCAATAATCCATTTCCACTTCTTTTTGATTTTAACCATGGATTTTTTCTGTCTATCTGCCTTCATATCCGCAGCTACCTCAATCTCAGCAACAATCCCGTCATGATACCCGGCGAGATCAATCCCCCCATCATGTTGATCGAGTTTAAAACCCGCCGCCGTTTTTATAACCCCGCCAGCACTCATCGCAATTTCCATGATCATAATATGGGTTTTAAAGGCCGCGTTTATTTTCCCTGCCAGACCCAATTTCAGATCATTCTTATCACCGGCATCGAATGTCCATTGTTTTTGTTTATAGGCCGCCCCGAGCTGAAAGGACAGGTTACAGGTCAAAATAATGCAACATTCAAGCTCTAAATAGTTTTCATCCTTCGCATTTCTGCGTGCCAGCGCTTCCCTGAATTTGGCGACAATACTGTCTATTTTGCAATACGCGGCACCCAGTTGAATGAGATCCAGTTTTGCGCTCATGCCCATAAAAGGGGCGGCACTGAAACCCAAAAAATGGCTACTGTCATCGACTGAGGTGGTGCGGTCATAAGCATAAGCCAGTCCGATATTGATGGGGGTTATATTCAGGTCAAACAGCAGGTAATTACGGGTCCCTTTACCGTTTGAGTCAGGAGCAGGCACCAGGTATTTTTTTGTATAACCTAACAGTTTTTCCACCCGCTTGATGGCGTCTAAACTCTGCCGGGTTTTCCTGACCTTGTTAACTTCGGCAAATTTGGCTGAATAATCTATATCCTGAACCGTTAACGCATACTCAACATGAAGCGCCGTCTCTCTGGAAATATAAAATTCATCCGTATTGACGGTCCACCCTGCACGCAGTTTATTGCCATTTTTAGGTTTAACATTTTCCATGGTATTACGCGCTTTTGCCTGTTCATCACGCCGTTCCTTCATTGACCGTTGACCATGAGAAAAATCAAAGCTGAATCCGACAGAAACCATAAAACTGACTGAGGGGTAAACTGCCATCGTCGCGTATTTTTGCGCACTGATACATCCCTGCGCTATTAACTGATAATAACGGGGATCGCTGTACATATCCGTCGGGTTGGCAAGATTAGACAGATACGACCAGACACTTTGCAAACCATTTTCAATCTCCGTGTCTTCTGACTTATCTTTATAGAATAACGTGACCGCTTGAGGCGTATTAAACGCTATGGTTGCCTCTTTTTGTCCCCCGGTCAGCACAGCATGATGTTTAGGGGCGTTATGACATTTATCTTCAATGTGTATTGTGCCTTTTTGTCCTTTCCCATGATCAATCAGGTCCATTTTAATTGCCGGCTTTTCAGGCCAGACTTGAGTATGTTGACCAAAAGTGACGCTTATTTTATAGATGCAGGGATCCGGATTGTTACAGGTCATGCAGGCAACGCCGGCACGGGGTGAAATAGTGTGTTCAGTCATATTAATTATCTTATTGGCCGTTTAGTTGGGGATAAAACCTAATTCGCTTTTTAATAATGTTTCCATCCGAT